>NZ_JAPPTM010000003.1:0-311450 GCF_027587105.1 Vibrio sp. RW
TGAATACTGACTTCAAAACTATTCTTTATAAAATAAAGAGTGTAATTTTAAAGCTATTATCATTCCAACAGAATGATAATGAATTGACTGTGCCAAAATTAAGTAAACTTAACTTTGTATTGGTCACTCAGCTCATTGAAATCAATGTTGTTACCGAAGTAACTGTCATTACCTAAGTAATAACGTTTTGATATTCATCAACGAGTGCCCACACAGATTGATAGGTTTAAATTGTTAAAGAGCTTTGCTTATCGAAACTTCCTTTTTACATAGGAACCCTTGAAAGCGGACGTGAATTCTAGCGATTTAATCTTAAGTGTCAAACACTTTTTAAAATTAATTTATTTCTAACTTTCCGTCTTACTGATTACTGCTGAAGCCTTGTAGCGTCTGCCGTGTCAGTGAGGCGGCATTATAGAGATCATCGAAAACATGGCAACCCCTTTTTTGATAAAAATTTAAAAAACTTGCTTAAGTGGCTACTTTTACGTCAAAAGCCACTTTCATCGCTCAAATCTCATACAATAATGGGCATATTACTTAAAACTTTGCGATTAGATCTTTCGAAAATGCCTCTATATCTAGTTCAATACTCCATTTATCACTCAGTTCTACGATGTTATCTAGCGACTGCTGAACCGTTTTTATCGTCAATGTGTTGTTGTCTAGGTCGTATACCTGTTTTTGTGTGGTGTAATAGAAGTAAAGAATGGTCAGCGCGTCTCGGTCGCCTTGTTCAGCTTTGGGTTGAATACGCTTGAGCTTACGATAGATTTGATTGTGGATTTGTTTAAGGTTCCATACATAAAGTGCTTCTTTAAAGTAATCGTGCCCTTTTACACGGCTCGCGATAAATGCATTCAATGCGACGGATAAGATCACACCTAATACGTTCAAGTGAAAATTACCTGTCGATTCGCCAGCGATTGATTGTCCTGAACCGAATACGTCAATCAATATGGTTCCGAATACAACGGCGAACACAGCGAGTGATCCAACCAACGAAACCAACAGCAGGTTCATCTTCTTTCTATATTCTTCTTTATTGATCTTCTGTAACTTCATCGACTACTTCCTTAAATAATTTGCGCATACTATCTACGTAAACATTGGGTCGCTTCAACCCTTACCATCTTGTAATGTGGTCATTCTCTATTTAATACGCAGAGTTCTTCTGGTTGACGCTATGCATAACTCTATTTGACTTCATTAATAGAAAAGAGTTACATACCGCCACAATTTTGGTTATTCATCAATTCATATTGATAAAGTCCGTTTCGCTTTATCACATACTGACAAGGTACATTCCATGCGTTCATTTGTATTACGCGCTCGCGCAGCCCCTACAGAGAGCAAACTTATCTTAGAAGGCGTTGGACAAGATGCTCATACTGAGATTCTGGCTCATACTTTGATGAACACGATCTTCGTTGCTCAATCTCACCGTGAGAATGTCACCGTGCACCTGGTATTAGAAAGTACTAAAGACTTTTCACGTACGATTACATTCAATTCAAACGAGATCACCAACATTGGTGGCTTCCACGAGTCTGCATTATTATCAGCGGTAGTAAGAGCAGTTGACGCTTCTCAAGGTATGACAAAAGAACAGACACGTCAGGTTGAACCGGGCATCACAGTTCGTACTATGAGTTTTGAAAAGCTGGTTAAAGAGCTAGCTGAAGACCACCAGCTGTACATGATGGATAAAAAAGGCGATTTTATCCGTGATGCGAATATTGCTGAAAACCCATGTTTTCTTCTGACTGACCATATCCCTATGCCGAAGAAAAGCTATAACAGCTTGAAGCGTTTAGGGACTGAGAAAATCAGCTTAGGTCCAAACATGCTGTTTGCTTCTCAGTGTGTTGTGTTGATCAACAATGAGCTTGATGTGAGAGACTTCTGATTCAACCCAATAGCCGTTGAAATAAAAATGGAGCGATCATCGCTCCATTTACTCCTTTGTTCAGCTAACATCCGCACTAAAAACGAGCTTCAACTGTCATCCCTTCAACCCAATACTCTTCTGGCGGTGCTGTAATAAAGTCCAACACGACTTTCAAGTACGTTGACCTAAGACAACATTTCATAATCTGAAAATCACTTTGCTTTGGATAACTGCTACGCTGCTTCCGCTTTCACCACCGGTTGATAGCGCCCTGGTTTATGGTTCATCGCCAGGATCAAGTTAGTGACTATCGCCCCCAGTACAGATAGTAGTACCAGTGACACATCAACGATAAACAATGAGAGTACGACAATCGTGCAATCTAGTGCCATCTGAACTTTGCCCGCACGAATCCCAAAACGTTCTTGTAAGAATAACGCCAGAATGTTGAAACCACCTAAGCTCATCTTATGACGAAAGATCACCAACATGCCGGTACCAATTAAACCACCTCCTAATAATGCTGCATACAATGCATGAATCTCAGCAATCTGAATCACGTGGTACAAGTAATCCACCGCGAACGAAACAATCGAAACGGCAATAAAGGTACTGATGGTGAAACGCCAGCCCATACGAGCAACCGACAAAATATAAAAAGGTAAGTTAAGCGCGAAGAACACTTGACCAAAACTTAGGTCTGTTACTTTGGTAATGAAGATAGCTAGACCAGCCGTGCCTCCAGTGAGCAAACCGACTTGGTTGAAAAATATAACGCCGAGTGAAACCAGTGCACTACCTAAGATCAGTGCCAGTAAGTTTTCGCGAAGGTTGTGATCTTTATCCATATGATGACTCTCCCTGAATCTTTTAACATCGCGTTTCAGTCATGTTGAAACGATTTGCGTCCAAATTTACGATATTTAACAGATAAGTCGAGTTAGAGACCAATGTTACTTAATGATTACTTTGTATATTAGTTTTTACATCATTGTTAAACACTCAAATAAAGCAATAAGTTACATTGAAAAATCTATGTATTCATTCTAAGTTACAAGGTTCAATCGTTTAACAAACGACCTTCAAGTTTCTCTACTTATTAGTCATGTTTATATCAACGCTAACAAAGCATAAATTCACACATAAACTTCACTGAATAATAAGACTATTCCTGCTATTTTACTTTATAGTATCCGCTCACTTCTTTAAAACTAATCCGCAGGCTTATGGAATACCTAGCTCAGACCGCCCTTATTGCGATGGCACTCATTTTTGTCGGCTCGTTTGTACAAACAGCAATCGGCTTTGGCTTAGCTATTGTGGCTGCCCCGTTGTTGTTTTTGGTTTCGCCTGACTATGTACCCGCGCCTATCTGTCTCGTCGGCCTGTTCATTTCTATATTCAATGCGTTTAAGCACCGAGCAAACATTTCTATTGGCGGATTAAAAATAGCACTGCTTGGTCGTATTCCGGGCTCTATAGCTGGCGGTGCTTTGTTGGTAATGGTTTCAACGAGTGTTCTGTCTCTGTGGTTAGGCTTATTGGTAGTATTTGCGGTAATTGTCAGCTTACTGCCGTTTAGATTAGAGCCGACCCCTGCCAAGATGGGCATTGCTGGATTCTTCTCTGGATTCTTTGGCACTAGCTCAGGCATTGGTGGTCCACCAATGGCGTTGCTACTTCAACACCAAGATGCCAATCAACTTCGTGGTAACCTTTCTGCATTTTTCGTGTTTAGTTCTATCATTTCATTGCTGGTACAGATCCCAATTGGCTTCTTCACGATGCACCATTTGATCATCACAATCCCGTTGCTTCCTGCGGCTTGGTTGGGTTATAAAGTGGCGTTAATGACCACGCAAAGCATTCCTAAAGAGAAGATACGTATCGGTTCTTTATTGCTATGTTCTATCAGCGGCTTTACTGCCATTTGGCAAGGCTTAGCTGGCTAGCTCGAAGCAGAAACATCGACAAAGAAACAAACACACAGATCCAATACCGAACGATTAAAAGGACGCTCTATGACATACGACGAGTTCAATGCATTTTGTGAATCAAAAGCTGCCACCAGCTATGTGATGCAGTGGAATAACTCTCACGTTTGGAAAGTGGGAGGTAAGGTGTTTGCGATTGGAGGTTGGGGCCCGAACGACGAGCCTGCATTTATCTTCAAAACGTCCGACCAAAACTTCGACTTTTTGAAAGAAGAGCCCGGTTATAAACCTGCGCCCTACTTTGCTTCGCGTGGTATGAAATGGATTCAGTTGTTTGAAAGCACACCAGAAAGAGATGAGGAGCTGAGATACTACCTCACAGAATCACACCGAATGGTCTCTTTAGGCCTAACCAAAAAGAAACAAGCAGAACTCGGTCTCAATCAATAAAGAGACCGCCTGCTTGTAATCGGTTATTTAACACTATGTTAGCGCTTTAAAATTCAGGAAGATCCTAGAAATTTGAGCGGATCTTAAAAGCTTAAGTCGCTCTTAAAAACTTAGGCCGTTCTAAGGAACTTGGGCAATAGAGGTTCTATTTTTTGCGTTGGTACCAATGGCACCAATAGGTAGATTAAACCCGCAAAAGCGATAGATGCAACCAAGTCTTCAGGACGATGCATACCAAGCCAAACACGACTATAAGCAACGCCACCAGCCCAAACCAGCAAACCACCCACTAGGTAAAAACGCTTCGCTTCCAAGAACAAACCACCAAAGAACGCTAAACACACACCAACGAAAATCATGTGTCCAGACGGAAAAGAATAGTCTGTTTCGCCAAGCCAATGACGTGCTCGCCACTCGCTGACCCTATCTTGCACAGACTCTATTGCCGCGTTTTTTTCTGCCGATGGTAACTCATAAAACAGCTCTGGCATTTCAACCACTTCCTGTGTAACCAAATACTCAGAATAAGGACGCGGGCTCTCTGTTGAATGCTTTAAGAAAGTCTTCGCTGCAAAGCTAAGCACCAATAAAATGCCTAACTGCAGATAAAGGCTGACTAGCTTAGCTTTGGAAAATTTCATCATGAGCAAAACTAAAGACAAAACAGCGAGCGTTACCAAGAATCCTTGATTACCTGCTGAATACGTCACGAACGTCATGAAGGCACCATAGAAAGGCAAAACCGCACTTCCAAGGTCGAAATCAGATCCAAAGATCAAAAAGGGTACTAGGGAATACAAACTTAGAACTAGCAGTAATAAGCCTTTGGATTTGTTAGAAAACAGAGAAGTCATGGCTAAGATCTTTTGGATAAGGTGGCCGGATGCTATCGCAGCTTAGCATCGCCAATATCAATTTTATGTCAATGATAATCGCCAGACAGCCATTCATATTCACAATTGGATTAGAGTAATTAGAAACATAACAACGCTACGTTAAACCGAGTTATGTCATATTCCGTCGATTAAGTAAGCACTTATCAAGTTCATAAGGCTTAATCTAAAAAACTTTGCTGCCAGTCCTTTAAATCCATTATTGAAAGGATTAACATCTGGTCTGCTGTCAAAGCAAAACAAATTATTAATTTTTATTCTCAGGGCGGGGCGAAATTCCCCACCGGCGGTATGTCTTTAGCAAAATCTAAAGATAAGCCCGCGAGCGCTCGATTCGTCGAGGTCAGCAGATCTGGTGAGATGCCAGAGCCGACGGTTATAGTCCGGATGAGAGAGAATGAAAACACACTCGTTTAAGTTGGAAAGGCGCATCTATTTGTTGAGTTGATGCCTCCAACTCAGACGAGTGTATTTCGTTTTGGATAAACCATAATGAGCTAATACCAATCGTATTTGGATTGGTATAAGTCTACTTGTAATGAGTTGACTTTGTTATGCTCGTCGGTTGAGATCCCTCATACAGCCCTGATTCTGGTGATATTTTAGGAGTTTAACCATGAATCAGTCATCACTACTTGCCGAATTTGGCGAACCAATCACTCGCGTTGAAAACGCACTGCAAGCCCTACGCGAAGGTCGTGGCGTACTTTTACTTGACGATGAAGATCGCGAGAACGAAGGCGACATCATCTACTCAGTAGAACACTTAACCAATGCTCAAATGGCACTTATGATCCGTGAATGCAGCGGCATCGTGTGCCTGTGTCTAACTGACGAGCAAGCAAACCAACTTGAACTTCCACCTATGGTTGTAGATAACAACAGCGCAAACCAAACTGCGTTTACTGTCACTATCGAAGCAAAAGTGGGCGTAACAACCGGTGTTTCTGCCGCTGACCGTGTAACAACGATCAAGACAGCTGCAAACCCAACAGCTAAGCCTACTGACCTTGCTCGCCCTGGCCACGTATTCCCACTGCGCGCACGCAAAGGTGGCGTACTTGCTCGCCGCGGCCACACAGAAGGCACTGTGGATCTGATGCAGATGGCAGGTCTTCAATCAGCAGGTGTACTATGTGAAGTAACCAACCCAGACGGCACAATGGCAAAAGCGCCAGAGATCGTTGCTTTCGGTAAACTGCACAACATGCCAGTACTGACCATTGAAGATATGGTGATGTACCGCACTGAGTTCGATCTTAAGCTAGCATAACGTTTAGCCCTCAATGCTAAACACTTAGCATTTAAGCTAATACACTGCGAAATGAACATTGAAAGGCCTCACTCTTACTGCTTTTGAAGTTAAAGCATATAAGGGGTGAGGCCTTTTTGATTTCTGCTGCTTGAAACGAGCCAGAAATAGATCGCCAAAGTGCCTCTAGTTATCAAAACCTTCCCAGCCTAATCACTAGAAAAGCGTAACCTCTCAAAAAATCCTGCAAAATATGAGAAATATTCACTCGAATGGTGAAGTCATGCACCATGATTGATCATCCATAATCAGACTAAAATCATAACCCAATGAAATATAACACTTATTTACTTTGGCACGGTGTCTGCATTACCACTAAGTAGGTATACAAATATTAGGAGTTGAATATGTTTGTAGTTATTTCAGTGGGTTTATCCCTATTAGTACTTGCAGCCCTGTTTCATTTCTCAAGGAAGAGACAAACAGCGCTATCACACAGGTTTGAAACCTTAGTTCTGCTTAGAGAGTTATTGTTGTTATCACGCAAACACCGCGCGGCAACGCATTACGCTCTAGCATATAAATTGTCTAGCGACTCGATTCGTAAAGTAAATGAGATTTACGACAACATACTTGAGGTATCTGAGCTGCTTCAGTCTCATGTGTCGTTTGATAGTCGCCCTATGTATCGCATCTATCACCTTAAACTCATCGCCATGCACAGCGACTGGCAAAACCGTAGCTTGGTGCGTAACCAATCGATTCATGGCAAAACAATTCGCCATAGCATGTTCTTGATGGATGAAGTGATGATCATCTGGCTGATTCAATCTGAACGAGAAGACATGAGCCGTGAGTACCACATGAATTGGCAACAGATCTTGGATTGCATGGAGATCCTGACCAAGCTCAGAATGTGTATCCCAGATATGGAGAAGCCTGAGGAGTATTTAAGATTCAAATTCTACGCCTCTCAGACACACAGAAAACTCAACCAATTATCGATTATCTGCCCGATTAGTAGTGGGTCACCAGTTTGTACACGAGCGATGCATGCACTTACAGAGATCGCGTCAAGTAACGAAGCGACCCAACCGGCAGATAGCATGTACGAATTAACCAGTGATATCTCTAGCGTCGTGTCGCAAGTCTACGACCAAGTATTATCTGACATTACGAGAAGCTTGTATCAGCCTTTACCAGACATCAATGAAAAGGTGATAAATACTCGATTATCCGTACATCATTACATGTAAAGACTTCGTGAGAGGAGAGCGTGCTGGAACTCTGAATTATTGAGTTCAAATCCGATATCACCATTGATATCGGATTTTTGTATTTATAGGCGTTTAAATTTCTATCGCTATGTATCATTGCCTATGAAGTTTCAAGCATCCCCAGACTTAATATCGCTAACCCAAGCTTCTGCCGCAAAATCAATAAACTGACGAACAATTGGAAGCTGATAGCTGCGAGATAGATACACCGCCCAAAGAACGCTGCTGGGTGAAACAAAATCACCCAATATGCGTATCAGTTTGCCATTCGCAATCAGTGGGTTGGCTAAGTCACAAGGTAAACGAACTACCCCTTTCCCGTGCTGTGCCGCACGAGTTAGCACTCCAACATCGTTGGCCTTGATGGTGCCAGACACCTCAACCGAATAGTGCTGATTATCCTTAACGAAATCCCACTTCGAGACATTCAGATGACGAAAGCAATTGTGTTGTCGAAGCGCTTCGACCGTTTCAGGTTCACCATGTTGGTCCAAGTAGGCTTGCGAGGCGCACACCACTGAATCAATTACCATTAGCTTTCGTGCAATCAAACTATCGTCAGGTTGGTCCGTATAGCGAAGTGCAATATCTATCCTTTCATCCACCAGCTGAGTAAAACGGTCTGAAGCAAACAATTCGACCGTGATATTAGGGTGGCGCTCAGTGAACTGTTCAACCACATCCAGCAGCATGTATTGAGTCAAACCAATGGGTGCAGCAATTCGAATGGTTCCTGAAAGATCATCGGTTTGATTGAGTGAAGTAACTTCTAGCTCAGCGGTTTCATGGAGGATTTTCTCGCAGCGCTGTAAGGCGATTTCCCCTGCCGCCGTTAAGCTCACCTTTCGAGTCGTCCTATGTAATAGCCTCTGCTTCAACCACCCTTCTATCTCTTGAACATGACGCGAAACCTGCAACCGACTCATATCCAAATGCTCAGCTGCTTGAGTGAAGCTGGCACAATTCGCAACTTCGACAAAGCTACGCATTGCCGTCAACCTATCCATCACGCTCTCCTTGAACTGTTTAGCTGCTAATCGAATCTTATTAGATCAATATATAGATACAATCTACATCATTTTGCGATATTTATCGCAATCTAGTGAGCTATTAGACTGCAATGGCTGTCGAGAAAACGACTCAATAAATTAGATAATTGGAGAGACATTATGAAAATTGCAGTATTAGGCGCATCAGGTTGGATTGGTAGTCACATCGCTCAAGAGGCTCAATCTCGTGGTCACGACGTAGTTGCAGTTGTAAGAGATGCAAGCCGCGTAGAAAACAATGACATTGAAGTTCGTTCATTTGATTTACAAGACGAAACTGCAAATCTAGCAAACGCACTAGCCGGCGTTGATGCAGTAATTACTTCGATTGGCGGACGTGCTCTGGGTAATCACGACATCGTAAAAAACACTGCGACTAAATTGCTGGCAACATTACCGAGCATCGGTATCGAGCGCTTACTTTGGGTTGGCGGTGCCGGCTCATTAGAAGTGGCGCCAAACGTACCGCTAGTGACCGTTCCGGACTTCCCTGCGGATTACAAAAATGAAGCGCTAGCACAAGGCGAAGCTCTTGAAGTGTTCAAGCAATCGAACAGCGAAGTAAACTGGACGTTTGTTAGCCCTGCAGCAGAAATATTCCCGGGTGAGAAACTATCGACCTACCGTACAGGTGGCGACCAACTACTCACCGACGAAGATGGCAACAGCAAAATTTCAGTGAGCGATTACGCTATCGCGATGATTGATGAGCTCGAAGCTGGCAAGTTCCCACGTCAGCGTATTGGTGTCGCTTACTAGTCAACTCATATATAAAAACTAAAAAAAGCCGCTTGTTCAAAACAGTGCGGCTTTCTCATCTTTATATTGAGCATTCCTTTAATCCAATGGCAGGTGACCTGTTTTCACTAGGATGACGGTTTCTTCTTCCACATAAGGGAAATGCTCGCTCATATGCGGACTGCGCATCCATGTGTGTTTTGGATACTCACCATATTCATCTTTAAAAGTGCCCGACAACACAAAGATCTCTTCACCACCAAAGTGACGATGTGGCTGAAAACACTCGCCGACAGGCCACTTCACTAACGCGACATGTTCGTGCTCAAACTCATGCAGTGGCATGACTTGTAAGCCACCAATGCCCGGAAGCCATTCAGTTTCTAACGTATTAATACGGATCTGAGTTAAGTCTCTCGCATCAAACTGATTAAGCTTAACCAAGATCGTGCAGCCGTCTTTACTCGATGGGGAGTGCGCACTACCCGGCGGATTACGGATATAAGTGCCCGCTGGGAAATCTCCGGTTTCATCAGAAAAGATACCCTCTAATACGAAGATCTCTTCGCCTTGTGGGTGTGGGTGCTCAGAAAACGAAGATTCAGGATCGTACTTCACCACGCTGGTCGTGTGACCTGATTCTTTATCTTCTCTTTCAAGCGGCTTGCGCCATACCCCTTTGGCAGGGCTTGCAATCCAATCTAATGATTCGGTTTCAATAACCAGCTTTTTTGAAAAGTCCATGTTGAACATAATGACGACCTTACTCTTGTTATCGTTTTAATTATTCTTATTATCTTTCTCGCTTCTATTCTATGCGAATACAGACCGATGAGGCTACCTCTTAGCTAGTTGCCAATAAAGCCCCAACACATATTAAAATCTAGGCTTAATGAGTTGCGGCAAACACAATTAGCTCACTGGCATTTGCTCAAAGCGACCTTTTACAAAATCAATGAAGGTTCGAATCCGGCTTGGTTGATAGCGGTCTCGATGGTAGATCGCTGAAAAGTCGACCTTAGGCACCACCCATTCTTCAAACACTTGCAACAGTTGCCCGTCGTTCAGTTCTTGTAAGCAATAGATGGTTGGTACGCGAATAATCCCGTTGCCCGACTTCGCGCCTTGTACCAACACTCGCACAAGGTGAAGAGAAATTTGACCCTGTAGATGCGCTTATCAACAACGCTGGCGCAATGCTTCTTGGTCAATCGATACTCAAGACGCACAAGAGTGGAAGACAATGTTCGATGTGAACGTTCGTGAAGAAGTTGCGGCTTCAAATGTTCGTGTTACCACTATCGCACCAGGTGCTGTAGAGACTGAGCTTCTGTCGCACACTACCTCTCAAGAGATCAAAGACGGTTACGATTCTTGGAAAGAAGACATGGGCGGCGTACTGGCAGCTGACGATATTGCTCGCGCGGTATCATTCGCTTACCAGCAACCACAGAACGTTTGTATCCGTGAAATTGCTCTAGCGCCAACTAAGCAACAGCCATAGGCTTTACGCAATAACAAACATCACGTCATAATTGACATTGAATAAAGAAGGGACCTGTAACTAGAAATAGATTGCAGGTCCCTTCTTTATTTGCTGCTTGTTCGCTGAAAACACGTTTTTGTATCTCTATCAGAACTGCTCTCTACCCTGTCTCTACCATTGCGTTTCGCTTGATACAAACAGTCGTCGACTTCAAAAATGACTTTTCAGTTTTTGAGACACTTTTAGCAAGCGCCTCTTTGAAACGGTCGGGTTAATAAACCTTGTAAGTAATCGCCAGTAAAAATTAATGTTGTCCCATTTCCGTCGTGGAATTAAGTGAATATGAGCATGAGGAATATGCTGTCCTGAATATGTTCCATTGTTTACCACCAATGTATAATCATTGACATCATCAAATGCCTCGATAGCTCTCAGCCCCAACTTCTTAGCGAACAAGAACAACTCCTTGTATTCATCATCATTTAGCTCTTCAAGATGAGAAACGTGACTTCTACTGAGAATAAGTACGTGACCTTCCGTTATCGGATGTATGTCAAGTACAGCTCTCAAACTGTTAGACTTCGCAATGAGGAAATGAGCAGATTGATCACGATTAATCTGACAAAGAATACATGATTGAGTAGCGTTAAAAACTTTATTCATTGGCTTTCAACAGCTCCATAATGGCTCTACGATCTAACTTTCCACTACTGTTTGTAGGAATCTTATCTAAAAAAACGATGGTATCGGGCACCATATATGTAGGTAGCGACGAACGACAACGTTCAACTAGATCCTCTGCACTAAAGCCAAAATCGTTATGACACAAAGTTAAACCAGTACACACCTTTTCTCCATAAGGGTACGGAACGACTACGATCCTATCTGAAGCAGTAAAACGACGAATCAATGATTCAATTTCTTGTATCTCTATGCGATAGCCTCTGAGCTTGACTTGATGATCGACACGTCCATGGAAGTACATGACGCCACTAGAGTCATAGCTCGCCAAATCTCCGGTCTTATAAAGCCGTTGAACAACGCTATCATTCCATGGTGACCATTCTATAAAAACTTGGTTTGTTTTATCACTATCTGTCTACAACCTGAGGGCCAGTCAAATAAAGTTGCCCCACTTCACCAAACTCGGCAGGGAGCAGCTCATCATTCAAAATAACGCAGCGGTTTTGGCCAAAAGGCTTTCCAATTGGGACTAATCGAAAAACTGACTATGTCTATCTAGATGAACGAATAATTTTCAGCTTCCTATCACACAAAGGTAATAGAGACTCTAGTAAGTCAATGCTTTCTTCATCGACTAATAAAGTACTGCATCCGCTCGTACGAATAATCGAGGCAATTTTTTCAACAGGAAATGTATTGTTGAGAGGAATGTAAGTTATTTTAGATAACGTGTAAAAAAATAAATGCATAGTTGTGCTTATTCACAGACAACTTAGATAAGTTGTCTGTCCTTCTTAATAGCTGTGACATTGTTAGTTCCGTCTAATTTAGATTATTTATGCGCTTGCAGACACTCGTTTAGAGTAAGCAGTGTTAGAAGACTTATCTTTCTCTGTTAATTTACTTTCAATGATGACCTCATAAGGTAAATTCAAGTTAAGTAAGTGTTTATAACGCTCTTCAATTTTATCTCTTTTGAGCTTTAATGTAGGCGTTAGCAAGCCATTTTCAATACTCCAGGGCAGCTCAACTAAAATCAGGTGATCTAGCCGCTCATGAGCTTCTAATTCTCTGTTTACTTTCCTTAAAGTAGCTTTAAGTTCTTTTCGTACATGCGCAGCGGTACTAGGTGTGCCTTCGCCTAAAACAATTAATGCAATCGGTTGTTTTCTACCAATTCCCATAACACACACTTGTTCAATATCTGGATTCCTGCCTAAGCTGCTTTCAATGGGTACAGGTGAAACGTATTTTCCTTTACTCGTCTTAAACTGTTCTTTTACTCGTCCAATAATTCGCCACGAGCCATTAGCATTAAGCTCGGCTTTATCACCCGTCTTAAACCAACCCTCTTCAAAAGCGGCTTTGGTGGCTTCTTCATTTGCGTAATATCCCGAGAAGACAGCATCCCCTTTGATCAGAACTTCACCTTCTTCAGATAATTTCATTTCGACACACGGTTGAGGCGTTCCAATTGTTCCAAGGTGCTCGAAATCAAAAGGGACATTGCTACACGATAGGCCTGACGTTTCTGTCATCCCCCAACCTTCACCGATCCTAATACCGATCTTATGGAACCACAGAAGCACTTCTGGGGAAATAGGTGCACTACCAGACCCAAATAAAACCGTGTCTTGAAGTCCTAGATTTTCACGTATTTTACGCGCAACAATTTGGCCAATAATCGGGATTTTTAGTAGTAGCTGTAAACGATTATTTGGCATCTTCGCCAAGATTTTAGACTGGAACTTAGTCCATAGTCTTGGTACTGAGAGGAAAGCAGTTGGGCGAGCATATTTAACATCTTCAATGAAGGTATCAATTGATTCAGTAAAAAACACTTCAGCTGGATTATAAATCGATGGAAGTTCAACCACACAACGCTCAGTGATATGAGCTAATGGCAGATAAGACATAACGCGAGTTTCCCCCGTTTGAAAAAATATCTCACTGCCAGATGTTGCTGACGACGCAACGTTTAAATAACTAAGTTCAACTCCCTTTGCCAAACCAGTGCTACCAGAGGTGTAGATAATCGAAAACGTATCGTTAAGGCTGGGGATGTTAATATTTTCAAGTGGCGTTAACATCGGCAACCAAGCACGCCAATCAAGCTTGCAATCAACTTTAGCACTAGGCATTGCTATGGTAATTAATGAATCAGGTAAAGCTTTGCTGAGCTCTTTGGAATCATCAAGCTTGCCAATAAACATCGCTTTAGCGCCACTATGTTCCAACACGTACTTTATGTTGTCTGAACTTGCTGTTGGGTAAATCGGGACACTAACCAGACCAGCCATCATTATTGCTAAGTCACATATGTACCACTCAGCCGAATTTTTAGCGATGATGGAGACTTTGTCCCCCTCGACTAGTCCATTGTCAACTAAACCTTTTGCGACTTTCCGTGCCGCGATATCTGCCTCACACCATGTATAAGTATGCCACTTACGATCAACAGGTTGATGAAGCCACACTTTGTCAGGGTGCTTTTTAACATTAGCTTTCAACTGTTCTAACGGCGTACAGTAAGTTGTCATAGTTTAACTTTCCTTAGTTATTAAACGGTTTCAGACCTTAAATTCAACAACGCTACAGCACTTCGATAAATTTAAGCTCCCCAAAAAAGGTGTAAAATTAACCACCACTTGGTCAGACCACATTAATCTTTATTAACACCTGAGCAACAAACACTTATCATCTAGTTATTAAACTGAGATATGAAACAGCAACACTTAGCCCGACAAATGATTATTTTATAAATTAGAAAGGTCATTTACAAAATGGTGAGATGACTTCGGAGTACATTTGTTGCCCGAATATATTACTGTTAATTCAACAACCGTAAGCGCTAAATCTATAGGGTGCCTATTTTTATCAACACGTCTGTCGTATATCACGGCACTCTTTGCAATCGTGAACTTACCTATGATGAATTAACTTAATCTCCCCCCATTTAACTGATGGGGAAACAGTTGAAATCGACGTTTACCTACTTCTTTAAAAGTGTGTCATTGAATAGATGTCGTTTGACAAACATATTTATTACGCAGCAGAAAAAGCAAGCTTTCTATATAAGCGCTAGAGGAACTTTTGATACCAGTAAGCGAGTATGGCTGAAGAGACGTTACTATGTTAAACCTTCCCAAAATGAAGGTATGAAATTTTTCCATCAAAACGTTTGCTCTTCTCTGATTGTTGTTCGGCGACTAAACCCTACAACTTACTATCGTTTATTTTAGTTTCAGCAAGCCATCAATAAACTAAAAAGCGCCACTACTTACCCAGTAGTGGCGCTTTTGTTTTGCTTCAATTTAATTACTAGCAATAAGCGAGGTTAAAACTCAACGCGATAAACTGATGTGCTACCACTTACTTCGTTGCCAATCGCAATAAAGTGGTTACCAGAGCGAGTAAAATACTTGATTGACTCTGGGCCTAGGTCACCCGCTTTCGAGTTGTAAGTATCGTTGTCGCAATCACCGTCTTCATCAACTTTAGTACACACAGGCTGAGTAAAATCGCGGTTATTTAGATAGCTGATGAAACTTGCACTCTTAGGCTGCGTTACGTCGTAAACCATGATGCCACCTTGGCGCTCAAGTCCAATAAAGGCATAGTGCTTGCCGTTGATCTCAGCCACTTCGATAGCTTCAGGTTCTACGCCTTTATCATCACTGCGATCGTCACCACTTTGGTTGTTATCATTGGTGCTGTTGAAGTTTGCAGGATCTTGATCAAGAACGATTCGAGCAAAGTCATCACCGCTATCAAACACTAACTCGCCAGACTCATCCCAAATAGAGAAAGAACGGCTACCGAATGCTTGAACCTTTTGGTCAGCAGCAAGTGTTCCTTGTGGCTTAATCACTTTAAGACGAGCAAGTTGCTTATTGTCTTTGAGTGCCCCAGCCAATGGGTGGCTCGCGTCAACGTCTAGCTTCTTGCCACGCACTTCATCGACATAAGCGATACAAAAGTCTTTTTCTGTGGTGTAGTTTTCGGTGCCTTGATAATCGTCACCGTCCCACTCAAAACCTTTCTCATCACACATTTTTTGCGTGGTCTTGATGCCATATTCACGACCATCACCTTCGTTCGCAGTCACGATGTAGGTGTTGCCCTCAACACTGTAGCTAGTGATGCTATCTGGCATGTAGAGACCTTCTAACATTGCGTAGCTTTGTAGGTTACCTATGTTTTTGTCTTTATTTGACGCATCCAACTGAGCAGTATCCCAAGGCTTTCCACCTAATCCCAGAATCGCATCCACTTGTGCACTCACCACGTCAATCGCTGCTAATGCATTGTTCTCTTGCAGGGCTACATAGAGTTTTCCGTTATCAGCAAACGTTAGGTATTCCGGCTCTAGATCTTGGGCAACGGTTGCATTCGGAGTTGAGATTCGAACCTTTTCGGTCAATTCTGCGTGGCGTGGCTGACCTAGGTTGAATGCCTTGAAATCAATTTGAGTCACTTTCGCTTGCAAAGGACCGTTGGTTAAATCAACCAGTGTCACTGAGCCTTCAGGATCAATGCTGTAATCCGCATTCGGCTCACCTTCGTTTGCAGATGCAATGTAACGACCGTCCTTAGAAAAGCTCACCATGTCCGGTAATGCACCAGCCGTATAAGTAGTGATCAGCTCTAACGTGTCTGAACGATAAAGTGCAATGATGCCGTTTTGTTGCTTGTCGGCGTTTTCAATTGCGACCACAACTAAGCCTTGATGAGTCGATACACTATTTGCAGCACCGATATTAATGCCAGAAGCCGCAGCTGCTGATTGAAGATCAATATAGCCCTCAGATGTTGGTTCGCTAGCCGAGTTCATTGATAAAACATCAACTTTCTGAGCTTGAGCGTTCACCACATAAAGCTTGTCGGTACATGAATCGTAGCTGACGATTTCGGCTGCTGAAGTATCAAACGGGGCGTCGGTAATTGAACGGCCAACTAGACTGATTCCGGTGACCTCAGCATTGGAAGCGCTTGGTTGCTGAGTTGATTGGCACTGAAAGCTAAAAGCATCAGCTGACGCTGGAGATGGCGTAGCAGTCGTTGGTGATGTTGACGTTGATTGAGAACACCCTACTAGAGCAGAACTTACCGCGATAGGCAGTAATAATGTCAGCTTATTAAATTTACGATTCATATATCCTCCATGATTTGAATCGAGATCATAGAGGGCTGTTATGACACTTATCTTTCTCTTTTATTAACAATAGGTGACGACAATCGGTGTCTTTTATCCATAACAACAGTAAGTTGAAGTAAGAATTTCATTAACAAGGATGCAAAAAAAACGCCCAAGCTGGCTGGTGCTTGAGCGCTCTGAATCATCTAACAAAGGTTAATTAAAAGTTGTAACCACCGCCAATCATGAATGCCCATGGGTCGATATCAACATCTGTGGAGTATTGTGTGGTAATTCCACCGACTGTTTGCTTGTACTTAGCGGTTGTACCAATATCTGCATACCAAACCGATGCGTTTAGAAACCAATCTTCATTGATCATGTAATCAATGCCGATGTTAGCCGCTAAGCCCCAAGAATCATCAAGAGATAGGTCACTCAAGCCTGCACTTTTACCCGTACTATTCAAACTTTCATCAAAAAATACAGTGTAGTTGATACCTGCACCTACGTAAGGGCGAAAATCACTGTTCGCTTCACCGAAGTAGTATTGAACCATAAACATTGGCGGTAGCTGTTTAGTGTCGGCAACTTTACCTAAACCATTGACGGAGATATTGTGTGAGAATGGACTCGCTGCTAATACTTCAAAACTAAGGTTATCAGTAAACATGTAGCCGAAAGTTAAACCAAGCTGAGTATCTGAATCAACTGAAAACTCTAGGTCTGAATTGTCAAGAACAGCGCCA
Organism: Vibrio sp. RW; assembly: GCF_027587105.1. NCBI lineage: Bacteria > Pseudomonadati > Pseudomonadota > Gammaproteobacteria > Vibrionales > Vibrionaceae > Vibrio > Vibrio sp. RW. The sequence goes on from NZ_JAPPTM010000003.1 coordinate 17,541, forward strand.
CTGCTGTCATTTGGAGATACTGTTGCTGCACCAGCACGGATGATGAAATCACCTTCTTTATGAGCAAGAACATTCGTTGACAAAAGAGCCGCAATAACCGCAATACCACATACTGTTTTTTTCATTATTATTTCCTTTTTAGGGCTTAATTCTTTATTGGTGAATGAGTAATCATTTCTTATTTTGCGTGCAAGGTAGCATAGAATAACCCTACTTTATTGATGGAAATCAATTTGTGAAAGGTTATGGTTATTTGTGTAAATTTATATCGACTCGATCACTTTATTTCCTCATTTTATTGACAGTTTTGTAATGCATATTTTCCGTGCGTCACTCCTTTAAACACTACACCTTAGCTTTACTTCGATCTGTTTGCGCCAAAACAGAGCAAGCCAACATCTCACACGCATCAATTTGGTGCAGCACCACACCGTTAACTCAAACCTTGATTAATATTCAATGAGTTACATTTGGCTTAGTGCTTGCAAGTGTATGTTCATAATCATAAATACATTGAGGTTCTCACCATGCAAGACACTCTAACAATCGTTCTGGCCGGCGGTGTTGGTTCTCGACTTTCTCCCCTCACCGATAACCGCGCAAAACCTGCGGTACCGTTTGGTGGCAAATATCGAATCATCGATTTCACGCTCGCGAACTGCCTGCATTCTGGGCTCCGCCAAATTCTGGTGCTCACTCAGTACAAGTCTCACTCTTTGCAAAAACACTTACGTGATGGTTGGTCGGTACTAAACCCTGAGCTCGGCGAATACATCACCAATGTTCCCCCACAAATGCGAACAGGTGATAGCTGGTATAGCGGCACGGCCGATGCTATTTATCAAAACTTGTATTTGCTGTCTCGCAGTGAAGCCAAGCATGTGGTGGTGTTATCTGGCGATCATATCTATCGCATGGATTACGCCCCAATGCTCAAGCAACACAAAACGAACGAGGCCGACTTAACCGTGGCGTGCATGGAAGTTTCGATTGATGAAGCCAAAGAGTTTGGTGTGATGGAGATAGACGAATCTCTCGAGATCAATAACTTTACCGAAAAGCCACGTTACCCAGCATGTGTACCCGGTAGGCCGACTCGAAGCATGGCTTCAATGGGTATTTACGTCTTTGATAAAGAGGTGCTAACACAAGCACTACTGGCTGATGCTGAAGATCCGGATTCAAGCCACGATTTCGGTAAAGACATCATTCCTAAGTTAGTTGGAAATAACAGTGTTTACGCCTATAAGTTTGGAGATACAGAAGGCCGAGTCACTCAAGACGCCTATTGGAGAGATGTTGGAACCCTAGACTCCTATTACCAAGCCAATATGGACTTGCTAAAACCAATTTCCCCTATCGATTTATATCAACCTGATTGGGCAATCCGTACCTACGAACCGCAGCTACCACCAGCGCGAACCATCGCTTCTGTAGAAGGGAACCAAGGGATATTTATCAACTCGATGATAGCGAACGGGGTTGTAATTGAAGGCGGATCTGCGCAAAACTCTATCTTCTTCCCTAAGGTCAAAGTCAGTAATGCCGCGATTGTGATTGATAGTATTCTGTTTGAAGATGTTGAAATAGGAAAAAACTGCCACATTCAAAACTGCATCATCGATAAGAACGTTAAGGTGCCTGATGATACTCAAATAGGCATTAATAGCATGGACGATGCCGAGCGATTTCATATTTCAAAACAAGGTGTAATCGTAGTACCATCGTCTTACAAATTCAGTTAATACACACCTATGATGAAACTAGGTTTCTCAATTTAAAGGCAGCTCTGCGTTGCCTTATTTTATATCTAACTTGACGGCTCACTAGCCCTTGTGGAATGAAAGGATGAGTGCCGTCCATCACATAATAGTCAGCGGTGATTTGTAGATTTATCACTAGAATATATATTTGGATTGATGCTTTATTTGGGTGATAAAAACTAAGCAAGGAAGGTAGGTTAGAGCAATGCATCAAGAGTGAAGTATTTTTGAACATGTCTTTAAAACACGAAACATAATATGCGTTCAGTTAATCGGACTTTCAAGGGAGCAAGGATAGATTATTTGATAACACTGAAGTCAATCACACATGTATGCTTTCGCTGTTGGTTAAACTATCCGATGTTTGCTACGTTTAAGTGACACAGTCATTGGAAAGGTATGATTTATGAAAATAAATGTTCAAACACATCATGTATCAATTAACGACGAGTCACGCAAAGACATCGAAGGAAAATTCGAGAAGATATCTAACCATTTCCCATCACTGATTAGCTGCGACATCATCATTACAAAAGAGCACAGCAAGCATCAGGTTGAAGTGTTCACCAACTACGAAGGCGTACGTGTATCGGCAAAAGCTACTGGCGACGTTATGTACCCAGCAATCGCTTCAGCACTCAAGAAACTTGAAACGGGCCTGAGTAACCGTAAGGGACAATTGAAAGCAGACCTGCATGAGAAGCCAACAAGTACGAAGCCAGAAATTGCTTCAGATATCATCCAAGAGATGAAATTGGTATAACTCTATAATTAGAAGCGACCTAACTAATAGAAGTGCATGAACCAACAGAAGCGCATTAACTAATAGAAGCGCACTAAGGTTTTCAAAGCCAGCACATGTTGCTGGCTTTTTCGATCTATGGCCTCAAATGACCTTTCCGTAACTTTGATTTTAGCGATAAAAAGGTCTAGTCATCTCGTTCTTTCCCCACCCTAAAATCACCATCACTTTTAACAATCTTAAGTCACTGGTTGCTATAACAATAACGGATAGTATTTGGTACAGTTATAAGCAGTAATAGAGACAATAAAGGATATTTATTATGAGAAAAATCGCGCTACTTCTATTTCTATCCACTCAAATTATGGCTTGTACAGAAGTCGGAAGCGAAGCTTGGTGTACTGATATGAAAGAGAAACCTAAAGGCGACTGGACGGCTAATGAAGCTGGTGACTTTGCCAAGCATTGTGTTTTCTAAACATACCGCAACGTTCATTAACGGTACAGAGTGAAAGGCGTTTAACGACAAACTGCTCACTCTATATTACATTAGAAATCAAATAAGTGAGTTTAAGGATGGAACACCAACTAAGTAATGACTGGCAACACATCGACTGGGTACTAACCGACGTCGATGATACGCTCACTTGGCAAGGCTCACTCCCTCCAAATACCTTGATTGCGTTGCAAAAACTAAGAGACAACGGAATCAAAGTGGTCGCAGTAACAGGAGCCTGTGCTGGTTGGTGCGATCATATTGCGCAACTTTGGCCTGTCGATGCCGTGCTTGGAGAAAATGGCGCTTTCTTGCTAGAGAAGCAAGATGGTGCATTACAGCTTTCATCGGAAATGCCGCTAGAACAAGTGCGCCAGAACCAAGCCAAGCTAAAACAACAAGTCGAAACGATCTTGTTGAATTACCCAGACTTATCTCTAACTTTGGACCAACCTTACCGCTTGTGTGAGGTCGCTATTGATATCGGCCAAAACCGTAAGCCTGTTGATCCTGAAATGGTGCAAGAGGTACTTGAGAGAATACATGCTTTAGGCGCACACGCGACGGCCAGCTCGATTCATATTAATGCTTGGTATGGCGAGCACTCAAAGAAAAACGCGGTGCATCGTTTTCTCGCAAATAAAGGCCTATCGATCGAACAGCTCCATAACCAAGCCTGTTATGTCGGCGATTCAATGAACGATCAACAGATGTTCGAATCACTACCACTCACCGTTGGCGTGGCAAACATTAAGCATTATTGGGATAAGTTAGATCATCACCCAAGTACGGTGATGTCGCAGCCGGGTGGCTATGGGTTTGCAGAATTTGTGGATGCGCTATTGGCAATTAAAAGTTAAAAGCTAGACACTTAAAAACGAATCACGTCCTTCTAATCAGCTCTCAGACCACTCTTTAGACATAAAAAAACGACCGCTAGGTAGACCGAAGTACCTAGGGTCGTTTGAGCTTCAAAATGCTAGATAAGCTCTTAACTTTCACACAACAAACTGTCTATATGAGTTTGTTACGGATATGGATCACTACAGCTTCAGCAATAATAACCACCGCAAAGATACTCACTAATACCATCGACACTTTTTGCCATTCAAACAAATTCTGCGCATCGTTGAGCACCACACCAATACCACCAGCGCCTACTAAACCCAATACTGCAGATTCACGCACATTGATATCCCACCGGAATAATACAATTGAGTAAAATGCTGGCATCACTTGTGGCCAATAACCTTTAAGCAAGATACTCATCCACGAAGCACCTGTTGCGCGCAGAGCTTCAATAGGCCCCATGTTCACTTCAGCAATCGCTTCCGCTAACAGCTTCCCTACAAAGCCGATACTGCGAATGGCGATCGCCATAATACCTGCGAGAACACCGGGGCCAAACAGTGCGATAAACAACAGTGCCCAAACCAATGAATTCACTGAGCGTGAAGACACGAGAAAGAATTGCGCAACCCAGTTCAACGCTTTATTAGGTGTGATATTTGGCGCATTCAATAACGCTAACGGAATCGCAAATATCAAGGTAAATAAGGTACCTAATGTTGCGATGTGAAGTGTTTCAATCATCGCTGCGTGGATTGATTCAGGATAGAAGGCATAGTCCATTGGCACCATCCGCTCAAACATATCAGCAAACTGCGCTGGCGCGTCGTATAAGAACTCAGGAATCACTTCCACCGTTTGCCAAGACCAAACAATGGCACACACTAAGCTAAGGTAAACGGCAAACCGAGCCACGCGTTCGTTTGGTGTAAAGCGTTGCCACTCTCTATCGATAGATGCAGTAGTCATTAGAAGATTCTCCTAACAATATTGGAAAGGAATTCACCGACAAGAATCAGTGCGATAATGGTGAGCAAAATAGCGGCGACAAAATCGTAATCAAAACGCTGGAATGCCGAGAACAGCGTACCGCCAAGGCCCCCCGCCCCCACAATACCCACCATAGTGGAATTACGTAAATTCGAGTCCAGCTGGTAGCTAGCAAAACCAATAAAACGCGTGAATACCTGTGGCATCACCGCATATAAAATGACACTAATGAAACTCGCGCCTGTTGCCTTAATCGCTTCAACTGGTTTAAAAGAGATCTCTTCAATCGCTTCTGCAAACAGCTTGGCAATAAAACCAATCGATGCGAATACCAAGGTAAGGATCCCGGCCAAGGCACCAAAGCCCACCGCTTTCACGAATAGAATTGCGATGATCACCGGATGAAAAGAACGACATAGTGCAATGAAGCAGCGTATTGGCGTCGACACGATTGAAGGCATCATGTTTCTCGCGGCTAACAAGCCTAGAAACAGAGAAATGACGATACCAAAGAAGCTAGAGATAATAGCAATCTGCAAGCTCTCTGCTAAACCGCTCAATAGTAAGCTGGTACGCGAAAAATCAGGCGGAAACATTCTAGCGAGTAACCGCTCACTTTCACCAAAACCAATGATCAAACGGTCAAAGGTCAGCCCTAACGTCGAAAAGCTATAAAACAGATAAGCAACTATCGCAGCGATGATTGCTCTGTTAGTCCATGAGGTTTTGAACGGATTTTCGTGCTTCGAAATTGAACTTGTTGACGATGCACTTGTTGAAGAACTTGGGTTTAATCCAGCCATGACTCACCCCCGTAAATGATTTTTAGGTCTTCTTCTGAGATGCCTTCAGGGCTGCCGTCATAATGCACCTTGCCGTTACACATTCCGATGATGCGCTTGGCGTAACGCTTGGCTAAGTTCACATCGTGGATATTCACCAACACAGGGATGTTCTTCTGCTTGGCGAAGGTTTCCATGAGCTCCATGATCTCAACCGCGGTCTTTGGGTCAAGTGATGACGTCGGTTCGTCAGCCAATAAGATATATGGGTCTTGCATCACCGCTCGAGCGATACCAACACGCTGCCTTTGCCCACCTGACAAACTGTCGGCACGTTGGTTTGCAAAGTCTTGTAGGCCTACAAATTCAAGTAACTCGAAAGCTTTTGCTAAATCTTGTGAGGAGTAGTTACGACGCCACGCATTCCAGGCTGTCATGTAACCTAAACGGCCACTCAACACGTTCTCAATAACCGTTAAACGTTCCACAAGGTTATATTCTTGGAACACCATGCCGATGTGTCGACGCTGTTTACGTAGCGCTTGGCCTTTTAATTGAGTCAGGTCAGCGCCATCAAAAATGATTTCACCTTGGCTTGGATCGTTGAGACGGTTGATACAGCGCAGAAGCGTACTTTTACCGGTACCGGATGGACCAATGATCGCGATGATACCTGGCTCATCAATATCAATATTAATGCCTTTAAGGATTGGCTTGCCTGCCACGTATTCGTGGAAAAGGTTGTTTATCTTTATTCCTTCATAGCTTGCTACGGCCATACTGCATTTCCTTTTGCGAATTTTAAATGATCTATGCCCTACCCGCGAGGGCATAGATTGTTAGTTGAGGTAAGTGTTTTGAGAACTAAGAGTTAGCCGTTGTTTGCTTGTTTTGCTAGCTCAGCTGCTTTTTTCTTTGCACGTTTAGCCGCATCTTTTTCAGCCAGTTTCTTCAAGCCAGTTTTGGTGTAAGCCGTACCTGTCGCATGAGCGATATCACGAATTACATCCCACTCTTCTTTGTAACTGATTGGAGAGAAACGGTCAGCACCTTTAAACGATGCGCTCATTTCTGGTGTAAAGCGGTAGCTAAAGAAAGCCTCGTTGATCTTCTCAACAAGCTCTGGTTTTAGGTTATATGCGTAGCCGAAAGCAGACGTTGGGAAGCGTGGGCTACGGTAGATTATCTTCAATTCAGAATCGTCGACACGACCTGCTGCGACCATACGATCATAAACATCAGATGCCACAGGTGCCGCATCATAGTCTCCGTTGAAAACACCTAAAATAGATTGGTCATGTTTACCCGAGTAAAGCACTTTGTAATCTTCATCTGGCACTAGACCTTTCGCAGGGAATAACGCACGAGGAGCTAGGTTGCCAGAGTTGGAAGATGCAGAAGTATGTGCAACCTTTTTGCCTTTCAGATCAGTCATTGTATTAATGCCGCTGTCTTTACGCACAATGGTGATCAGGTTGTAGCCTTGGAAACCAGACTCATCGCCTTTGACCGCAATTGGAACGTAACCTGCTAGGTTAACGGCGTAGCCTGTTGGACCCGTAGAGAAACCCGCAACGTGTAGTCGACCAGAGCGCATCGCTTCTACTTGTGCAGAGTTCGAGTGCACTGTGTAATAGATTACTCGCTTACCCGTAATTTTGCTTAGGTGAGCTTGAAAATCCGCGAACGCATCTTTGTACAACGCAGGGTCTTCTACCGGTGTGTAAGTAAATACAAGCGTACTTGGGTCGTTCCACTCATCTGGATTCTTTGGCGAATCGGCGACCAAATCTTGGTTTTCATCACAGTATCGATCGTCTAACACACCACGACTAGAGCAGTCGCTTGCCATAGCCATTGAAGGAAGTAGTAATGAGCTAGCGATTAACAGTCCTTTAACACTGATTTTCATATTCAAACCTTACTTTTACTTATTGTTGAAAGTCACTTTCGCTATTGCAGCCTTTGTGCCATGTTTTTATTAATTAAATTTCAACAACTTACAACAAGACCCAAAATAACTAATATCTTTTGAGTCATTTATGTCCAACGAAAAACTCATCATTTGGGTCATTCCTGTCCCGCCCAATTTCAGTGGTAAAAAAAGAGCCCGAAGGCTCTTTGGTTCACTGCTTTTTCTCTTATTATTTGGCAGAGCGATTAACTATCAACAGTCAAAATCAACGCCTAGTATCAGAGCAATCGAACCTTTCAGTATTTGCTTCATGTTTGTATCTCCTTGCAACAAGCAATTATTTTTCTAATGTCCTTTGTTCGATCATTTAGTGTTGGATAACTGTCATGTTTTTTTGACTCAACACCGAATAACCTCATGTGGACTGATGCCACAATGTAGGGATTGCACGCTTTGTGCCAAACACTAAAATCCTTTTATTACAACCACTTGAAACAGTTAGCCATTCGACTAAAAACCAAATGGGTCATTGTTGTCTTGTACTTTTTCTTTTGGCTTTGGTTTGCTTTTCCATTGAACAAACACCTGAACGAATTAAGCCTTAAAGCTATCTTTATCCAACTGGTGTTTCTTCATTTTTCGATAAAGGGTTTTACGCGGTAAATTCAGCTTACTTGATACCTCGTTAATGTTACCTGCGCTTTCTATCAACGCTTCGGTCAGTACATTTCTCTCGTACTGCTCCATCTGCTTTTCAAAAGCGAAATCTTCTCCGGACGCTTCACAAATTGGCGATTGAAGATCGAAGCCATCACCGACGATACCCAACACAAATCGATCAGCGACATTGCGTAATTCGCGCACGTTACCCGGCCATTCATGCCGACATAGCTGCTGTATCTGCTCGGGGTAAATCGTCGATGGGCGCGTCTTATATTTGTGGCTCGCTTGAATCACAAAGTGGCGAAACAGCACCTGAATGTCTTCTTTTCGTTGGCGCAGTGCCGGAAGGTTTAAGCTCGCGATATTAAGACGATAAAAGAGATCGGCTCTGAACTCCCCTGATTCACTCAAGCTCACAAGATCGGCTTTACTGGCTGCGACCACCACAATATCGACGGGTATCAATTCATTGCCGCCAACACGCTCGATCATCCGCTCTTGAATCACTCGTAGCAGTTTGATTTGTACCGTAATTGGCATGCTCTCTATTTCATCAAGAAACAGCGTACCGCCATTGGCTTGTTCTATTTTACCAATACGCTTCTTATTCGCGCTAGTAAACGAGCCCGCTTCATGACCAAACAACTCACTTTCGATAATGCTTTCAGTCATGCCGCCACAGTTGATCGCGACAAAGGGCTTCGCCTTACGACGGCTAAATTGATGCAACGCGCGAGCTATCACCTCTTTGCCCGTTCCCGTTTCTCCGTTGATAATGGTATCAACGCCAGTATGCGCCAAAGCGAGCACTTGCTTACGTATGGTATCCATCGCTTTTGATTGGCCGATAACCACAGATTCAATCGGTAACTCCTCTTGCTCATCGCCGTCCGAGGTTAAAGGGCAATTGTGCTGACATTGTGTCAACGCGAGATCGAGCTTTTCCACTAGCTCGCTGGCATTGAGTGGTTTTTCTAAAAAATCGAAAGCACCTAGCTTCATCGCTTCTATTGCCATCGGAATATCACCGTGGCCACTCATTAACAATACAGGAACATTGGCCGCTCGGTGTTGAATTGAACTTAACAGAGTCAGTCCATCCACTTGTGGCATTCGTACATCACACAATACAACCGACTGACTGTTTGCTTTGAGCGATTTAAGACCAAGGTTAGGGTCAGTAAAAGTAGTCACGCTAAACCCTTCTAGCTCCAACATTTCACTCACAGCGTCGACAACATCGATTTCATCGTCGATAAGAATTATATGTTTATCTGAAGTCATGAGTCTGTGCCTTTTAGTAAAGTGACGATAAAAGTGGTGCCTTGGTGTTCAAGCGATTCAACGTGAATTGAGCCACCAAAGTCTTTTATTATGTTGTATGCGATAGATAAGCCGAGCCCAAGCCCTTTGCCTGTTGTTTTACGGGTATAAAAGGGGTCGAACAGATGCGGTATATCCTCTTCAGAAATACCTGAGCCGTTGTCATTAACGGAGATCTGAATAGTATGTGAGAACTCGTGCGTAGAAATTCTGAGTTGAGGTTGCTCTTTGTGTTCAACGGCATCCAAAGCGTTACTGATCAAATTAACCAATACCTGCTCTAAGCGAATACTGTTGGCTCGAACCATCAGGCTATTTTGCGGTGAGAACTGAATCGACACTTTGGTCTGTCTGGTTTCAAACAGATCAATCGCATCACCAATCACTTTCTGCAGCTCTACGTTCTCAATCTTGCCGTCGCTCTTACGCGAAAAGGCTTTCAAGTGACGAGTAATCGCTGCCACTTTCTCTAACAGCACTTCTATTTTCTTCAGATTCTCTTGCGCTCGTTCTGGCCTTTGCTTGTCGATCCAAAGCTGCGCACTGCGAACGTGACTATTTACGGCCGTTAATGGTTGGTTGATCTCGTGAGTGATCCCGACACTTAATTGCCCCAACGCAGCCAGTTTTCCGGCTTGGACCAATTCGTCTTGGGTCACTCTCAATTTGGCTTCGGCTAAGGTGCGTTCTTCAACTTCTGCCTCTAATTTGCGATTGGTTTGCTTGACGATTTTGGCCGTGGTCTGGAATACTTTTAAATACTTAGCCATTTGTGTCACTTCGTCTTTGCCACGAATCGAGACTTCGGTATCTAAATGTCCCGTAGAAATCGCGAACATATTGTCTTTAAGCTGCAAAAGCCTTTCTAGAATGCTTTTACGCACGTAGAACCATGAAATAGCAGCGGCCGCCAACACGCTAAACAGAGAAAGAAAAAGAGAGAGTTGTTGGTTCGATTGTAAAGACAGCTGCGCTTGCTGAATCGATTGGTCAATATTGCTGTTCACTTTGCTGGTGTTACTTTCGATCTGCACGGTTAACTGATTCAAATGTTCACGGCTGTTTTGCAGAAAGTATTGCTCTTGATAGAGATGATCAAGCGCTTTGTTTTTTAATCCATATAAGCTGCTATCGCTTGAGGCGAGGTTATAAATCACCGTGAGTTGATGATCTAATTCAGGAAAATCGCTTCGTAAATCACCAATGACCCAAAGTTTCCACCACTCCTCACCAACCTGTTCCAAGCGGTAACTGGTGTAATCCAACTCATTAAAGCTTGAGTCGTTATACAGCTTCTCGACTAAGCCTAATTGGTAATAAAGCAGAGATTTTAGCTGTGTGTACTGAATTTGATCTTTGGCTGATTGAGGTAAGTTATCAATTGAATCACTGGCCTGCTGCAGTAGAGGATAAAAACCTTCAAGCAAATTACGAAGTTCTTGATTGAGCCGTTCTGACTCAATTTCACTTTGATACAACAAGCTAAGGCTGTTATTAACTTGGGCGATAAGATCTTTAAAATAGGCGTGATAATCAGGAAACTGAACCATAACGCTATTCATCACGGAAATAGCGTCTTCGATTTTTAGCATCGCCTGTTTGCGCTCTAAATTCGATTCAGCGTCACCAAGTTGAGATGACTTCGTGATAATCACTCGTACCATGTCGTTAAGGCGAGCAGCATTATCTAAGGCAGGGATTTCTCGCTCTTTTAGCTCAACGAGGCGTTGGTTTAGATCGTCAAAAGTAAAGCTGGAGACAACTGAAAGGAAGATGGTGGTCATTGATAACATAGCCAATGCCAACACCAAGCGCAGTTCGATGCCTTTCCAACCAAACCACTTGCGACGTGGAATTTTGACCGAAAACGGGCGCTCAAACCTGTCTTTATTTTCTATCACCTCGGAGACATGACTGCTCACTCGCTCCACCCTCTTTTCATTAAGAATCAATAGCCATTGGTCAATGATTCAGATAGTTAGGGCGACGCCTTACTCAACCTCGCATCAAATAGCTTTAGTGAAGCTATTAAATGAAGAGTAATCATTAACATTTCACATAAGATATCATAACAATTGTTTTATGAAGCTTGAGCTGTCTGTTTTGCGATAATAGAAAGTGACCGCACCGACAGAAACGTGATTACTTTATCAATACCAAGCTAAATAAATGAATGCATCACTCTCAGCCAAGTAATAAAAGTCGAATATTATTAGTCAGTTAAGATTTATCGATACAAAAAATCGCACAAGCTTTCACTCATGCGATTTCATTGATGTCATGCCCATCGACTAACCCGAAGCTCAATGAACTTAGAGAATAATCATCCCATCGCGATAAGTCAGAGCAGGAGAAACGTCTTGGCCAAGTAAGACTGGGCCATCAAGGTCGACAATTTCAGATTGAACGGCGATAGGCAGCGCTGCACGCATCGCCAAAGAAGTTCCGAGCATACAACCAGACATCAGAGTAAAGCCGAGCCTTTGGGCTTCTTCTGCAAGAACCAATGCTTCAGTCAAACCGCCCGTTTTATCGAGTTTGATGTTGACCATTTCATACTTACCCAACAGCGATGAGAGCTGTGAAGTGGTGTGACAGCTTTCATCAGCACACAGTGGGATCGGGTGCTTGATGTGTGCCAGTGACGCATCGTGCTGTTGTGGTAACGGCTGTTCGATCATCGCAATATCAAATTCTGTCAGTTGATTAAACAACTCTTCGAGATTCAATCCTGTCCACGCTTCATTGGCATCCAGTACAATTTGGACATCTGCCGCGGCTTCTCGCACTGCGCGAACACGCTCTACCACTTGCTCGCCGTCAAGCTTCACTTTCAGTAATTTCGCACCATTCGCGACATAATCACGAGCTTGTGTTGCCATCGCTTCTGGTGTGCCAATCGAGACCGTCATTGCAGTAACAATTTGCGCAGGTAACTCAAATAAGTTATTCGGGAATATCTGTTCATTCTGCTGCGCTTCAAAATCCCAAAGTGCACAATCGATAGCATTACGCGCAGCCCCTCCTGTCAATAAAGACTGAAGATGATCTCTTAATTCTGCGGGATCGGTCATACCACGCTCAAAAACCGTTTCAAGTGAACTCGAAGCTTGTTTAATTTGCGTCAACACAGACTCTGATGACTCACCATAACGTGGATAAGGCGTGCACTCACCTTGAGCTTGCTTGCCATCATGGTCAATGTAAACACGAACAACATGACACTCTGTTCGGCTGCCTCTAGAGATGCGAAAAGGCGTCTGCATCGCGATAGTAATAGGTTCTGCTGTAATCTTCATAATTTCACTCGATTGATGTTTGCTTTAACAAATGAAAACGTAGAAATGATGAAAGCGTTATAATGAATGTCGCAAATGATCAGTAATGTGTTGTACACCAAATCGCACTGGATCCGTCACTGGCACTTGATAAAGTGTGGTCCATTTTTGGCACAATGTCTCAGCTTCTTCAATGCTAATCGCTGATGTATTCAGGCAGAGACCTACCAGTTTTACCCCTGGGTTTGTCAGTCGTGCCGCTTGCAAGTTCGCTTCAATGGTTTGTTCGATCGTTGGCAGCTTGGCATGTGGTAAGTTTCGAATATGTGGTCGCCCAACTTCGTGACACAGCACCAAAGCGTCAGCTTGTGCGCCATGCAATAACCCTAAACTCACGCCCGCAAAAGACGGATTGAATAACGAACCTTGGCCTTCAATGATGTCCCATTCGTGATCGATAAAATCGGGGCTAATCGCTTCAACCGCGCCCGAAATGAAATCCGCAACGACAGCATCAATCGAAATACCGCTGCCAGCGATCAAGATACCAGTCTGCCCTGTCGCTTTGAACTGAGCAGATGTTCCCGCTTGTTTAAGCGATTCTTCAATGGCTAAAGCCGAGAACATTTTGCCTACAGAGCAATCTGTTCCGACTGTAAGAAGACGCTTACCTTGACGTGGCTTACCGTGACCAACCTTTAGATCGCCATCAAAATGGCGTACATCATGGAGCTTAGTCAATCCTCGCTGTTGCGTCTCAGCAAGCGGTGAAAATTCGCTCAAGCGCTGGTGCATGCCCGATGCAATCTCAAGTCCCATTTCTGCCGCGGCTAATATCGTAGGCTGCCATGACTCAGGAATAACGCCGCCCGGGTTTGCGGTGCCAATCACTAGCGTTTTCGCCCCCTGATCTTGTGCCTGTTGTAAGGTCATATCCGTTAAACCAAGAGAAACCGTATTGCCTGTTAAACGCAGTTGGCCTAAACAGATTTCTGGTCGCCATTGGTGAATACCACGCGCTGTTTTTGCGGCTAGTGGGTCGGTAACATCCCCAAGAAAAAGAAGGTAAGGTTGAGCGATAGACATGAGCATTCCTAGTTAATAAGTCCTTGTATGGATTTACTTTAGTTAAGAAATTTGAAGCTGCCGAATGCTTATTTATCGAATGCCTATAACACAAGGTTATAGATGAAAAGTTAAGTAATGCTCAAAAAAGTGAGGAGTTAGCAAGAGCACTGTAATGCTGAAATGAACTGCTTAACCGCAATCGACTGTGGCGAGTGTTCCGCACACAAAATCGAAACTGAGAATTGTATGTCTGGCTTCAGTGGCAACATGCAAACCGCTTCATCATCTTGGTATTGAGCGGCCGTCCACGGATCCACAATCGCAAGCCCCGCTTGGTGCTTCACCAGTTCCGCAGCTGCACTGTAACCACGAACGGATATCGGATGGTGATAATGCTCATCTCGCGCTATCAAGCTTTGATGCAGCAGCAAACCCAGCGGATCTCGACTATCAAGCCCGATGATTGGCAGCGGAGAATTGATCAGATCATCCAAGGTCAATTCCGTGGGTAAATGATCAACTCGATCTGATGGAACCAGAACCTTCAGTGATTGGGTCAATAACGTTTCAGCCAATACCGCCGGCGGCGCTTCATCCCCAAACGCAATAGCAACATCTAACTCATGCTTTAAAAGCCCAGCGCACAGTTCATCGCGGTTGGCTGTCAGTAACTCAAAAGAGAGTTCTTGCTCACGAGACATTTGGGCGATCACTGGTGTCAGTAATTTGGTTGCCAGAATCGGCGGCGCACCAATGCGTAGATGCTGATGGCCTAGCTTCACTTTGTTAGTCAAAGAACGAAACTGCCCCAACTGCTGATAGACCTTCTCCGCTTCTGGCAACAAAGTTTTGGCTTCAACCGTTGGCACTAAACGCCCTTTAACTCGTTCAAATAAACCAAAACCGAGTTGCTGCTCAGTGTGCGCCAGAATACGCGTTACATTGGGTTGCGACACGTGCAGATTACGCGCAGCTCCAGATACGGTGCCGGTCTGCATAATGGCGTAAAAGACTTCCAACTGTCTTAGGTTCACATTGATGTCCTTATGGTTCAACAAGCAAGCTCAAGTTTTGGTTGTTGTATTGGCAAAGTTGTTATCTATAAAGTTGTCTATTTATATAGCTGCCTGTGTGGTGCTATCAAACTGAGCGAGTAACCCTTCAATATGAGGCTTGAGAGGTTAATTTAATACGAGTGTTTAACTGCTGCAGTTCTTTAAGGAAAGATAACCTCTCTAGTAAAGTATAGAGAGAGTGGCTTCTCCGGTTGCTTACAGGATAGGTAACACGACAAGAAGAGATTTACTTTTCTTTGATTAGCAGATGATTACGATTATCGCGGCTTTTTTTAATAAGCTCGTTGCTCTCGTCCATTTCATCTGACTTTGCAAGACGATCATAAAGCAGAACATTCACTGTTGCCGCCAAGTTCATGCAACCTACCGTTGGAACGTACACCACATGATCCGCTCTATCGGCAACATCTTGAGAAATAGACCCGTCTTCCGGGCCAAAAATATAAATAGCGTTTTCTGGATGTTTAAAACGCGGAAGCGGTGTTGCACCTTCTGCAAGTTCTACACACACAATTTGGGTTTCAAGCTCAAGATTATCTAAGAATGACTCCACGCCAGTAAGCGGGATCGTACGCGCTGCACTCTTAGTATCAGTGTGAAATTTCGCGGCTTTTTCGTAGCGTTGCCCTGTGTATTTAACTTCATCGACTTGGTAACAACCCGCCGCGCGCATAACAGCGCCGACATTCGCCGGGCTCTTTGGATTAGTTAAACCAATAGTCACATGGCTTTTGTTCATGAATTTTCTCACTTAACGAATAGGCATAGCAGGGTGCTACAAAGCGTCGCATTCTAACAAAGCAATGTCGAATGCAAAAGCACATAAACAACCAGATAACGACGTGCACTGACCCTGATTACATAGGCCTCACGAGCAGAAAACAGAACCACCTTCATATTTACAAAACAAATGCTATTTCGGGTAGCAATTAAACAACAAGTTCATTTACATTTTTAATTCACATTAATAATCTGTTGAAAACTGCATTGGACAATCGCACAGGAACCGTGACATGACCCTAACCATCAAAAATCGCCTCTATATTCTCTCCTTCATACCTTTGCTGCTGATGGCGGTCGGTATGATGAGCGTGACTTATATGAAGAGCACCGAGCTAACCGCACAGCAAGTAGAATCGACGCGTAGCAATATGATGGCGATGAAAGAAAAGGAACTCAAAGCATATCTACAAATGGCCTACTCTTCGATCAGTCCATTCTTAGATAGAGGTGCAACGCTAGAAGAAGCCTTACCAACATTGAGAACCTTAGAATATGGCGAGTCTGGCTATATTTTTGGTTATGACTCGAAAGGTGTCCGAGTCGTGGTTGGACAAAGTGAAGATGGGATTGGTAACAACTACTACGATCTGCAAGATAAGCAAGGTAATTACTTAATCCGCGACCTCATCAAGAACGCTAAATTAGGTGAGTTCACGACTTACTATTTCCCTAAACCAGGTCAATCTGTCGCGTTACCCAAATTGAGCTACTCAGTATTTGTTCCACAGTGGGATTTGATGTTGGGTACTGGCTTCTACACTGATGACATCGACGCTGTTATTGCCGAGATGAAAGAAAGTTCCAATGCCGCGCTACAAAGTTCATTAACTGCTATCGCAATGTTCTGTGGTTTAATTGCCCTTGTTGTCGCCGTATTCGCTGTTGCTGTGAATAGAACGATCATGCAACCCCTAGAGCAGTTTGATCGTTCGATTAGCGCGTTTGCGAGTGGTGAAGCCGATTTAACCGCTCGAATGGAAGCGTTCAAAGCACCGGAATTCACTAGGCTTAGCGAAAACTTCAATGCCTTCGTTGCCAGTCTACAAACCATCATTCGCAGCGTAAGTGATGTGGGTCAGCAGGTCGTATCAGAGACCACCAGCATGTCTTCTCGCGCCGCTCAGGTCGATGAGATTGCTACTGGCCAACGTGAAGAAACAGAACAAGTCGCAACAGCAATGACCGAGATGACCACGACCGCACAAGAGATCTCTGGTAATGCAAGTCAGGCTGCGGATTCTGCAAAACAAGCGGAAAATAACGCCAAAGAAGCTCAGCAGATTGTCAATGCTGCTGCAAACTCGGTAGCTGGCCTCGCGAGCGAAGTATCAGAAGCGAACACAGTGGTATCTCGTTTAGAAGGCGATGTACAGAATATCTCATCTTCGTTGGCGGTTATCCAAGACATCGCTGAGCAAACCAACCTACTTGCATTAAATGCCGCGATTGAAGCTGCTCGTGCTGGTGAGCAAGGGCGTGGGTTTGCCGTAGTTGCCGATGAGGTTCGTAAACTTGCAAGCCGAACTCAGGAAAGTACAGGCGATATCCACAAAATGATCCAACAACTAAAAGCCGCTTCAGATGCTGCTGTAAAAGCGATGGATTCGAGCCAAAATCGCAGTGCTCAAACGGTGGAAGAAGCAAATGCTGCAGCTGCAGCTCTGGCGAAAATTCAAGCGTCGATAGATACCATCATGGACATGAATTCGCTTATTGCAACGGCGACAGAACAACAGAACATTGTTGGCCAAGAAATCTCTCAACGTATTGTTGTGATTTCAGATCAAAGCTCACAGTCGGCATCATTGGCAAACCAAAACCGTACCGGTAGCCAAAACCTCAACAATCGAGCAAATGAGCTGTACCACTTGGTAGATCGATTCACCGTCTAATTTAAGACTGTACACAGTACTTTGATGTTTAAAGATGTCTCGCATTAACTAAATATTGGGCTTCAGAATCTCTATTCTGAAGCCCAATTTTGGTTTAATGATGTATTAATACAAAGAAGCCATTCAAATAGAGCCAATATTCTGTACTTAATCAAAGACAGCTTGGTTCATACCATTAATCCAATTGCTCGGAAAGAAACTCCACTAACAAGCGAACCTTTGAAGACAAATTGCGATTCTGCGGATAAAGCGCCCAAATCCCCTCTTTATCGTCTCGGTAATCAGACAGCACTTCAACCAACTCTCCCGACTCTAGATCTTCGCTTACGTAATATTCAGGTAATTGAACCAAGCCAATGCTCTGCTTCGCTGCATCCAGCAATGCGAGACCGCTGTTGCACTTAATGCGCCCATTGACACGAACAGAGCGAGGGCGACCGTTTTCTTTGAAACGCCAATGTTCAAAACCACCCACCAAACATTGATGATTGGTCAACTCCGAGAGCGTATGCGGCTCTCCAGAGTGTTCAATATATTTGGGGCTAGCACAAACATAAAGTTGTCGCTGTGAGAGCTTCTTTGCTACCAGGCTAGAGTCCTCTAAGCGACCTAAGCGAATCGCCACATCAACACCTGAGTCGATAAGATCAAGCTTTTGGTTGGTTAACATCAGATCTAATTCTACCTGTGGGTAGAGCTTTAAGAATTGGTGAAGAAGCGGGGCAAGTTGACGCTCTCCATAGGTCACAGGAGCGGTGACCTTCAGCAGACCTTTTGGTGTAGATTGCATCTGTGTAACCGCAAGTTCTGCAATTTCTAAACCTTCAACCAACAACTTACATTGTTGATAGTAGAGCAGGCCAGCTTCTGTCAAAGAGACTTTGCGCGTGGTTCGGTTTAATAATTTAACCGCGAGACGTTCTTCAAGGTTCGCGACTCTACGACTTATTTGAGCCACTGACGTAGCAAGCTTCTGCGCCGCACTGGTAAAACTTTCACGTTCTGCCACTGCAACAAACTCACTTACCCCTTCCCAATTGGCCATACCTATATTTACCCTATACTGAACGATGGTTACCCAGACAGTGTATTGAAGTTACAAATCAGTGTCACCATGCTCGATAAGTTATGTGCATAGAGAGACCGACTACAACCATTCAAAATCACCCCCCCTAAACGCCTCATCCTCATAGAGATCACCGTCAGCTCAATGCTGTATCCGAAGACCCATTGCACGTTCAGCACCATGACTTGCGAAAGCCACTTCCAAAACCTTAGCACTCATGGCGTCCCTGTATCGACTGTCGAATGTTTAAGCAAGGGGCAACTTGGAAAAGATAAAACTAAAAGAAATATTGTACTTATTTACCACAGGTATGCTCAAATACTGGAGAAGTCATGGAAATAGAACCATAATGTACGGCTCAAAAGTAAATAGGTATAAACATGAAAATTTGTGGTGTTGAAATCAAAGGTAACGACGCAGTCATCTGTCTTCTTTCTCTGTCAGATGGTGTATTTAATATCCCTGATTGCCGAGTTTCTAAGGTTGCGATTAGCGACGCAAACGACACACAGAATATGAAAGACTTTCAATTCTCTTTTGCAAAGTTAATGGAAGATTACCAAGTAGATAAAGTTGTGATTCGTCAACGCCAAACAAAAGGTAAATTTGCTGGCGGTGGTTTTGGCTTCAAACTAGAAGCCGCAATTCAGTTGATCGATGGACTAGACGTCACTGTTGTGTCACCAACTGACATCAAAGAAAGCCTTAAGCGTAACCCTCTTATGATGAAGTTCAAAGAAACTGGCCTTAAGCAATACCAAGAAGCTCCATTTACAACAGCTTATGCGTGCTTGATGAAGCGCTAATTCTTAGTCGCTAACAAACAACTCACCAGAAAGAGCCTGAGTACGATTCAGGCTCTTTTTATTGCTATCAGTCTAAAGCAGCTCGTCTTCGCGGTTTCATTAAAACTGGCTTCTTCACTACCAAATATACCGCTGTAGCTGACAAGGCAAACCCCATTGCACCATAGGTGTCAAACGACTCGCCAAAAATAAGCCAAGCTTGAATTGCCGTCGTTGGCGGAACTAAATAAAACACCGATGCCACGCTTGAGGATGCACCATGCTCAACCATATACAACAGCAACAGAATTGCTACGCACGATAGAACAATGACGAGCCAAGCAAGCGTTAGAGTAAACTCCAGAGTCCAGTTCACTTGCATGGTTTCGTAACGCATCGCGAAAGGAAGAAACAAGGCCGCGGCAGCTAAGTATTGCACCATCGCCCCTCCTACCATATCAGTCCCCTGACAAAAGCGCTTCTGGTATAAAGTACCGCAGGTAATACCAACCAGTGAGACTAAGCACAATAACGTCGCGATGCTTTTCTGATCATCCGATTGCCATTCAATATTCCCCATCAACACTAAACTAATACCAGCAAAACCAAGCGATAAGCCAAGCCATTGAGCGGCGTTAAAACGCTGTGACGTACAGCTGACCATGATCAGTGCCGTGAGAATAGGTTGTAAGCCAACAAGTAACGAACTGAGCCCCGCAGGCATGCCAAAATTTATAGCAAAGTACGTTCCACCAAGGTAGAAACCATGAATCAGAATGCCCACCACGCAGGCGTGAAAAAATGCTCGACCACGAGGAATACGACGCTTAAGAAACGCTATCAAAACTAAAAACAGCGCGACATTAGCGACCATCCTAAGTGAAAGTAACGTCGCAGGCTCGGCGTATTCAACACCAAGACGTGCGCCAACAAAGCCCGACGACCACAATATTACAAACACAAAAGGAATCATTTTAATCAGCATTACAAACCTCTGGCCAACTCTTCATTAATGCTGTTACCTTAGTTGGGTACAGATAAGTAATAAAGATACAGATATAATACTTTTAATGGTTACAGATTAAAAACAAACGAGAGGTGAATGTGTGGACGTAGAACTCAGCAGCAACAAGTATCTAGCGACCGAGCAGCACATTAAAACTCAGATCGAGAAAGGCTTGTTTCACCCCGATGACCGATTACCTTCTATTCGCCAACTCAGTGAACAACTTGGTGTGAGTAAAAATACCGTGATTCGAGCCTATCAAGAACTCGAAGCGACAGGCTGGGTTTATTCTGTTCCCAAATCAGGTTATCGCGTCAAAGCACCTAATACCACTAACTGGGATACGCCAAGCCAACCTCAAAAAGTCGATCTATTGTCAGTCACAAAATCTGTACTCTCTCCCCCGAAAGGTCGTTTAAAACTGCTGGCTGGCTCTGCCCATCCCAACATCAACAACCCCGCCATTCGTAGCTTATATGCCGAAATAGGTCGACACAGCCGTTTACAAACCCAATTACCGGGTTATTACCAGTTACCGCCCGGTGACGAACAATTAGTAAGGCAATTATTAAAGATCACCCATGATCTAGGCGTACCTGCGGGATCGAAAGAGATTGCGATTACTCATGGCGCGCAACAAGCGATCAGCCTGGCTTTACGGGCATTAACCAAGCCGGGTGACATCGTAGCGGTAGAATCACCGTGTTACTTCGGCAACTTGCTGCTACTTGAATCACTCGGTTTGCAGGCTCTAGAAATACCAAGCAGTGTTAGCCACGGAATAGACATCCCATCGCTACAAAGTGCACTTGATAAATGGCAAGTAAAAACGCTGCTTCTCACACCGAACTTTACCAATCCAACAGGTTCGCGAATGCCGTTAGCTAACCGTGAGTTATTATTGGAGGTCACTGGCTCTTTACCGCTCATCGAGGACGATGTGTTTGGTAGTCTGGCGTTTGATAGACCAATCGCCAGCCTCAAAGAGCTTGATAACCAAGATCGGGTTATCTACGTGAACTCACTATCTAAAACCTTAGACTCGCGCTTGCGAATTGGCTGGCTACTGTCGGGGCGTTACCAGCCTTTGGTCGAAAAATATCAGCTTTGCGACAACATGGGCAGCTCAAATTTGATGCAATCCGCGGTAGGGCAATTTCTCACCACAGGCAAATATCGCAGTCACCTATCCAAAATGAAACGGCTCTACCAAACCAATCAAAAGCAGTTTCAAAGCTTGTTGATACAAGCACTGGATAACTACCCACACCTTAAAGGACGCTATCATTTATCGAAGCCAGAGGGATCTTTTCTAAACTGGATAACACTACCTGAATCGGTCGATAGCTACGCGGTCTATCAAGATTGTTTAAAACATAAGTTAGGCATTTTACCCGGAACAGTATTTGGGACGAATGACCAATACAGGAACTGTTTGCGATTCACTGTTGCCAATATTGAAGAGAGTAAAGAGTGGAAGGAAGGGATAGTTACCTTAGCGAAGCTTATCGCTAAACACGTACACTAATTCTAGCGCCTAACGAAGATATGCCCGCTGTAAGTGAGTCATATCTTCGTATCAAGCTCTTAACTCTTAACTCTTAACTCTTAAAAGTATTCGAGAGCTGTTTCAGTGAGGCTGCTAGTTCTGCTTGCTCTTTGGCTGTCGCAGCAATTTGCGTTGCACCTGTCGTAGATTCTGTCGACTTCTGCTCTACCGCCATCACGTTCTGAGCAATATCTTGAGTCACGACGGCTTGCTCTTCGGTTGCGGTTGCAATCTGTTCTGTCATGCTAAATATCTCGCTCACTGCAATTGAAATATCTTGCAGAGTTTTCTCTACTCCTCGTGAGTCCTCTACGGCTCTTGACGACATCTCCTTACTGTTATCAATCACGTTAAACGCGGTTTGCACGTCTGATTGTAGTGAACCAATGAAGCCTTCAATTTCCAAGGTAGACTCTTGAGTGCGCTGCGCCAATGTACGAACTTCATCCGCTACGACGGCGAAACCACGACCTTGCTCACCAGCACGTGCCGCTTCAATCGCCGCGTTTAGCGCGAGTAAGTTGGTTTGGTCAGCAACCGATTTGATCACGTCAATCACGCTGTTAATATTATTGCTACTGTCGTGTAGGTGGGTAATTTTTTCAGCCAGATCGTTAATCTCAGACGCTAGGTTTTCAATCGATTGGTAAGAGTGCTGAACCGTGCTTAAGCCTTCTTGTGACTGTTTATTAGCCAACTTAGCTGAACTTGCTGTTTGTTGTGTTTTAGCCGCGACTTCGTTCACCGTTGCTGAAAGTTCTTCTGTCGCGGTTGCAATTAAGCCAATTTGGTCTTGTTGATCAACTAAGGTGTTGGAGTTGTATTGGCAAGTTTGCGCCGTCTCTTCTGCAGCAGAAGCGAGTGTCAGACTAGATTGAGACAGGTTGTCGATAACTTCAGAGAACTTCTCTAGAGTTGTATTAAGCGATAACGAGATCTGACCTAATTCACTTTTACCTTCGTAAGTCGCACGTACCGTTAGGTCATTCTCATCACGTACTTTTGAAAGCACTCTCGTTAAGTCTTTCACTCGAGTCGTCAGATCAGTAATTGCTTTAACGCTAACAAAGGTCGAGAACAAGGTAATCACGACAAAAATAGCAATACTGGTAATCATTGCCGATCGAGCACTGGAAGCTTTTTGTTCCGTAAGCGTGATCAATGATTCTGCTAAATGGTTTTCTGTCTTCTTCAGCTGAATAATACGTGCTGTTGATTGTGCAAACCAGTACACAGGGTCGACATCAAAACCACTCATTTTAGATTCCGCTAAATCGCGAAGCTTTTCTACTTCGGCCACCGAGCGGTCATTTAACTGTTGCTCAAAAAATCGGACGCTGTCTGGGTTACTCAACACTTTGAAGTTCGAGAAGTAGGTATTTTGCTCTGTCACCAAAGAGATGAATTTAACCAGCATACCGGGACCAAACTCATTTTTTGAGAAGGTATTATTTAGCACCGCTCGTTCAATACCAGCGCGCTCTTTACCCTGCAGGAAGTTGTAGTAAGCGATGGTTTCTTTAGTGATAGTGGCATCAGAACTGAGCTCTGCAATTAAGGCAGAAACACTAAGTAACTTGGCATTGAGTTTGGTGTAGTAACCTAAAGCTTCAGAAAGTGGAATAGATTGAGTATCGACTCGATTACGAATAGAAGTAATTTGATTTAAGCTTTGGCTTATTTCTGCGTTCAGACGAGCGATTTGCGGTAGGTCGATCCCTGCAGATTGCCAGTATTCTGTTTTCAGATTACGTCTATTATCAGCACTGGCTCTTTGGGCTCGTAGTTCACTGACAAACTTGGTGCCCTGTGAGCCGATAAATCCAGCCGTCATTCCACGCTCTTTCTGTAACTCATGCACCAATTCGCTGTACACGACTGACAAACGCGTAAGTTGGTTTAATGATGTCATTTCACTGGTGGTTTCTACGCCTTTTGAAATCGCAGAAACACTCAGCCATAGAAAACCTAAAATCGGTAAAATAAGCAAAGCGATGATTTTTTGCTTAAAAGACATATCGGTTAAATTCATTATTATCTCCCTAGCAGCTAACAAATCTTTCTCAACCATCTAACTCGACACACTTCTAATCAGATGCGCCTCAATTGTGGCTGTATAATTATTCAACTTGATCAATGTGCATCAATTTCTGTGCCACACAGATCGGTCTGCGATGAAGGTAACATTTAACCTTACAAAATACATTGGTTTATCGATAAAACTGTTAGCTAAATGACCTAACGATACGAAAAACACCCAGACCAATATTTAATTGACGTAAGCGACTGAAAATTGACACATTTTACACTACCCATAAGGGGTAAGGATGCACCAATTATGAGCTTAAAGTTCGCTAACTATTCAGCACCAACGAACTATTCAGCGTTAATTAGGTATGTATAATAACGAGCTTATTAAATAGAGGCTCGCCGTTACATACGATAACAACTGAGAGAGATTTTTATGGATTGCCCCACTTGCGAAGAACATATCGGTTGGGAATGGGTAGAAGAAGCCGCCATCGAACCCAATGAAGAATTCGATTGCCCGGAGTGCAAAGCAACACTGATGTATACCATCGATGAAAGTACCTATTATGGCGCGCAGCATAAGACCGTAGAAGTTATTGATGATTAATATAATTTTCTAATGACTAACACGTTTCTCTCACTCTTGATGTTCTGGGTCTTCGCGTAGTAGCCAGAGTCACCAAACATCCCTTTACTAGAACGAACGTTCAGCATAAAATATTGAACGTATGCTCAGATTAATGAAGTAGATGTTATGGCCAAGACCGCGAAGTTCGATAGACAAGACGTAGTAGATAAAGCAACAAACCTGTATTGGGAAAAGGGCTTTCACGCGACATCTATGCGCAACCTGCAAGACGTGATTGATATGCGTCCGGGTAGCATCTACGCGACATTTGGCAGTAAAGAAGGTCTGTTTAAAGAGGCGCTTGCTCGCTATACCGAACTTGGCATCCTCAACCTGAACCGCTTTCGCAGCGAAACCAACTCTCCAATCAAAGCGCTCGAAAGCTTCGTCAAACGTGCTGTGGTCGAATCAAAACAGAGCGCACCAAACGGCATGTGTATGCTGGCAAAAACGGTCGCAGAACTGACTGATGAGCACGCTGAGTTATTAGAAGAAGCCAAGAAGTCACTGAAGATCATGGAAGGTGAATTCGCTAAGCTGATTGCCGAAGCGCAAGAACTGGGTGAGCTCAGCAAAGAGCGTGAACCGACTCAACTTGCTCGACATGTTCAGGTCCAAATAGCCGGTTTGCGTACCTATGCGAAAACCTGTGACGACATCGATTTGCTCAATTCTATGGTTGAAGACATATTTAAGTATCATCCTTTCTAAAAGCTGATCTTATTTAGAAACCATACAAAAAGACTCCACTGTTAGCCAAAGGCTAGAGCGGAGTCTTTTTAGTTTGAGTCTAGTTAACTTTATAGATGATTAACTCTACAGCTTAAGGGTTATACCTTTCTCATGATCAGCGCCTGCGCATTAAGCATCGCCTCTTTGGTGCTGACATCTAACGTTTTTACATTCGCAAAGCGCTCAACTTCTTTAATCGCCACATCGTGCGCAAAGATCACCAACCTCGCCTTTTCAATGTCTTTTGGTGTGATGCGATTACCAATCCCGTTAGCACCTTGTGTTTCGACTTTAATCCGAACCCCAAGGTGATGCGCCGCCTTTTCTAAAGACTTAGCAGCTAGGAAAGTGTGGGCAACCCCTGAAGGACAAGAAGTGATCGCGAGTACATCCGCTTGCCCTTCTTCGGTCACCGAACCACCAGCAAACTGGTTGGCACTCGCTTCACCTTCAACCACATTCTTTTTCAGCAGTATCACGATCAAAGCCGTGGTGAGCGCCCCCGCGAGTGTGCCAATGATGTAGCCAATCTTGCCATCAACCACAGGCAGAACAATCCAACCGCCCCATGGTGCATGGTTTACCACATGGAACATAAAGCCGACTACGTTCCCGACAATACCACCAGCTACAACTGCAGGTAGAACGCGTGCAGGGTCGGCAGCTGCAAATGGAATCGCACCCTCACTGATGCCGATCATTCCCATGATCCCCGCGGCTTTTCCTGCTTCGCGTTCATCGCGCTTAAACTTCTTCGGCGATATAAAAGTTGCCAGAGCCATACCCAGAGGCGGCGTACAAATCGCAATGCCAACGCCACCCATCAACCAAGGCTGGGTATTCACCTGCGTTTGAGCAAACAGTGTAGCGACCTTGTTGATCGGGCCGCCCATATCAAAAGCCGTCATCGCGCCAAGAATACTGCCAAGCACCATTTTCCCTGAGCCTGCCATGCCCGTGAGCATTTGGTTCATTTCAAGCATTACTTGGGCTATCGGAGAGCCAATCACCCACATCACCGCACCACAAGTAACGAAGGTACCGACGAGTGGATAGATGAAGATAGAACTCAACGAGATCATGCTGTCTGGCAGTTTGATCTTCTTAAGTAGATTCACCACAAAACCCGCAAAGAAGCCGACCACAATTGCACCGAGAAAACCGGTGTTGTATTGATTCACCGCAACCCAAGAACCAATCATACCGGGCGCTAAACCCGGTTTGTCGGCCATGGAGTACGCAATGTAACCACCGAGTACCGCAGTAAACAGGGTTAAGCCTGCGATGCCCATCTGCGCGATGTCCGCCAGAACGCCATTCTCTGGCACTGCACCGTGGCCCGACATCATCACCGACAAAGACAACAGCACACCGCCCGCGACCACGAATGGGATCATGTGCGAAGTGCCATACAACAAGTGTTCTTTAAGGCGATTGAGAGATTGTGCCCAAGGGCTGAGCGGCTCGACATACACTTCATGATGGCTAGAAGCATAGCTGTCGAACGAATCTGAATTGGCTTCTAGAAACAGCTCTTGAGCTTCCTTAACCGACTCGACTGCCTTTAATTTTGTAACAAAGCCATCTTCGATCAATTTGGTCGAGATCTGAGCCAGTACCTCGATATGATGGTCGTCGTTGTTGTCTGGTGAAGCGAGCATAAAGAACACATCGGAGAGTTCACCGCCATCAGCACCATAATCAATACCCGTTCGACTAATGCCTACCGCCACAGCAGGTTTAGCAACGGCAGTACTTTTCGCATGTGGAATCGCAATACCATCATCAAAGCCTGTATTACCAATGGCCTCACGCTTCCAGATATCATCAAGGAATTCACTTTTATTGGAGAGCTTGCCTGCACGATCGAGTAACTCGACAAGCTCTTCAAATACCGCCTGTTTGGAGTCTGCTTGTAGTTCTAAGCAGATAATCTCGGGCTCGATAATGTTAGTGATATCCATATGCTGCTCTGCCTCGCCTGAATTCAGACTGAAGTAATTAGTGTCTGTTAACCTAGGGATAAGGTTAATAAGATGAAAAGATTAACGGTGTAAAGGCACTCAATATATAGGACGAAAGGTGCATTAACTGGATTATTGTAACCAAGAACTCAGAGTGTGACTTTCACCTTGGAATAAAAAACGGCAATCCATAAAATCCACAGAACCCATAAACATATCGCCCCTCCTCTATGCGAGCTTTCCATACTGGATTTCCCACGCAAGATAGCTTTTGCAAGGTAGCTTGTGAACGGTAGCTTATGTAACGTAACAGGGACGAGATTAAGCCGAGAATAATAATGAGAATTGTAGCGGTAACTGCGTGCCCTACAGGCATTGCCCACACCTATATGGCTGCTGATGCTTTAAATAAAACTGCCCCTAAATTCAACGTTTCAATCAAGGTTGAAACACAAGGCGCTATGGGTATTGAAAACTTACTGACTGCACAGGACATTACCCTCGCAGACAAGGTATTGATCGTCTCTGACATCGACATTGAACAGCCAAACCGCTTCGACCCAGCTAAAACCTTATTCATACCCATGGAAGAGGTACTGTTGAGTGTCGATAAAGTCTTTATTAAGCATTGTCGAACCTAGACCTTTCATGAACGAGTATCAGATCACCTTCTTCGTTGACGATCCTGCCGCGAACTCACACGTCGCGCAGCCGCTTAGCCGCTTGGCAAAGAAGTTCAAAAGTACCATCCGTATTATCAACATCACTCAAAACCGAACGGCCGATCTCTCCAAGTCTGTCGCGATGTTGCAAGTGGGTCTACTTCGTGGCGATTTGTGCCAGATCACCGCGATAGGTATCGATGCAGAGCTGGCCTGTTTCGTTCTTAAAGATGTCATTGCTGAACATTACGCCATGGTTGGCTCACAAGTGAACCATGAGTTCTCGAACGACTTAATCCAGCGCATGCCGCAGATATGCCCACCTTGCGACATCAAGTGGCACCATGCCAAAGCACAAACCCAACTGACCAAGTTTGAATGTCTTAAAGGGCTTGCTCATTTAGTGTATCCAGAAGATCCGGATGAGCTGATTCTGGCGTTTATTAAACGAGAAGAGCGCTCGTCTACATGTGTGTCTCCAGGGATCGCACTGCCCCATGTGATGTTTGAATCGACCCAAGACCTCTCGATTGCGGTCATAGTCAGTGACGACCCAATTGACTGGGCCTCACGTATCGGCGAAGTACAGGTTGCCATCGCTTTGGTACTGCCTACCAAGCCACAACGAGAGCATATTGTGGCGGCTACCAACCTAACCAGAAACCTGCTTCACGATCAGGTCAATGAGCGTTTACAAAAGACTCGAAGCAGTGTCGACCTACAAGCTCTTCTCATGTACATCTCTTCACGTCTGATTTAAAACGACTCAACTAGAAAATTGAGCTTACCTAAATAGAACCGCGGTATTCGGTTGGGGTTCTTCCTGTACGGTTTTTAAATACTCGGCAGAAGTAGTTCACATCTTTAAAGCCGCAACGAACCGACACTTCATTGAGCTTGAAGTTGTACTTCTTAAGCATGAACTTAGCGCGGTCAACACGAACTCGCGTGATGTATTCGGCCAACGTCATATGGCCTTGTTGGCGGAACATTCGTGACAAATGGTTAGAGGAAATACTAAAGCGCGAGGCGATGCTATCTCGTGTGATGTGGCGGTGGAAGTTCTCTTGAATGTAGATACAAATACCTTGATACACATCCTGTACTCGACTGTGAGACTTCTCGACGGGCGCATCTAACATGGTTTTACTGTATTGCAGCAGCGCTTGCAGTAGCAGTTCATCCATCGGCTGCTTATTACTCTCGCGCGCTAACGAGCTGAGCGCCTCCAAAATGTTATCAATCGCAAACCCAGAACGAGTCTGAATACTGTGCTTTTGAATATCGTAGAAGCTTTCTTCCCCTTTGCGCTTGCTCACCAAACTTAAACCAAGCTGACGACGACCAAACAACATACTCAGCACCGAACAGTCAGTATCCCAATTGGGTTTATTCCAACAGTTAGGCGGGATGAAGATTGCATCTCCGGCTTTAGCAATAACGTTGGTGATCTTGCGGTCATGACTCTCCATTTCGTTTATATACTCTCCGTCTAGCACCAGCTCTAAACGTGGAAAGTTCACCTGATAACTGCATGCTGAAGGCGTATGAAAATCTCCAGCAAACCAGATGTTGTGAAACGGTTCTCGCTCGTTTAACACCGACGAGATTAGGTCATGAAATATCATTCTTCGAACTCTTATAGACAGCAATAAGGCTACGGGAATAGATATACTCCTTAGTGAAACATAGTGCTATTGAGCAAAATCACAATTTGAGATCTAAGTTACAAAAATCCAGTCGTGGAAATAAATCTCCAGTCAAAAATCTGGTATGGCACGTAATTTCTCTGATAACCCAACACGCGGCATCCCTTACAAATAAAAGCTTCACCACCTAGAAAACGTTGTCAACAGTACCCCAAAAACGCGCCACCAACCGATCAAAATCACACTCTATTTAGAACGCATCAATCATCCAGTAAATGCATTTTTTCTTCACTACAGAAGGCAAGCCGTAGATTCCAGAATACCCCTAACAAAATAAAAACAGAGTAGGGGTTCATTATGATCACGACATTGATCAATCAAGATTTGATTAAGCTTTCGCTTAGCGCTGATTCAAAAGAAGACGTATTTAAAGAGCTGATAGACGTGCTTTATGCGCAAGGTCGAATTTCAGACAAAACACAGTTTCTTGCCGACATTAAGGCGCGTGAAGAACAAGGTAATACAGGGTTTGAAGAAGGCATCGCCCTGCCACACGCAAAAAGTAGCGCGGTGATCAAACCCGCGGTTGTTATCGGCGTCCATAAACAGGGCATCGAGTACGGCGCCGATGACGGTCAGCCATCAAAACTGTTCTTTATGATTGCTTCTCCCGATGGTGGCGATAATCACCACATCGAAGTATTGGCAGAACTTTCTTCAAAATTGATTGAAGAAGGTTTTATCGAAAACTTCATGAATGCCGACTCTGAACAAGCAGCGTTAGAGCTACTGCTTACCAAACCTGAACCTTCAGCAACCGAAACCAACATTGAGAAGCAAGGTTTCATCATTGGCGTGACTGGTTGTCCTGCTGGCGTTGCACACACTTATTTAGCAGCTGAAGCGTTAGAAAAAGGTGCGGCGGCTCTTGGCTACGACATCAAGGTCGAAACCAACGGCTCTATTGGTGTTAAAAACAGCCCAACTCAAGAAGAGATTGAACGCGCAGACGCGATTGTGGTGGCTTGTGACAAGCAAGTCGACATGGCTCGCTTTGCCGGAAAACGCGTCATCTGCACCAACGTAAAAGCGCCAATCAAGGACACACAAGGCTTGATTAAACAAGCACTCAACGCACCTAGCTACCAAGCAGAGCAAGCTCCAACCAACCAATCTGTTGCAGAAAAAGCATCACAAGCGCGTTCAGATCTTTATCGTTACTTGATGAATGGCGTATCTCACATGATCCCATTCGTAGTGACGGGCGGCCTTTTGATTGCCCTCGCCTTAGCTATTGGCGGTGAGCCAAGTGAATCTGGCATGGCGATTCCTGCTGGCAGCATGTGGAACCAGATCCTAGAAGTGGGCGTCGTTGCCTTCACACTGATGATCCCGATCTTAGCTGGCTACATTGCTTACGCGATTGCTGACCGCCCAGCTCTAACCCCAGGTCTTATCGGTGGTTGGATTGCCAACAATGGCTCTTTCTATGGCGCTGACGCAGGCACAGGCTTCATTGGCGCAATCATCGCAGGTCTATTAGTGGGTTACTTCGTTAAATGGATTACTTCGTTTAACTACCACAAATTCGTTCAACCACTTGTGCCTATCATGATCGCTCCGATCACTGGATCTCTATTCATCGCAGGTCTGTTCATCTTCGTAATTGGCGCGCCTATCGCGGGGTTAATGGATGCTCTTACTGCGCTGCTAACTAGCATGAGTACAGGTAACGTGGTTCTGCTTGGCATCGTACTGGGTGGCATGGCTGGCTTTGATATGGGTGGCCCGTTCAACAAGGTGGCGTTCCTATTCTCGGTCGGCATGATTGCCAGCGGTCAAACTCAGTTCATGGGTGCAATGGCGTGTGCAATTCCTGTCGCTCCCCTAGGCATGGCTATCGCAACCAGACTTGGCCGTAAGTTCGACCTGTTCGAATCTTCCGAAATTGAAGCAGGTAAAGCAGCAGGCGCGATGGGTTTGGTGGGTATATCTGAAGGTGCGATTCCTTTCGCGGCGCAAGATCCGATGTCGGTTATCCCTGCCAACGTACTTGGCTCAATGACTGCTGCGGTAATGGCGTTCTCATTTGGTATTACCAATAGCGTTGCTCACGGTGGGCCAGTTGTGGCTCTACTCGGCGCAATGAACTACCCAATGCTGGCACTTCTGTGCATGGCATCAGGTGCGGGCGTGACTGCGGTTACTTGTATCGCGCTTAAAAATCTACGCAAAGCCAAGCTAACAGCAGCAGCGGCTTAAGCCATTTCAACTCCAATGGCTTGAGCCCTTCGACCCTACTGTTTTTAGTAGCTAATAGTTTTTTAGGAACGAATAGAGCTCAAGCCATGTTTCCCTTCATGGTGATTTCGATGTCTGATTTTTCTTTAGCGAACGATTCGTTCGTACAACGCTTTTTCTACCCTATGACTAACGTGATTCAAAACTACGCATGGGGTAGCCCTTCTTCGTTTAGCCAACTGTTTGGTATTGATAACCAGTCAGGTGAGCCACAAGCCGAGATATGGATGGGCGCTCACCCGAATGGTTGCTCAATGGTGAACGACAACGGGCAACAGACCACATTAGCGAGCTTGATCTCTAAGAACCTAAACCTGTTTCTAAGCGAGAAAGTGGCGAGTCGTTTTGGTGAGCTGCCGTACCTATTTAAAGTGTTAGCGGCGGAGAAAGCACTCTCTGTTCAAGTTCACCCGAACAAGCAGCAAGCGGAATCTGGCTATGCACTAGAAGAGCAGCAAGGCATTCCGATGACAGCGGGCAACCGTAACTACAAGGATCCCAACCACAAGCCAGAGCTGGTATATGCCCTAACCGACTACACGGCGATGAATGGCTTTAGGTCGATCAGTGAGATCCTTGAGCATTTTCATTACCTCGACATTCCTGAGTTACATTCGATGGTAAACGATCTCGCGGGCGATCAAACACCCAATGGCTTAGCCTGCTTTTTTGCGAGCTTACTGTCTTTGGAAGGTGAACAAAAAGGCATGACGCTTACGATGTTGCTCATGAAGGCCAAGCTTTCTGATAAACGTGTATTCCAATTGATTTCAGAACTGGAAGATCAATATCCAGGTGATGTCGGCTTGTTCGCTCCGCTACTATTGAACGTGATTACCCTAAAGCCGGGGCAAGCCATGTATTTGGATGCCGAAACACCCCACGCTTACATCAAGGGTACAGGCTTAGAGATCATGGCGAACTCAGACAATGTGCTGCGTGCCGGCTTAACGCCTAAGTACATGGACGTGAACGAACTGGTTTCTTGTACTCGATTTAATGAAAAGCCTGCGGACAGATTACTGCTCAGCCCGATTGAGCAAGGTGATGTGATGGAATACAAAATTCCGGTCGAGGATTTTAAGTTCTCTATCGTGCAAAACTCACAGCAACGACAGATCACTACCGAAGGCGCCGAGATCCTGTTGCCACTCGACGAATCCATGGTGCTCACTCATCAATGTGGTGAAACCTGCGTAATTGAGAAAGGCCAATCGGTATTCATTCCGGCTTATGCTGAGAGTTACAAACTGGATTGCGTTGGACGTGTGGCGCGCGCTTACAGCTAGCTCCATCACCACTAATCACACACTATCTATGCCCTGCTTTTGCAGGGCATTTTCGTTTCTGAAGAGGCCAGTCTACGTATCAAAAACATAAAAAATACGTCATCAAATATGACCCAACTCACACTGGATGAATGATGCAAATCACACTTAATTTTGCTGGATACAAATGTACAGTGAAGGGTTTTTATTTGCTATTTCTCGAATCGGGTTAATCCATTAATTTTAATTCAAGAACTTCAATAGTGAATGAGTTAATAAATGATCACACAGCTAACTAACGTCAACTTAATTAATAACAACCTTCAAGCGAATAATAAAAAAGAACTGTTTGAAGAATTGGCAGGCATGTTATTTGAGAACAACCGAATCAGTAATAAAGAAGCCTTCTTGGCCGACATTGAAATTCGTGAATCTCAAAGCATCACTTCAATGGACGGCATCGCTTACCCACACTCAAAAAGCAAGGCAGTAACTGAGCCAGCGATTGCTGTTGGTGTAAAGCGAGAAGGCATTGAGTATGGCGATGAAGACGGCATTAACCCGACCGTATTTTTTATGATTGCCTCACCAGATAACGGTGCTGACCATCATATTTATGTACTACAAGAACTATTTGGAAAATTCAGTGATGAATTTATTCAAGATATCCATAACGCAAAAGATGAACATCAAATCCTTAATATTTTAATTAATTCATAAGGCGTAGACAATTATGAGCCCCCTAGCAAATCAAGCTACGAATACCAGTAGCAATTCTAATAATAGTAGTAGCGACTATAAAAAAATCCTTAGTACCATGAAAGGTCACCTGCTTTTCGGTACATCACACATGCTGCCTTTTATCGTAGCCGGTGGTGTTCTGTTGGCTTTAGCGGTAATGGCATCGGGTAAAGGTGCGGTTCCAGCAGACGGCTTGCTGGCAGACATCTCTAACATCGGTATCAAGGGTCTTGTTCTTTTCCCAATCATTCTTGGCGGCTTTATTGGTTACTCAATTGCAGATAAACCAGCACTAGCGCCAGCGATGATCTCTTCTGGCATCATGGCTGATATGGGCGGCGGTTTCCTTGGCTGTATCGTGGCTGGCTTCATCGCCGGTGGTGTGGTGCTTCAACTTAAGAAGATCCCGCTGTCTACCAACATGACCGCGCTGGGTGCTTACTTCATCTACCCGCTGCTAGGCACATTAATCTCTGCAAGTATCGTACTGTGGGGCATCGGTGAGCCAATCAAACTGTTCATGTCTTCAATGAACGAGCTCCTAGCTTCAATGGCTGGTGCGTCTAAGATGGTTCTGGGCACAATCCTTGGTGGTATGACGGCGTTTGATATGGGCGGTCCAATCAACAAAGTGGCAACCCTATTTGCTCAAACTCAAGTAGACACACAACCGTGGCTTATGGGTGGCGTAGGCATCGCGATTTGTACACCACCTCTAGGCATGGCACTGGCGACGTTCCTATTCAAAAACAAGTTCTCTAAACAAGAGCAAGAAGCAGGTAAAGCGGCGGCAATCATGGGTTCTATCGGTATCTCTGAAGGTGCTATCCCGTTCGCAGCGAACGACCCAATGCGCGTACTTCCTTCAATCGTTGCCGGTGGTATCGTGGGTTGTGTGTTTGGCTTCATGACAGATGTTCTACTGCACGCACCGTGGGGCGGCCTAATCACTGCGCCAGTATCAAGCAACATTCCAATGTACGTGGTCGGTATCGCACTTGGCTCACTAACCACTGCGGTTATCGTTGGCTTCTGGAAACCAGTGGCAGTTGAAACAGAAGAAGACATGGTTGAAGCGGCGCCAGTTCAAACTCAAACAGCACCTATAGCAGGCGAAGGCGAGTACGACATCGTCGCCGTAACTTGTTGCCCTTCTGGTGTTGCACACACCTTTATGGCAGCGAAAGCACTAGAGAAAGCAGGTGCGGCAGCAGGCCTTAAGATTAAGGTAGAGACACAAGGTCAAAACGGCATTCAGAACCGCATCACCGACCTAGATGTAGCAAACGCGAAGCTGGTTATCTTGGCTCACGATATTCAAGTAAAAGACGCACACCGCTTTGCCAATGCAAACGTAATTGAATGCTCTACTAAGGAAGCAATGAAGAAAGCCGCAGACATGGTGACTATTTAAAACGTAAAGCCAACGGCAACGGAAGGCTAACTCGAAGAATCAATAAGTTAGTGATTGCTCTCTATTGATAAAGTAACTACCCCCTACTAAGAAAAATCCCAATTCGTTGACTAGACGAATGGGGATTTTTTATTCTTAGTTAGACCAACAGCATCCTTCTCGATACAAGTCATATTTCCCCCTGTCGCCTAGATAAAAAAGTAATCGGTTATGTTGTTAAACACGGTTCTATTTCAGAGGTGAGGCTTTCTTTTAACTGTTTGGATGGCATCGGATAGCCAAGATAATAACCTTGGGCTTGTTCGCAATTTAACGTTTTTAAAATTGACAGTTGTTGGGCATTTTCAACCCCTTCAGCCACCACTTGAATGCCAAAACCTCGAGCGATGTCAATGATCCCAGACGTTATAGCTCTAGAGCGATAATCATCTTCTAATCCATTGATGTAACTGCGGTCGACTTTAATCTCATCAACATCCAACTTGCTAAATATACCAAAAGAAGTGTAACCAACACCAAAGTCATCTATCGAAAAAGAGACCCCATGTTTTTTTAATTTTTGAACAGCGATTGCACACTGATCCACATCTTTCAAAATAGCGGTCTCAGTGATTTCAAGACAAAGTAAGCGAGCGAACTCGGGATCCGTGCGTAGATAATTATCCAGATAGTCCATGTCATCCACGCTATTTAACTCTATCGCTGAAATATTAACCGAAACACTATTAAGCACACTCCCTAGCAAGCTACAGGCTCTCAGTTGTGACGCAGTTTTTTCTAGAACTAACGTGGTCAAATCACGACAAAAATGATTCTCTTCGGCTAACGCGACAAAGATATCAGGTGAAACGACACCATAGCGTTCATGCGTCCAACGAGATAACACTTCAACGCCAGCGACGGAGTTACTTCCAATGTCGTATTTTGGCTGAAACACAATATCAATCGCTTTATCATCAATCGCTTTACGTAACTCTTGCACCATTTCTTGACGCTGACGTTCAATTTCAGTGAGTTTGGGGTCATGAAATTCAATCGTATTTTTACTTTTCTTTGCTTCAGTTAAAGCATGGGTCGCAGATGCCATGAGCTGCTTCGCATTATTACCATCCGACGGAAATAGCGCGGCGCCAATACAACAAGTGGCGTTGGTATTATAACGATAAGCACACTGGTTAAATCTACGATGTACGAGAGAAATGTAGGATTCAATAGCTTCTTTATCATTAAGTTTGACTAAACACGCAAAACCATCGGAGTGTACCCGTGATGAAAGAGGTTGATGCTCTACTGGAAGTTCAATGGATCGTGCGATGTCTTTTAAAAATGAATGAGTACTTTCGAACCCAATCTGATCAGCGACAGATTTGAAGTTATCAATATCAAGTAAAAAAAGGACATACTGGCCACTAGCTTGAGATTTGTTCAGTCTTTTGTTTAAGTATCGATAAAAAACTGATGGGCTGTGAAGCCCGGTTACACTATCAAGGTCGTTAGCGCTCTCTAAATCTCGATTATTTTTCCGAACCATTATCCATAATAAGGTAGAGGTTAAAATGATAAAGATCAGACCTTTGATTGTCTGTGCTAAGGCATGTTCTTGTAAGTCACTTGATAATGACTCAACCGCGAGATCAGAGAATAAAACCCATAAAAATGAAATTATTAAGTAACTGAGGGCTATATATACCGGCTGTTGTTTAACCTTACTCATCGTTAACTGCTGTCTCTCCATCTAATGTGTCATGATTTATGTGTTAAAAACTGCTCATAACGTAAATCGCAATCTACCGTTCGCGCTTTTATTTTAACCTTAGTTTGTCAATTTACATCATCGCTCTACGCGACAAAATCTTTCAGGGTTAAACATGTTAAGAACGACTTGTGTGAATATTAGACTCTCACTGAATACCAGCTCTTAAGTTAAACTAGGAGTTACTTACCGCTTTTGTTGATATCGAGTAATTTTCACATGATTCTTCAATCACAATCGTATTTCTTCCTTTGAGCTTTGCTTGATAAAGAGCTTTATCTGCCCGATCGACACAATCTTTCCACTTTTCATTTTCTGATAGTGAACTGATACCGAAACTTGATGTAACTTGCAGCGATGGATGCTCTTCAAGTCTAATCTGTCCAATGGCAGAGCGTAATTGTTCTGAAAGAGCTGCAGCTTGTTCAAGATTCGAGTCCGGTAACCAAATAAGAATTTCATCTCCTCCAAGTCTAAAAACCGTATTGGGTAAATCGACTATATTCAACACGGTTTTGGCTAAGGCTTTTATGGCGTCGTCACCAACAATATGCCCAAATTGATCGTTCACCTGTTTAAAGTTATCAATGTCTAATAATACGATACTCACCGGCTGGTGATTAACTTGTGTATGGTGCCTTTGTACCGCTCTGTCTAGAGCACGACGATTCTGTAATGTCGTAAGAGGGTCTTGTTGTGAAAGACATTGAAGTGAATGTACGAGCCTAGCATTAATTAGCCAAAGCATTGAAAAGGACATGGAGACAATTAAAATAATGCTAAAAATATACGAGAATTCATTCAAGTAATTGCCACTGATAACACCATCGGTCTCTTTCAATGAGAAGTATGACTTTGTCGCTCGGAAGAACATGAAGAGACTATAAATAATAAAGGTTAAAGCCATCATATTCACAGCTAAAGTGAGGTCTTTCTTTTTTCCATTAAGTATTACGGTGGCCGAACTTGCGGTTACAAAAGCCAAGTAAAGACTAATGGCAATGATACGACTTTTGATGGAAGGTTCGTAATAAGTAAAGTAAACAAAACTCACTAAAATCATGACTAAAGCTATGCGACTGTAACGGACAACTTCAAGTGAGTGGTTACGAAAGATAGTCAGGCTATGCAATACCAAATGAAAGCCATAGGAAATCGTGACGTTGGCAATAATAATGCTGATGAAATCAGGAATAACGCCTCTCAGATTCAACATCGTTGTACCAAGCCCAATCACAAATATGGATAATGAAAAGAGGGAAAGACCGAGTACTTTCTTTTGCGCTGACTGAAATAGT
Organism: Vibrio sp. RW; assembly: GCF_027587105.1. Lineage (NCBI taxonomy): Bacteria > Pseudomonadati > Pseudomonadota > Gammaproteobacteria > Vibrionales > Vibrionaceae > Vibrio > Vibrio sp. RW. Next base: position 56,008 of record NZ_JAPPTM010000003.1, read on the forward strand.
AACAAGCCGATACTAAAAGTTAGTGAGAAAACAATAAAAACGATACTTAGAGTTTTTATGTCTAACGGGAAAGGGGCCATATTTTTCCTTAAATATGATAGAATTTCATACCATTTTAACTTTACTGAGCATGGTATAATTTACTATCTTCCTACTCTCATTTGATTTTAGGTAATCAGGCCTGATTCGCATAAATGCACACATCCAAGCCTTAAATTCAGCGATTAATCATAACAAATTATAATGAAAATCACAGCTTCCATCCATTTGATCGCATCTAGCCAATTTGATTCGATAAAATTGAGTAGCAAGCCTGCTTCTTTCATCTGCTCCTCCGCCTTTTTAGCTCATTGATTCTGTGTTCATTCACCAACCGCAGGTCCAGTTTACCAACGAACTGTCATAATACTTTGCAAAGAGTCAGCCATCTCCATCTAAAGAAAATGTGTCGCTATTTAATCTTGTAATAAAGCGCTCATTAAACTAATGCTCTAGGGCGTGTTGATCTTTCGAGCTGATTTTTGCGGCGAGTTACTGGGTATTTATACAAGGCAGAGGCGTCGATGTGTAGCTAGCCTACATGAGAAGCCGATAACGTAGTAGAAATGACCAGCAAACGCTGCCCGAAGGGTTCGGCTAAAAGCGTTTTACTCTTTGTTGAGGGAGATTTGCTTAGAATGACTAGGCTACTTCCCCCTCGCCGCGATTAAAACGCTTTTATCTCGAACAAAATTTAACCACGAAAGGTCAACACGCCCTAGTCATGCTAATTACTCTTTGATGTAAAGATCCTTAGAATAGATTCGCCCTTCTACATTGTTCTTCGCAAAACCACCGACACTTGGTCGCACTAGGCGAGCCTGCATGTAGTAATAAATTGGCGCGATAGGCATATCTTCTGCTAGTAACTGCTCCGCTTGGTCATAGAAACCTTGGCGATCTTGCTCATTGGTTGCGGCTAATGCGTTGTCCATTGCAGAGTCGTACTTGTCGTTGTTGTAACGAGCAAAGTTCCCAGAAGAGTCCGAGCGCAATAGGCTCAAGAAAGTCGACGCTTCATTATAGTCGCCACACCAAGAGGCGCGCATCACATCAAAATCACCTTGACGACGGGATACTAGGTAAGACTTCCACTCTTGGTTTTCCAACTCAACTTGTGCGCCTAAATTGCCTTTCAGCATGGAAGCGATAGCCACCGCAATCGACTTGTTCGATTCACTGGTGTTATAGAGCAATTTGAAATCCAGAGGGTTAGATGCATCATAGCCCGCTTCTTTCAGTAGCTCTTTTGCTTTTTGATCTCGTTCCTTCTGAGTCCATGTGCTGTATTCAGGTTGTGTCGCATCAAAACCAGCCGTGTACTCATGAGCAAAGGTATAAGCCGGTAAGTTGCCCACCTGAGTAACACCATTGGTGATAACGTCACGCATCATAGAATACGACACGGCTTTACGCACTCGCGCATCATCAAACGGAGCTCGTGTAGTATTGAACGCATAGTAATAAGTGCACAGCAAAGGCACCGCGGTAAACGCATCTTGGTATTTGGTTTTAAGTTGTTGAGCCATGTGTGTCGGCACATCAGACGTGATATCAACCTCGCCCACCGCATAACGGTTGATCGAGGCATTCTGATTCTCAAACGGAATGTAGGTGACTTCAGTTAAGTGCGTATTTGCACTGTTCCAATATTTCGGGTTCTTCTTTAGCTCAATACGCTCATTCACCACCCACTCGTCTAAAACAAATGCTCCATTCCCCACAAACTGCTTAGGATCGTTCCATGGCTTGTCGCTGCTCTCTAGCGTTGCCTTGTGCACTGGCATCATTGAGGTGTGGCCTGTCATCGCCACAAAGTAAGGCACTTTACTATCGAGTTCGAACTTAACCGTGTGCTTGTCAACGGCAGAGATACCTAACTCTTCAACAGGCTTCTGGCCTTCGGCTACGTCTGCAATGTTGTTGATTTGGGTGAGCTTGAGATACCACACATTCGGTGATGCGAGTTTCGGGTCGACCGCACGTCTTATCGCATACACGAAATCATCGGCTGTCACCGGATCGCCATTCGACCATTGCGCGTCTTTACGCAGGTGGAATACAAACGTCTGGTTATCTTCGGTTTCCCAAGACTGTGCAACGCCTGGGGTAATGTTGCCATCACGATCTTGAATCACCAAACCTTCAAATAGGTCGCGTAGAATGTGCATCTCCGGCAAGCCTTCTGCTTTCGCTGGGTCGAGTGTCGCCGCTTCTGCATCGTTGGCACGCACCAAATGCTGCTCTTTCGCCAGAGAAGTTCCAGCAGGCAATGTTTCAGCAACGGCAGTTACTGATATAAAAGGGGTCAATAAAGATGAAATGAGTAAAGCCGTTGAATGTTTTTTAAAATCCATGTTTGTTTGCTCTCCTAGCCTATCTTTGAAGCAAGTAATAAAATTAACAATGCGACGGTTGACGAGTTTTGACGCTATGGTTTATTTAAAGGAGTTCATCTAGTGGGGCTTAGATAATGATTAATATAGCCAATAGTGAATACTTGATAGTACTTGATCAATCAGGAGATAAAGGTGAGTTTAATTCCAAGAACGGAAAGAGCTGCATTTTCAATAAAGCCGCTGTCATATGGAAAATCGGTCTTAGGCGCACCCTTGCTCTATTTCCCTGCGCAAGTAGAAAGCGAGTCTCGCGGGCTGATTTTAGCGGGCACACACGGCGATGAGACGGCTTCTATCTCAGGCTTGTCATGCGCGTTAAGAAGCTTGCCAGCCGTCAACTTGCAACACGATGTGATTCTGTCGATGAACCCAGACGGCAATCAACTAGGCACTCGCGCTAACGCCAGCCAAGTCGACCTAAACCGAGCCTTTCCGACCCAAAACTGGACAGAAGACGGCACCGTTTATCGCTGGAGTTCACACACACCAGTCAGAGATGTAAAAGTGAAAACGGGACAAGCCGACCAGCTTGAACCTGAAGTGCAGTCACTGATCAACCTCATTGAGCAGCGCCAACCTAAATTTGTCATTTCTTTCCACGAACCACTCGCTATGGTCGACGACCCAACCCGATCGGAACTCGCCACTTGGCTAGGCAAACAGTTCAACCTACCGCTCGTCGAAGACGTCGATTACGAAACCCCAGGCTCGTTCGGTACCTGGTGCCAAGAAAGAAACCTACCGTGTATTACCGTAGAACTACCACCTGTTTCTGCGGATCTGACTATCGAACAGTATTTGGAGGCATTTTTGGCGGTGTTGGGATGTGAGGGGGTTGGTTAAAGATGCTCACACAAAAAAGAGACTTTTGAAGTCTCTTTTGTGGGTAGGCTTTAACTTACACTTTATGTAATTTAGTTAAAGTTTAGGAGGAGAGCACTGAAAGTACTCAGTCCAGTAAGCTCTCCAATCCGAAGACAAGCTAAACAAGGGAATACCTCTCTGATGTGCTATATCTAACCAACCTTCACTGACCATAGGCTCCTGTCTCAAAGCTCGAGATATATTATTAGGAGCTTTTATGTTCTTCGAATCTGTAATTATGTATGTATTAATTGCTTTCGTTATTTCGCTGCCGCTACTTGAGCTATATCCCTGCTTCGCACGAACTACCAGACCCGCGAACACCATTGGTAAATAAAGAGTCCCTTTGATTTTTCTCGCTTCCAAGTACTTAGGAAGTTCATCAAGAATCTCATCATCAAAATCTAACTCTTTGATTGGATTTGAATAAAATTGTTTGGGCAAATTTATCTCCGAAGTGTTCTCAAAGAACGGTAGCAACCCCGTCTGATAATATCTATCTAAATCAAGAATAGAGCTTCTGTTATACATATTATCGATTAGCGGAACAGTTATGTAACTAGAATCATCACAGAGAAGTCCTTGAGGTTCATCTTTCGTATTTATTAGGTGCGCATAACAACCATAATCTAAGGAATACAGATTAAACTTCTGACTCTGTATTGAGCTTACAGAAACACCTTGCTTAATCAAGTGAATCACCCTAGCGTCAAACAAGAAATCAATTAGCGAATCATTCGTATCACTTTGCACTAAAAACGCTCTAGTTTTTTTATCAGCAATAACGGCACTAACAATCCATTCAAGTAGCTTAACGGCTTCTTTACGCGAATTTATGTCCTTGCTTTTTGAGGTCGTATACCAGTGCCTAGCAGCGTTGCGAATTCCTGTAACTCCAATCTTTCTCCCGTCAGCATACAATGATGCTTGAGATATAATATGAATTGCATCTCTAGGGACGCCTTCACTTGCTCTAGTAAATTCTTCTAGAGCGGGCTTATTCGTAAACACCTGAGAGATAAATGACTCGACATTATCTGGAACTACGCCACATTTATCAGATGCTTGTACATGCTTATAAATAAGGTTCTTAAAAAATTGTACCGATTTTTCACTATCACTATCAAAGACCATGAATTGGTCTAAATTGATTGAAGTAGAAGCGTCTGAAGCAACTTCTAAACCAATAAACTCCCCGCTGTCATTACATGTGCGGAAATTCGAACGATGCTCGATGGCTGCAATTTTTACCGTTATTGATGGAATAGAAAAAACTATTCGCCTAAGCATATCGGCTACGTATGGCTGAAGGTCTAGTGGAATCTCACTCCACTCATCTATCAATAAATAAAAGCTTTGCTCAGGTAATTGCTTAACAATTCGAGTCAATATTCTCGATAGAGCCCCAAAATGAATCCGAAGGGCTCTTTTACCACTTTCTCGCATTGTGGATGAATCGGAACAATTTTCCTGTTTACGATCTGAAATAGAAATACCAAGTTTTGGCGTTGTTGATAGCATCCCATTCAGGCTGTTAGTAGAGTCTTGCGAAACTGAACTGCTTGAGTTGGTCTCAACCTCAAACTGCCCCTCGACTGTCATATTGGTAGCTTCTTCAACGAAGCTATCTAACAAAGGAACTAAGATCGAAAGATCACACTCATCGTTATTATAACTTTCATCTAGAATCTGCTCTCTAACTTCACAAAGAGTATCTGACAATAATCGAGAAGCTCTTTCGCTGAGGGTTAAGTTTGTATCTGAATACATCCCACCTGTAGATCCCATCGTTCTCATATCGAGACTAACGGTAAGAACTCCTTGGTTTTGAGTGCCGTTCTTTAGATACCTAAGGAGATGTGTTTTACCTGTGCCTCGCCGTCCATAAATTATTTGGTTTTCAGCACAAGAAAATAGCGAAAATACAGAACCAACATGAACAAATGACTTCACCAAGTAATCATCTGGCTTGCGCTCCGCTCGCCTAGGCATTGTCACAAGTATTTCACTCAGAGATTTCATTCAGCTTGCTCCATTATTTTTATGTCACCACTATCATATAACGGAATCCATATCCCTGAAAACTAACCAGTTACTTTTGTCTACCAACAAACGAATATGAAACACTCAATGACTCACCGAGCTCGAAAACAAGTTAATAATCACCACACCAGCCAAAATCAAAGTGATACCGATGATCGCGAAGATATCGAGTTTTTGCCCGTAGACTAACCAAGACAGTGCTGCGACCAGCACTATCCCTGCTCCACACCAAATCGCATACGCCACACCCAAAGACATAGTCTGCACTGTTAGAGACAGTAGGTAGAACGCACAGACGTAGCCAACCAATACCGCAGCAGTGACAGGTAAAGAAGTAAATTGCTGCGTTTTAGGTAATAAAGAAGTCGCGACAACTTCAAGCACGATGGCGAGAGAAAGCATCACTGGTGGTGGGAGAGATAAAAGCATGTTTAAGTCCACAACAATAAAATACGGCATTCAGAATATTGTAATTTTATGTCTAATTCATGTGGTTTTCAGTAAGTAATTATTATGACGTACCCTAAAAGATCTTAACTATTAACTCCCCAACAAATAGGTCCTTAAATACGCATTCTTTCAACCAATAAAAAGGGCCGCTAACCATGGTTAACAGACTTAGTTCAAGCTCTTCCTTTCCGAATGTTTATTACAAATGTGTAATAATCATTTTCAATTTATAGGGATTATCAAAACCTAGAGTCACATCTATACTAGATCCAGCAAAACGAGAGAGCGGAAACAATTAGGCTCAACTACGCTTAACGGATTGAAGCTAATGGCACGGTTATCCGCAGTACTGACATATATAGGAAGCATCCAATGACAATCGACATTAAACCTGGTCAAACTCATATAAAATCAAAAGCAATGGTTGCATGGGCAGCTGGCGAGCCACTAAAAATGGAAGAAGTTGATGTACAACTTCCTAAAGCTGGTGAGGTTCTAGTTCGCATCGTTGCTACTGGTGTTTGTCACACTGACGCATTCACATTATCAGGTGACGATCCAGAAGGTATCTTCCCTTCAATTCTTGGTCACGAAGGTGGCGGTATCGTTGAAATGATCGGCGAAGGCGTGACCAGTGTTGAGATTGGCGACCACGTTATCCCACTTTACACCGCTGAATGTGGCGAATGTAAGTTCTGTAAATCTGGTAAAACTAACCTATGCCAAGCCGTTCGTGAAACGCAAGGTAAAGGCCTAATGCCAGACGGTACAAGCCGCTTCTCTATCAATGGCGAAACAATTTTCCATTACATGGGCTGTTCTACTTTCTCTGAGTACACGGTACTTCCAGAAATCTCACTAGCGAAAGTAAGCAAAGAAGCACCACTTGAAGAAGTTTGTCTTCTAGGTTGTGGTGTGACTACAGGTATGGGCGCGGTACTGAACACAGCTAAAGTTGAAAAAGGCGACAACGTTGCTGTATTCGGCCTAGGTGGTATCGGTCTTTCTGCAATCATTGGTGCTCGCATGGCTGGTGCTGACCGCATCATCGGTGTTGATATCAACGAGAGCAAATTCGAGCTAGCAAAACAGCTTGGCGCGACAGACTGCATCAACCCAATGAACTTCGACAAACCAATCCAAGACGTTATCGTTGAGATGACAGACGGTGGTGTTGAGTACTCTTTCGAGTGTATCGGTAACGTAGATGTTATGCGCTCCGCACTTGAATGTTGTCACAAAGGTTGGGGCGAATCAGTCATCATTGGCGTTGCCGGTGCAGGCCAAGAGATCGCAACTCGTCCATTCCAATTAGTAACGGGTCGTGTATGGCGTGGTTCTGCTTTCGGTGGTGTTAAAGGCCGCTCTGAGCTTCCAGAAATCGTAAATCGTTACATGGCGGGTGAGTTCGGGCTTCAAGAGTTCATTACTCACACAATGAGCCTTGATGAAGTAAACGACGCATTCGACCTAATGCACAAAGGTGAATCTATCCGTACTGTTCTACACATGGATAGATAATACCCCATAGTCTTGGCACTTAGGTGTCGAGACTACAGTTCTGACTTAAACATCAGAGCGAAACTGTCTTCACCACCTCCTGCCCGGTGGGTGGTGAAACTTTAAGTGATATAGACAAATTTACTCCCAAACCATCAACCTAACGGAGCACAATAGATGACAATCGAAAACATTAGCCAAGCAAAGGTTGCTGGTGGTTGGCACAAACAATACACCCACTTTTCTGCAACGCTTGACTGCAACATGCGTTTTGCGATTTTCTTGCCACCCAACGCAAGCAAAGAAAACCCAGTTCCTGTTTTGTATTGGTTATCAGGCTTAACCTGTACCGATGAAAACTTCATGCAAAAAGCCGGTGCTTTCAAAGCTGCGGCTGAGCAAGGTATTGCTATTGTCGCGCCCGATACTAGTCCGCGCGGCGAAGGCGTTGCCGACAACGCAAGCTACGATTTAGGCCAAGGCGCAGGCTTCTACGTAAATGCCACTCAAGCACCATGGGACAGCCATTACCACATGTACGATTACGTGGTAACAGAGCTCCCAGCGCTGATTGAGTCTTTCTTCCCTGTGACATCTGTAAAATCAATTTCTGGTCACAGCATGGGTGGACACGGTGCCTTAACGATTGGCATTAAAAATGAAGATAAATACCGTTCTATCTCGGCATTCAGCCCAATCACCAACCCAATGCAATGCCCTTGGGGACAAAAAGCATTCAACCAATATCTAGGCTTAGATATTGAAGAGTGGAAACAGTACGACGCCTCTGAGCTTCTAAAAACCAAAGGCACTAAACTGCCAATGTTGGTAGACCAAGGCGAAGCAGACAACTTCTTAATTGAGCAGCTAAAGCCTGAGCAATTGGTCGAAGCAGCTAAGGTAACCAATGCCGATTTAGAGCTACGTATGCAGCCAGGATACGACCACAGCTACTACTTCATCTCTAGCTTTATTGATGAGCATATTGAATTCCATGCCGCTTACCTAAACAAGTAATCACCGTTATTTAGCCCACACCTTGCAACCGTAAGGTGTGGTTTTTGTTCCTGTTATTTACTTACACTCATCAATCCAAACCTAGGGGTGTTAGCAGAGAGTAGTGAACCAAGATTTAAAACAAAAAGTTATGAACAGTGAGTCAATCCGTTCAAACTTCCTAACAGACTGGTATCGCCTTCACTTATTCATACTCTTACAATCAGCAAATCAAACCTGTTACCATAACGTCTTCAACATCACCTATTTTGAAGGTTGCTATGAAAGCAATTAAGACTTTTTTCTTCCTGATGGTTTTACTGAGCGGTCTGTTTACCGCTTGGCTGTTTATCCCGATTCCAGCGACCATGGACAAGCAAACGCTTGATGTTCCATTGACGAAACCATTCAAGCTTGTGGCATATCGCAGCAACCCAAATGATGCGAGCAAGCCGCTCACTTACCACTACTATGTGATTTCAGATGTGGTTGGCGTGGACGACATGGACCCATTTCTGATTACCACAGACCAGTTCGTGAAGCTTGGCGAATTCGACGAGAACACGTTCAATTTAACGGTTAACGGTAAGATCGAGAGCTACACCAACGATTTGTGGATCAAAAAATCTGACGGCAAGCTTCAGCACTGGTACGTAAGTGTTGATGCAAACTATATTCGTTAGAGTAAACCTTAGATAAGATTTATCTTCAGACTGCGCTTTGGCTTCCAAGCGCAGTTTTTGTTTCTAGCCTCCCCAAAGCAGGTCTCACAAGCCATGCAGGTGTCATAAGCTCTACAGATGTTATAAGCTCCACCTATGCTCGACTCCCTATAATACCAATCGTAGTAAATAACTGGTCACCCTAGCTTGCTAAAACGCTCGATAACTGCGTTATAATTTTTGATTGTAGAATAACTACTTATCGAAAAATTCTGCCTTGTTCTCAAGCCTTTTTTCTGCGCTATTTTTGATCACTTACTTACTGTGATTGGTATAAATCAAAAATAATAAAGGATCACCCGTGGAATTTACGCTCGACAAATTTAACGGCATCATCATTGACCCAGAGACAGCGCCTCAAGATGCTGATTCATTCAACGCCGAACTTAGCGAGATAACCCAATTTTCTAAACAGAATAACAAGGGCATTATTTGGATTAGTCTACCTATTTCGCTCTCACACCTCATTCCGGTAGCGACCGAACTTGGCTTTGTGTTCCACAACTGCTTGGAAGACGAAATCACGCTGATCCATAAATCCGAGATTGTGGAGTTTGTGCCTTTCATCCCAACCCATACCTTGGGTGCAGGCGCGTTGATCACCAATGAACACAACCAAGTGCTGATGATCAAAGAGCACGGCATGACAGGCTACAAATTACCGGGCGGCCACATTGAACTTGGCGAGGGTATTGAAGAGTCTGTGGTTCGAGAAACACTAGAAGAGACAGGCATCGAAGCCACGTTCGTGTCTGTGGTTGGCATGGCGACAAGACATCCATATCAGTTCGGTAAATCGAACCTCTACTTTGTTTGTCACCTTACTGCTCAAACCCAAGAGATTGCGATTCAAGATACCGATGAAATTGCAGAAGCAAAATGGGTCGATGTAGAAGAGTTCATCAACAACGCTGAAAACTACCCGTTCAACCGCCAAATGGTCGGTTCATTGATTGGCAAACAAGGATTAGAGCTTACCCAGCTAGAAGGCAACTACGGCCCAACTCATAAGCCCGAGATCTTCTTTTCGAAAAGCTAGAATACTTCAAACATAAAAACGCCCAACTCTAATGAATTGGGTGTTTTGGTTTTACTTTCACTTTTTATTTTTCTTGATCAAGCCGACTGCGTTGTTAGTTATTCTTTGTATCCATGATTCATTCTCATACTTTTAGAACGAACCTGTATTAGAAGAAGCCCAACGGATTAGTATCGTAGCTAATCAAGAGGTTCTTGGTGTTTTGGTAGTGATCAAGCATCATCTTGTGTGTCTCACGACCGATGCCCGATTTCTTGTAACCACCAAACGCCGCGTGTGCTGGGTAAGCGTGGTAACAGTTCACCCAAATACGACCCGCTTCAATGTTGCGCCCCATGCGATACGCGAGGTTTGCATCACGCGTCCAAACACCTGCACCCAAGCCATATTCGGTATCGTTGGCAATCTCTAACGCTTCTGCTTCATCTTTAAATGTCGTTACCGCGATAACAGGACCAAAGATCTCTTCTTGGAAGACACGCATCTTGTTATTGCCTTCGAGCATGGTTGGTTGAATGTAATAACCATTACCAAGATCATCCGGTTGCTGCGCAATTTCACCACCGGTTAGCACTTTCGCGCCTTCTTGGCGGCCAATCTCTAGGTAGCTCAGAATCTTATCGAACTGCTCTTTAGAAGCTTGTGCGCCAACCTGCGTATCAGTATCTAACGGGTTACCTTGTTTAATAGTTTGAGCACGCTCGATCACCTTGGCGATGAACTTGTCGTAGACCGATTCATGGATCAGCACACGTGATGGACAAGTACACACTTCACCTTGGTTGAAGAACGCAAGTAGCATCCCTTCGACACACTTATCTAAGTATTCATCTTCATGGTTAAAGATGTCTGGGAAGTAGATGTTTGGAGACTTACCACCCAGCTCAACCGTTGATGGAATCAAGCTTTCAGCCGCACATTTCAGAATATGATGTCCAACTTCTGTTGAACCAGTAAAGGCCAATTTCGCCAGACGATCACTGGTTGCTAACGCTTGACCTGCTTCGCTACCAAAACCATTCACGATATTCACTACGCCTGCAGGCAGAAGATCGGCTATCTTCTCCATCATCACCAAAATTGAGGTTGGTGTTTGTTCGGCGGGCTTCATCACCACACAACAACCCGCCGCTAGCGCAGGTGCCAATTTCCAAGCTGCCATCAGGATTGGAAAGTTCCAAGGAATGATCTGCCCTACGACACCAATTGGCTCAGGGAAATGGTAGCTTGCGGTGTTTGAATCGAGCTCGGCTGCGCTGCCTTCTTGCGCTCGAATACAGCCCGCAAAATAACGGAAGTGATCGACAACTAACGGGATGTCTGCCGCTAAGGTTTCACGCACAGGCTTGCCGTTTTCCCATGTTTCAGCAACCGCGATCTCTTCGAGGTTCGCTTCAATGCGGTCGGCAATTTTAAGCAAGATGTTCGAACGTTCTGTCACACTGGTTGCCGCCCAACTTGCACGAGCAGCATGCGCCGCATCGAGCGCTAAGCTAATGTCTGCCTCAGTTGAGCGCGCGACTTGGCAATACACCTGACCATTCACGGGGGACGTATTATCAAAATACTCGCCGCTGACAGGCTTCACCCACTCACCACCAATAAAATTGTCGTATTGGGCTTTAAAGTTCACTACTGCGTTGTCACTACCCGGCTGTGCGTAAATCATAGTTAGATCCTTCTTTGATTTGTTGTTCGTTATTGAGCGAGAGCTGTCTTATTTTTGTGGCGACTTCTCTTGAGAAAAGAACTCATGACAAGATGCCCATGTTTATGCTTTTTGTTTAAAACACTGATACTTCGTATTTTCTTCACAACAAGAACAACGCAAATCACACGCCAGAACTACAAACCTTGTTGTTAATATAATGTAAAACTATGATTAACAAATGTTTACAACCCAAAGTGAGTTGGCATTGAACGGCCGTATGGAAAACACTCCAGTGTTCAACTGTTCCAATTTGGTACACTCTCACTGTTACGACATGGAACAGTCATGCACCTTCAACAAGCAAACACCTCAGATTGGCTTTCGTCCTCTTGGCATCGCAGCACAGAAGCGGGGCTAAAACAGAGACGTCTTCCCGAAGATATTCGCCTGCCTCAATCGATTCTTAAGCAGCGACGTCATCAATCCTCAGACTTGATTCAAATCGTCGAGCGTAATGCTCTACCTCTGTTTAACCAGATGTTTGCACGCACCGACAGTCGTTTGATTCTGACCGATATTGAAGGGGTGATTCTAGCGAGTTGGGGGCAAGAGCGGTTTAAGGAAAAGCTGACTTCGATTGCACTCAGCTCTGGAGCGTGTTGGCAGGAACAACTCAAAGGCACCAACGCGATTGGCACTGCGATTGTGGAAGCAAAACCCGTGACCATCATTGGTGAGCAGCACTTCATCCACCAGCATCGGTTTATCAGTTGTTCAGCAAGCCCGGTGTTTGATCATCAAGGGCAAATGGTTGGCGTATTAGACATCACTAGCGAGCAGCAGCAACACGATAGTTCGGTGCAACTGCTAGTTCAAAACATGGTTCAGCTTGTTGAGAATCAGTTATTGAGCCATATTCCACAAGGCACCACTCGTATTGATCTTGCATGTGAAAAGTCGTTATTGCACAGCGGTTGGCAAGGGATTGTGATAGCCAATGAAGCCGGAGAAGTGGTGGCGCATAATCAGGTTGCCTCTCAACTGCTGGATCAAACCTCGATCGTTGGTGAATGCATCGACACTCTCTTTAATCGAACCTCATTAGACACGCCCTTTGTATTTGAGAAACAGCACCTCAAACAACCAACTGAAAAACGCACTCGCTCTATCTCAGCATCGTGTGACTTGCACCATGGCGAACAACAGATAGAGCACGCTTGGCAGCAAGCCAATAAGGTAATCGACAAAGGGATCAGCCTCCTAATCTTAGGAGAAACGGGGGTTGGAAAAGGCGAATTTGTTAAAGCATTACACAAGCAAAGCCAGCGTAAATCCTCGCCCTTAGTTGCAGTGAATTGCGGTGCGCTACCGAAAGATCTTATCGAATCTGAATTGTTTGGTTACGCCCCGGGGGCTTTTACTGGCGCAAGCCACAAAGGATTCCAAGGTAAGATCCGCCAAGCAGATAAGGGAATCCTGTTTCTAGATGAAATTGCCGATATGCCATTAGAGGCTCAGTGCCGACTGCTGCATGTCCTGCAAGACAAATCCGTGGTACCTGTGGGTTCGAACCAAAGCTACCAAGTTGATTGTCAGATCATCGCTGCCACCCATAAAAACCTAGAGCAGTTAGTCGCAACTGGAGAATTTCGACAAGATTTGTACTACCGCCTGAACGGCTTAGCCTTCACTCTGCCTAGTCTGCAAAACCGACAAGATAAGCACGCCTTAATCGAGCACATTCATCGTAAATACGCCGAAGCTGAGCAGTCAATTTGCCCGCACCTAATGAGTTTGCTGTGCGCCTATTCTTGGCCGGGTAATATCCGCGAGTTAGACAACTTACTGAAAGTCGCTGCTCTATTGGCAAGTGACGAACCACAGCTCACGCTAGAACATGTTCCAAGCCACCTTGCTCAACACCTCACGTTGTTAGCGCAAGATAATCAACATCAACTGACGACTTCTAATGCCATCAAAGGAACAGCGAATAACGATTTAAGAAGCACCGTTGAAGAAACCTTGTTGCAAACCTATCAAGCCAACCAAGGCAACATCAGCAAGACTTCGAGAATACTGGGTATCAGCCGCAATACCATTTATAGAAAACTGAAAAACTTGGGGATTCTTTAGGAAGTGCGCGGAAATTACTCAGAGTCCAACTCGACAAGTTGATTGAGTACTTCTTTGTCTAATACAGGATGATGCTTACTCGCTAAGATCAGCACAATATCCACCGAAGGCAGCTGTGGCATGTCGTCAAGGATTTTCAAATCTGGAGTCACACTGAGCTTTCCCATCGCACCAATCGCTAATCCTGCTTTTACGATTGCCCGCTGCGCTGAAGCCGTATTGCTACAAGCCAACAGTTGATAAGGCGTGCCCTGCTTGGTTAAGCCATTCACGGCCGCAGCGTGGTACTTACAATCGGTTTGGAACAGAGCTAATGGCACCGGCTTGGAATCATCAAACGCATAATCAGGGCGGCTTATCCAAACGCCCACATCATGAGTAAGCCAGTATCCCTCTTCGCTGTCGGGCGCTCGGGTGACTATCGCGGCGTCGAGCCTGCCATCATCCAACCACTCTCTCAGCGTAATGCTTGGTAGGCTAAATATTTGAATGGAACAGGTAGGTTCTGCTTGCTGCAACAGGTGAATCACTTTCGGCAAAATAGTGTCGTTATAATCTTCAGGGCACCCCAACCGAAGCGGCTGTTTGTCTTCATAACGCTTCACTTGTTTAAGCGCAATATTATGGAGTGCGACCAACTGCTCCGCATGAGAACGCAGCGCTAAGCCCGCTTCAGTAAGCACTAAATTTCGCCCCTCTTTTTGAAAAAGAGTGACGTTAAGCTCTTCTTCTAACTTACGCATCTGCGCACTAAATGCCGACTGGGTGCGATTAATCTGTTTCGCGGCACGAGTGAAGCTGCTGGTTTCCACGAACGCGAGAAAGCCTCGCAAAGCATCAATATCCATATTGAAATCACCACCCATCGTTTTTATTAATGTCTGTCATCAAAATTATCCGTTAGTGCGCCGCAATACAATCCCCTAAGCTCAAATGCATACCCACCAAACGCAAGGAAGCATCTATGCAGCTTTATATCGCAAACCAGAACTACTCAACTTGGTCACTTCGCGCATGGCTCATATTCGACCATTACAACCTCAACGCAGACATTGTTAAGCTCAAGCTGTTCACCTCAGATTTTTACGACACGTTAGCGAAAGTGACACCAACGGCTAAGGTTCCAACTCTGGTCGATGGTGATGTCGCGGTGTGGGATTCACTGGCGATTCTCGAATACGTTAACAATGCCTATTTGAATGGTGCGGCATGGCCAGCTTCCGTTGCAGAGCGCGCCCTCGCCCGTGCAATCTCGGCAGAGATGCACTCTGGATTTTTTAACATCAGAAATGAGCTACCAATGAATTGCCGAGCCAAAAGAAAGCTCACGCTGAGTGATGGCGCACTGAAAGACATCGCTCGCATCGATGCAATATGGTCTGCACAAATGGAGCAATACCCAGAGGAATGGTTGTTCGGTGAATGGTCGATCGCCGATGCAATGTTTGCCCCTGTCGCCATCCGAGTACAAACTTACGGCATTGAGCTTTCTGAAAAAGCAGCACTGTACCAACAACGCGTGCTTAACAGCGCATCAATACAAAAATGGCAAGCCGAGGCGAGCTTAGAAACCGATGTGGTTGAAGAGGATGAGGCGGGCAAGCCTGTATAGATAAATCAATATGAGTCTCGATAAGGCATCGAGACTCATTCACTTTTTGGATAGAAAAAGTTTCCTATCAACGATTCTACAGAAACACTGTCTTAATGGTCATTGAGTTCAAACTCCAAAATATCACCTGGTTGGCACTCGAGAACTTCACACAGCTTGTCGAGTGTCGAAAGCCTTACCGCTTTAGCTTTGCTATTTTTCAATACTGATAAGTTGGCTTCAGTAATGCCAACTTCTTTTGCCAATGTCTTTAATCGCATTTTTCGTTTGGCCATCACAATGTCTAAATTAATGCGGATAGTCATGACAAGTCCTTTAAATCGTTTGGCTATGTTCGTCAGCCAGAATATAACCTTCTTTCATCACCCATGAGATGATCAAAATAATTATACCCAATATCAGTGTTAAAAAGTCCATACCAACAAAACCAATCACGAAGATACGTTCACCTGGTGGATTATTGAACGATAAGATCACTGACATCAATGAACCATAGATAATTGAACCTAAAACCCAATAGAACAAGCTATATCCCAACTTCTGGTAAGACATTGCGTTTTCTAAAGAGAAGATTTCGCCTCGCTCATAGTTGCGAAATAAACGTATCAGAACCGTTAGTGCATACATTAGGACGCTGGACATCGCCAAGCTTGTAAACATTGCGATGATTCTTGTAGTCATAGTGAGTGGTGAGGTAGTGAAGTGCTCTATGTCGAGAGAAAACTGAATAATGCCCATTTCACTAAGGAAGTCATAGGGAGTCTGAATGGTTAGCCAGAAGTAACATACTATGATCGGAGTGAGTACAAGAAAGAACTGCAGTAGCATTCGCACACGGCGGCTTTGTTTTTGGATGTTAGACATACTTATATTCCTATTGATTTGATAGAAGAATATTAAGATCAAAACAAACGATGATCAACAAAACATTATCGAAAAACGATAATTTATTATTTATTTGCAATATTTCAATGAGTAAGGATTACATAGTCCTTTATCTACAACACAATAATTTAATCGATTGTGATCACCGAACCACAATGTGCAGACCTGATTGTTTATATTCAACTAAATTCAAATCATTAAGATAAACATCATGTTACGAGCAACCATCGCATTACTCAGCGTGACCAGTTTCGCTGTATCTGCCAATGTCACCCTTCCCTCTGGAGAAGACTGGCTCAACCATACGACAGAAGGCTTAGCGCCTTATTGGATGATGCCTAGCGCGCAGGGAGAACCGATAGGTAACTTCCCGACTTTCCGTTGTGATGATGGAACATTGCTTGATGTGACCAATGTTTGTCCTGAGTTAGACCGAGGCTGGATCACGCCACACTTTGGCAAAGAGTTCACACGGATGAAATCGCGTCAAACCTATGCCTATGGCGTGCTTTATCATCTTACCGGAGACAAGCAGGCGCTAGCGCTTGCCAAGCAAGGGGCTTACTACCTTATTGATCAGCTAGAAGATAAGAAAAATGGCGGCTTCATTAGCTACACAAAAGAGGGGAAAGTGGGCCAGGATTGGCAGCAACGTACTTCTCAAGATCAAGCGTATGCACTGGTTGGATTGGCGATGTACTACTATCTCACCCAAGACAAACAGGTAGAAGAAGCGCTCATCGCCCAACAAGCGTTTATCTTTGATAAATATCGACTTAGCGACAACAGCGGCTTAGCGTGGGTACTTGCCGACGGCGAAGATGGCAAAGCCACACGACGTGAACTGGTCGCACAACTTGATCAGATTAACGGTTACATGTTGTTAGTCGCCCCTTTGCTGAAAGAGCCCGTTAAATCAAAATGGCTTGATGACCTGAATTGGCTCACACAAGCCATGGTCGATCACTACCACTCTGATGGTGAACAACGCTTCTACGGGGCTATTCACGACAAAGCAGCAATGATGCCCAATGCCAATCACAATGACTTTGGACACACCATCAAGGCGTATTGGATGACTTACCTGACAGGCCAAACATTGAATAACTCTGAATGGAAAGAGTTTGGCATTAAAGGGATGAAGCACACCTTAGATCAAGCTCAATACCAGAAAGAATTCGTCAGCGTATCTCAATACTTTGGCGAAGAACTTCAGAGCGCTTGGAAAGGACAAGAGATTACTGGATGGCAAAGCAGACCAAACACTAACTGGGCTTCGTCATGGGAGTGGGCAGAGCTCGACCAAGCCGCAATGACGGTATCGCTGGTCGATGGTTCAATGAAAGAAGTTCTGCAATACACGCTACCGACGTTTCATGATGTGTGGGTTGATCACAAGTACGGTGGTGTAGGGCTTGAACCTAAGCGCACCAAGGCTTTCCATTGGGGCAACGGCTATCACCAATTTGAACATGCGTTAATTGGTTATTTGTATGCTCGACAAGCGGAAGGTAAACCTGCAGTCCTTCATTACGCGAGACCAGCCAACAGCAAGATGCCAATGGAGCCGTATTACTATCAAGGGGATGTGGTGGAGTTGGAGAACCTAGCCGATGGCTCGCAGGCAGTCAGCTTCAGTAATATTCGACCTTAGCGTTGGTTGTTTGCTCTAAATGGACTTGAGATGCAGGGCAACAGGGAATGGACAAGGTCAGAGAGTTAGCGCAATAGTGATGTCGCAGACCAAACAAAAGCCGCTGTTGATCAGCGGCTTTCTTGATGGAGATAAACGGAGCTTAGTCGTCCAACCCTTTAATTGGGCTCATCGAGTGATAAACGGTGTTCACGTCACCAGTCATCGACAATGAACTCAAGTCATCAATGAAGAAACGGCTGGTCATTGTGTGCTTACCGCCATTGATAAAGATTTCGATCACTGACTTATCTACATAAACCTCGATGGTTTGCTTAGTGCTTAACCTCGGAGCTTTTCTCACCGAGCCAAACTCTTCCGCGTAGAGTTGAGACATCTTACTGCGATCAAGTATGAACTCCGTTTCCGAGGCACTGAACACAATATTATCACCCGCAGCATTAGCAAGCGTTAACTCAAACTCGTCCGTTTCCGTTTCCGTTTCAAGCTGAACCATGAAGCTGGTTGTATCCAGTTCAACAACGCTCTCAACCGCAACTGCTTCGCCTTGTAACGCTTTCAATTCAGGTAAAGCCGATTGCACCAGATAGCCATCTTGGGTTTGAAGCTCGCGTGGTAGCGACAGCATGCCCGCCCACTGATGCTCATTAGATGGTGTATCAATCTCAGGCAGACCAATCCAAGAAATCAGAATACGGCGACCTTTATCATCTAAGTAAGTCTGTGGTGCATAGAAATCGAAGCCATAATCTGGTTGTGCGATATCTTGATGGTTTTCCAGTTCTACCGAATCTAGATTTAGGCGGTCGCCGACAATATAAGCCACCGAGTAGATGTTTTTAAAATCGTATGGGTTTTCGCTAGATACGCCTTGTGGAGAAAACAACATCACCGACTGGTTGTCTATTTCAAAGAAATCTGGGCATTCCCACATATAGCCAAGGTTGTTGTAACGAGTTTGAATTGGACCTTTGTGCTGCCAATTCATCAGGTCTTGGCTGCGATATAGCGCCATTGAGCCAGTCTCTTGAGGCGTTTGAGCACCCACAACCATCAGATAATCGTCGCCCTGTTTCCACACTTTTGGGTCTCGGAAATGTTCGGTGTAGTGATCGTTTTCGATAACCACGCCGCGCTTCTCTATCTTGCCGTCAGCAGACATCTTAGCAAAACATTGAGTTGGTACTCGCAACCAATTTTCATCGCGCTTGTTCCCCGTAAAGAACAACAATGCATTGTCGTTTTCAACCAATGCACCACCAGAGTAAACACCATGCGAGTCGTAATCTTGGTCTGGGTGCAGGCCAATGCCGTGGTCCTCGAAATGAACGAAGTCTTTAGTCGAAAGGTGGTACCAGTACTTCATACCATGGACAGGACCAACTGGCGTCCATTGGTAGAATAGGTGGTGTTCACCATTAAAGAAACACAGGCCATTCGGGTCATTGAGCAGACCAAACTTAGGCGCAATATGGTAGCTCGGATAGCCAGCATCTTGCTTACGAAGATTGACCATCTCATCAATACTGTCTTGTGCAATCTCTTCTATACGACGATATCTTTGCTCTACCGTCCAGTTCGAGTTCAAACTCATACACTCTCCTCGGCGGCACTCGTATTTGAAGAGCCTTTTTGAATAAACTGAGTGAGAGCCTCTTGCGTTGGAAGTGCGGTCATCGCGCCTTTTTGCGTGGTCGCTAGTGCACCACACCCATTCGCCCACAGGATTGCAGAATCGACGACTTGTTGATTATTCCACTCTTCATGTTGAGAAAGCTTTGCAAGCAAACCGCCAACAAAAGCATCGCCTGCACCCGTGGTATCCACTGGCGTCACTGAGCGACCTGAAATCAACACTCCTTGGTTTTCAAATACTCGCCAAACGCCTTTCGCACCCTGCGTAACTAAAACAAGCGTGTTGTTAAGATCTGCAATATTAGCCAAGCCTTGTTCCATCGAAGTTGAATCGGTTAAGAAATCCAGTTCTTCTTCTGAGAATTTAACCAAATCAGCCAATTCAACCGCTTCCATGACCACAGACTTAATTTCAGATGGGTTTTGCCACACTTCATCACGAAGGTTGGGATCGAAGCTGATGTAACCGCCCGCGGCTTTCATGCGTCGGATCGCTTCAAAGGTGCTGCTTCGGCTTGGTTCATTAGCCAGAGAGATTGAGCAGACGTGTAGCCACTCGTTTTTCTTAAATTCAGGAATGTCTTCAACAGACATAAACTGGTCGGCACTTGGCTTAACCATAAACGTAAAACTGCGCTCGCCTTGGTCATCAAGATCGACCACCACAGTTGACGTGCGTTGTTCAGGGTCCTTCACCAAACGCTCGGTATTCACACCTTCCTTTTGCAGAGTCACTTCCATAAAAGTGCCAAACGGGTCGTTACCCACTCGGCCGAAAAATGCGCTTTTGCCTAAAAGGCGAGAAATCGCTACCGCGACATTGGCAGGCGCACCGCCCGGACATTTCAATAATGTCGAGTCAGTCTCCGGAATGAGGTCGACGACAGCGTCTCCAGTTACCCAAACTTGATTCATCTTTCTTACCTTAAAACTGAAAATCATGACAACCGGAGGCGATGGCAATCGAAAGCAGTAGCAACCGAAAGCAAGGTGACACTTCACGCTGTCATGTAAAAATATAAAAAGGCTAGCTAAGCCAAATCACCTAGCTAGCACCCCAAAGCTTAGGAAATGAAGTGAAAAGGGGGGCTTCACTTCTAGGGAGAAACGTTAAGCTGTTGCTTTAATGTTTTGCTTGCTGCGCTCACGCAAACCTAAAACAACGGTCAATGCAAAGGCAGTCACGAACGCGATAATCATACCTACCACGTAGTAGCCAATTTTTTCTGGTGATATTGAGATGATGCCAGGAATACCCGCCGCACCCAGTGCTTGTGCTTTCACATTGAACATCGTGATAAACGCGCTTGAAACCGCAGCTGCACAAACCGCAGCAATGAATGGGTAGCGAAGCTTCAAGTTCACGCCGAACATTGCAGGTTCAGTAATACCAAGCAAGCCAGTCACACCAGAAGGAATCGCGATACCTTTCATTTTCTTATCTTTACTCATGAAACCAACCGCCAGTGCCGCTGCACCTTGTGACACGTTAGACATCGCCGCGATAGGGAAGATGAACGTACCGCCAGTCGTTGCGATGTCCGCAAGCAGCTGAGTTTCAATAGCAATAAAGCTATGGTGCATACCAGTAATAACGAACGGCGCATAAATCAAACCAAACACCGCTCCACCAATAAAGCCAGCGCTGTTGTATAGCCAGTTAAGACCATCACCCAGTAGGAAGCCGATATCACGTGTAAATGGACCCACAACCGTGAATGTCAGTAAGCCAGTCACGAAAATAGCCAGTAGCGGTGTTAACAAGTTATCCAGAACCGAAGGAATAACTTTACGTAGGCCAAGCTCAACTTTCGCTAGAATAAACGCAGAAACTAGAACGGGCAGTACTGAACCTTGATAACCCACTTTCTCGATTTCGAAGCCTAGAATGTTCCAAACTGGAATGCTGCCCGACACCGATGCGCCACCGAAGCCCCAGCCGTTAAGCAAGTCAGGGTGAACCATCAACATACCTAAAGCCGCGCCAAGGTATGGGTTACCACCAAACTTCTTACTCGCTGAAAATGCTAATAAAATAGGTAAGTACACAAAAGGGGCATTAGCAAATGTATTGATCATGTTTGCTAAGTCGGTCAAACCCGGATTAGCGTCGATTAAAGATTTGCCATCAATGAACAAGCCTTGAGCCGTCAATAGATTGTAGATACCCATCAACAAACCACCAGCAACAATTGCTGGAATGATTGGTACAAAGATATCAGACAGACCTTTCACCGCGCGTTGCAGGATATTTTGGTTGTCAGCACCTGCAGACGCCACATCGTTGGTCGACATTTCCGTCATTTCAGTCAGCTTAGCCAGCTCAGCATAAACTTGGTTAACGATGCCTGAGCCAAAGATGATCTGATATTGACCTGCTACTTTAAACTGGCCCTTAACCCCTTCTAGGTTATCAATCGCCTGTTCATCAATTTTATCTTGGTCTGCGACAGCAAGACGCAGACGAGTCGCACAGTGTGCAAGTGCGGTGATATTACTTTTACCACCTAATAGAGAAAGCAGCTCTTTTGCTATTTTTGGATAATTCATTACATACCCCATTGGATTATCATTTGAGCTTTTGAATTTTCGGGAACGTTTGCAAAATAAATTTTTGCCTAGAAATAACAAATGATCAAAGATAACTGCTCAATACTGTGAGAATGATCTTCAAATTATCTCCCTAGGATAAGAATACAGGGTTAAAATCTCCTAATGACAGGTGAATTTGATGCTCTGTTTGCAAACAATCCCAAAACTAAAATTACAATTGGATAATGAATAATGGCTAGTCTTCATGATGTCGCTCGTCTCGCTGGAGTTTCCAAGTCGACGGTCTCAAGAGTAATCAACGATGAGTATGGCGTAAAAGACGCAACCAAGGTGAAGGTGCGTAAAGCGGTTGAAGAGTGTGGCTACCTCCCAAACCAAGTCGCTAAAGACTTAAAGTCTCAAAAAACCAACCTAGTTGGCGTGATTGTTCCTAGGGTTTCTTCTCACGCCACCTCTCAGGGTGTCGATGGTTTAACCGCCGTCTTAGAGCAAGCGGGCAAGCATGTTTTATTAGCGAGCACGCACCAAACACACCATAAAGAACTTGAATATATTCAAATATTTAACCAAAAACGCGTTGAAGGCATCATCCTGTACGCCACCCACCTCGACAACAAACTAGTCAAAGCGATTCAAAGCTCAGCAGTACCGGTGGTATTAGTGGGTCAAGACGGTTCAATGTTTAACATCCCAAGCATTGTGCACGACGACACTCGCGTAGGGTTTGAAGCGGGTAATCGCCTCATAGCGAAAGGTTGTAAGCATATGGGATTCATCGGCGTGCAAGGCGATGATATTGCGGTTGATAAGATGAGATCGGAAGGCTTCGCTCAATCGCTTCAATTTAACGACCTCACACTGCAATTTCACGCCCGTGGCGACTTCACCATAGAGTCAGGTTACCAACTGGCTAAACAGTCTCTAAAAGAGCACACCAAGCTCGATGGCCTGTTCTGCGCAACTGACCGTATCGCAATCGGTGCGATCAGAGCCATACAAGAAGCTGGCCTCGTTCCAGGAAAGGATGTCTTAGTACTCGGTGTGGGTGACGATGAACTCGCTTCAGTATGCACACCAACGCTGTCTACGTTTAACTATGCGTTTGATAAAGCGGGAGAAAATGGAGCCAAGCTGCTGCTCGACCGTATTGAGAAAAAAGGCTTTGAAATGAGTAAGATGGTGTTGACCTTCACCACTATTGACCGAGAGTCTTGCTAGTAATTTATTCACAGATCAAGTTATCCCAAGATAAAAAAATGCCAACCTTCGAGTTGAAACGATAAGGTTGGCATTTGATGATGCGACTATCACATCATGAGTAACACTCTCTATCTAAACGATATATCAGGTAATTAGAACCAAGTTTCCATCTGTAGTGCAAACAGAACCTCGCCGCCCTCTCCCATCGTTGCAG
This sequence comes from Vibrio sp. RW, assembly GCF_027587105.1. Lineage (NCBI taxonomy): Bacteria > Pseudomonadati > Pseudomonadota > Gammaproteobacteria > Vibrionales > Vibrionaceae > Vibrio > Vibrio sp. RW. The sequence goes on from NZ_JAPPTM010000003.1 coordinate 79,597, forward strand.
CATCTGCTTCAGTGCTGATCGAGTAGCCATTCAGGTCTTCACTCCAATCCACATAGCTCACAGCGAAACGCAGTTCTGGTCGGTCAAAGAAACCAGTGCTAGTTGAAAGCTTCAGTGTTGGTGCCACTGTTGCTTTGTAGAAACCGCCGCTCGCTTGCTCTGTCGAGTTGTCTAAATCCATGTACTGCAATGAACCTTCGTAAACCATCTCAAAGTTCTCTGTGAACTCTTGAGCTAATCGAACGCTTAAAGAAGCCCATGTGAACTCGTCATTCTTCTTCAAACGGTCTTGGCTATGCTCTGCCATTAATGCAGGCGCTAAGCGCCAGTTGTCGCCAATGCGAGTGACACCGTAGCTAAACAGGCGAACGGCTTTTGCGTCATCCAGTAGATCACCATTTGAACCGATGCCTTTTAGCTCTGCGCCTAGGCCGCTACCCACTAACATACCCGTTTTAGAGAAACCTTCGCTCAGACCAAAGAAGTTGTCTCCATGGTACGCAAACATGGCGTGTACACCGCTTTCAGCTGCGCCATTTAAGCGGCTATCGTTGTCTGCTGAGGTCATGCCGCTCAACATCACTTGCCATTGGTCAATACGGTTATTCATGGTTGCAATGTAGTTTTCTACATCTGTTGATGAGCTATCAATCTCACCAAAGTCTCGGCCATAAATAGAGAAATTCGCTTTCCAGTTGTCGCTCATCTGAACATCGTAAACGCCCGCACCAGTACCTGATAAGAAGACAATATCCGAATCGAAAAAGTGAATATCAAAGTTGTCGCGATCGAATCGTTTACCCGCCCAAAACGTTGCTTCAGAAAACGCTTCGGATTCAGAGAACATGCTCAGGCGGTTCAGTTCTGAATACACTTGTCGTACATTCAACTGGCTTTCACTGGCTGTCCATTCGTTATTTGTTTCAGTACTGTCGGCTAACATGATACGAAACAAGGCACTAGAACCATCATCCGCAAAACGCTTATGAATCAAGTTCGCTTCAACGTAATGATCATCTTCCACACCAAGTCGTCCAACTGGTGCACCAATCGCACCCGCCGCTGTCATGTAAGGACCAGTACCTGTCGCGCCGTTTAGGTCGTCGTTGATCAATAAGCCAGAGCGTGCATAGCCGTGAAACTCAAACGAAGAAGCCTTTTCATTGGCTTCGGTAGAAACCTGCTCCGTTTGTGCAACTCTTTGTTCTAATTCATTAATACGTTGCTCTAATGCTGCAACGTCTTCACTTGCTAATACCGATGTAGTCATTAGCCCCATTGTTACAGCAACCGCTAAAGTGTGTAGTTTCATTCTTATGTTCTCACGTTAATTGTTTTGGATTGTTTGCAAACGTTCCCAAAATAATTCGTAAGCGCATTTCGGCTTATACTTTTGATGTACAAGCTCTATATCGAAGAAGAAATAGAAATCAGTCGTGTTGATTACTTCACTTTTGTATCTGGGTGGATGATAGATCGATACTTTCGGGAACGTTACCGAAAATGCATAATTCTGATAACTTTGTCACAAGTGAAATTGATTAATGAACGAAAAATAGTGTCTCGCGCACACTAGCGATCTCAGAAAAATAGAGAGAAAATCCAGTACGATAATTAGGAAAGGCGCTACAAAATGCAACGGGTTGGCTATAAAAATTAAAGCCTGAGCAGCGATTTTTCAGGCTTTGAAAAGGCGTTCGTTGGTAACAATAGGTCGTTTTTGAAAAGTGTATGACATTAACTAACGTAACAATTTATAGAAGAGTAAAGCGTTTAAAAGACTACTTCCTCTTGCCCTGCTCAACCAGTTTCTCATTCCATGCCGTATTGCCGTCGCGCTTGGAGACATCGTATTCTGCACAAAACTGGGATATGGTCATATTGTTGTCGCCAGTCGCCAATTTCAATGCCAACTGGACTTGTTGAAGCTTGCTTTGCAGACGCAGGATCTGACCTGCATTTGGGCTTTTTTCTTTGGCATACTTTAAGGCTGCATGTTTACGCTCTGCCGCGCCCGCCCTGCGATCCGCTTCTGATAAAAGATATTTTAGTTGGGCTACACTTTTGCCCTTCTTGAAGGCGGGATCAAGTAGTTCAACGCATTCATCAAAAGATGGATCGATAACGTAGGGGTCAACTTTATGAGCTTGTTGACGCATCCACTCTAGTGCGAGTTTTTCATCTGACATAATTAAATCTTTACCAAAGAAATAGCCCTATATGGTATCGCTCAATAGCAAACCGCTGCAATAACAAATTGAATGAGTTCGTACCTTTCTAGTTTGAACCTAGTGGCAAAGACTAGCTGATCGCTAGAAAGCTACATTACGTACATATAGTTCAGTTAATAAACAAGTCGTCGAAAAACAAAAATGAGAAGAAGAGAAGAGATGAAGGACATGACCCTTTCAGGACAAGATATCCAAGCGATGGATCAGCGTGAGCGTGCTCGTTTAATTAATTCCCTATCGGGATTCAAAAGCGCCAACCTAATTGGTACCTGTGATAAGCAAGGGCTAGAAAATCTTGCTGTGGTGAGTTCTGTGGTTCATATGGGTTCGAATCCCCCTTTGTTTGGCTTCATAGTCCGACCTGCAGAAAGTCGCCGCCACACATTAGAGAATATCCTAGAAACTCGACACTTCACCATCAACAGCATCGGCGCTGATTTTGTTCAAAAAGCGCATCAAACCTCGGCTCGTTATCCAAAGTCGGCATCTGAATTCAAAGCCGTCGGGCTCACTCCGTACTATGACGACATGTTCCCCGCGCCGTTCGTATTAGAAAGTGCTCTCAAAATAGGCTTGGTTTTGAAAGAGCAGATATCAATAGAGAGCAATCAAACACAAATGTTGATTGGTGAAGTTATTACGATTCAAGCGCCCAAGCGTGTCATGATGCCCGATGGCTACCTTGATTTAGAAGCGTTAGATTTAGTCACAATCTCTGGGCTTGACAGCTACCATGTTACACAAAGGCTGCATCGGTTAAGCTATGCCAAGCCAGACAAGTCTCTGTTTCCGCTGACACGAGAAGGCAGTCCAACTTCATGGGAGGCTTTTGAATTCAATCTTACTCATTTTGTTCTGTAATTGGCCGCGAAAAGTGCTAACTTTCTCTGCTTAACCCAGTTGCCCTACAACATGGCGACACGACATCTAAACCCTGCACTTTGCACCCAATTCCAAGGACCGCTTTGAAGTTAACCCACTTTAAATACAAGACGCGCAAAGGCCCAGACTACCGACATGGCGACCAGGTGTCTTTTATGGACATTAAGCAGACTTTCGGTATGGGCAGCATTCGTGTGGGCGCTTGGGTCACCAAAGAAGAAAAAGAGTTAGCTGCAAATCTGATATTCGATTCGCTAGCAGACCTGGCTTACATCTTGGCTCTGCCACCAGAAGCGATAGGCCTACGCGGCACATTAGGTTTGGCGTTCGGGAGTGGCGGCAGAAAAGGCGTGCAGGCACACTACGCGCCCAACCAACGTGAATTAGCACTCGCCAAAAACGCAGGTGCGGGTGCACTCGCCCACGAATTTTGGCATGCGTTTGACCACTACATTGCCGAAAAAGCGTTTGAGATTGGCGATACCTCTGGCCCCCGTAAACACATCCTGTTTGCCAGCGATTGTTGGCTACACGATAGAAAGGTGCGACCTCATCCACTAAACGAGAGTTTGATGTCTCTGTTTGACGCCACATTGCTCAGCGAAAACAATTTGGATAAACACGATTATGTGGCTCGCAGCGTTATTGCCGATAAAGCAACCTCTGCCCGTTACTTCTCATTGCCAACGGAGATGATGGCTCGTGCTTTTGAATCCGCAATTGAGTCCTGCTCAGATATCGAGAACTCGTATCTAGTCGACGGCACAACAAAGGTCGACATGTTCCCTCTGTACCCCGACCTCACTCATAGAGAGGAAATCTACAATGCGATGCTGGGCTATTTTGCTCCGTTAGGACGCTCTTTAAGTAAGTAGCCTCTTACGCCAGTAACATTCTGGATAAACAAAGCGATGAATCATTTTGGACAGCACATGACCAAAGGTTCGAAAGCGTTTATAGTCGACACAAACTTCAACATACGTAATTTAGAGGCAGTAATGATCAATTGGCCATCTTTGGTAAAACTCGACGGTGATGATGAGCTTATTTACGTCGCATCCGAGAATGATTTTCAGGCAGAATGCTCAGACATGATCGTGGGCGAAGATGATTGCCTCATCGATTCTGAAGGTGACAGCTACGCACTTCAATCGAGCTCAAACCAACTGTCTCTAGCGAAACGAGCAGACCAGTATTCGGTTGAAAGCGTGACCAAACTGATTCGAAACCACGAGTTCCAAAAAGCTGAAGTGTGCTTGATGAAGATCCACTTCCTAACGATAGAAGAAGCGATTCAGTCTTTGGCCTTTGAGCCTCGTTAATATTGGTTATTAATTCGAAACCTAGGTTCCAATCAGAACTTCCAAACAGTACAAACAAAAACAGCACCAAATTAGGCGCTGTTTTTCGTTTATGGGCTCACTAATACATTAAGCGATAAAAATCTGTGCCAGTGCGTAGCCTAAGCAACATGCGCCGACGACACCGATTAAACCCACCGACATGAATGAGTGGTTGAAGTACCACTTACCAATCTTGGTGGTGCCAGACACATCGAAGTTTACCGTTGCGATGTCTGATGGGTAGTTCGGGATAAAGAAGTAGCCATAAACTGCTGGCATCAAGCCGATAAGCAGTGCTGGATCTAACCCTAGACCAAGGCCAACAGGTAACATCATACGTGCCGTTGCGGCTTGTGAGTTCACCACAACCGATACGATGAATAACGCTAGTGCGAACGTCCATGGGTAATTGGTCACCATTTCCACGATGCCCGATTTGAACTGAGGCATTGCGTATTGGAAGTAAGTATCCGACATCCAAGCGATACCGAAGATAGCAATCGCGGCCACCATACCCGATTTGAATACCACGCCGTTTGGCACATCTCGCGGGTCAGTTTTGGTCGCCAATAAGATGATACCACCGAAGCAGAGCATCATCATTTGGATGATCACTGACATCTTGATTGGCTTGTCGCCGTCTACGATGGTTCTGATTTCTGGCACCATCGCCACAATAACAATCACGACAATCGACAATAGGAATATCAATACTGCATTACGCGCTGAGCTTGGAAGCACTTCATCCAAAGATGTCGCAGTGGTGTTTTCAATACGCTTTTTCCACTCAGGATCTTTCAAGCGCGCTTGATAATCAGGATCGTCGTTCAGTTCTTTACCGCGTTTCAAGCTGTACAAAGATAATAAGAATGTACCGAACAATGTCGCAGGAACCGTAACCAACAGAATAGAAAGCAGAGTAATAGAGTGTTGGACATCTGAAAGTTGCGCAAGGTAATAGACCACAGCCGCCGAGATTGGCGATGCGGTAATCGCTAGTTGAGACGCAACTGAAGCCGCTGCCATCGGGCGCTCAGGACGAATCCCATTCTTCAATGCCACATCACCAATGATAGGCATGATTGAATACACCGCATGGCCAGTACCTAATAAGAAAGTCATCGAGTAAGTCACAAACGGAGCTATCAAGGTAACGCGTTTCGGATTCTTCCTTAACACCCTTTCGGCTACTTGCAGCATGTATTTCAAGCCACCAGCCGCTTCAAGAATAGAAGCACAGGTTACCACCGCGAGAATGATCAGCATTACGGTGACAGGTGGAGACGTTGGTGGCATCTTGAAAACAAACACCTCAATAACCAAGCCAATACCAGAAACAACACCTAAGCCAATACCGCCATACCGGGACCCGATATAAAGTACAACTAATAAAAATAGAAACTCAAAGTACAACATAAGCAACCTTACGAAAAATATGGACTAGTACTATTTTCTCGGTAAGTTCAGCAATTTACTTATTGTTTGATCACACTCTTATTTCAGGCTCACGCTAATTGTTTTTTTATAAGATAATGGTCACGCTAACAAGACTGTAAGTTTATGAATTGTAATAGTAATCTAGCCGATAGACCTATAGTTGTTATGTATGATAACCATTATTGTATCTGTTAGAACAACATGGCCTATAAAATGCCATATTCATAACTGAACGATATTATTCAAACTGAAATCAATCACATTCCAAGTCATTTAGTGGCATATTACATCGTCAACTCCTCTGATTATTACTCAACGCTGACTCGCCTATCCCTAGACACTATGTCAAAATAATCCCCCTGATGACGACAACACATAAAGAACCACGGATATGAATTTTCAAGCCGCTATTTTTGACATGGATGGATTGCTGCTCGACACCGAGCGGCTTTGTATGCAAATTTTTGAAGAAGCATGTCACGCGCAAGGTGTGCCATTTTTGCAGGATGTTTATCTAGGCATCATTGGCTGCAACGCAAAAACCATTGAACAGATCTTTAGAAATGGCTACGGTGAAAGCTTAGATTACCCAGCGCTGAACAACGAATGGCGCACGCGCTACAGTGCGATTGTTAAGCATCAAGCTATCCCAGTAAAAGACGGCGTGATTGAGCTGCTAGAGTGGCTAAAATCGAATGACATTCCAATCGCGGTGGCAACCTCTACTCAGCTCGATATCGCAAAGAAGAAGCTTGAGTTGGCTGGTCTGGATTCTTACTTCACCTCATTAAGTACAGGCTGCGAAGTGACTCACGGTAAACCTCACCCAGAGATTTACTTGCTGGCGGCTGAGCGCCTAGGCGTTGCTCCTGAAACTTGTCTTGCATTTGAAGATTCAAACAACGGCATTCGCGCATCGATGGCAGCGAACATGATCAGCTTCCAGATCCCAGATTTAGTGGAGCCTTGTGAAGAAGTAAAAGCGCTTGGACACACGATCAGCCCTTCTCTACATGATGTGTTGGAGCAACTGCAACAGGCCGCAGCTTAAAAGCACATCACATCAAATAAAGACCAATATTAAGCCGACTCACAGAGTCGGTTTTTTTGTTGATATTCCTTTTATAAAAGATAAAAACTCGCGCTTGAAACTGTTAAAGTCGATGTGAAATAAATGCTAGGTGATAAACAACATTACTAACGTCTAAAGGTGGGGAAAGGGACGCGTGAACGAAAAAATTGAAGGCCAACTGCTTGATTTTGCAAAGCGAGAAATGACACAAGATGCAGCGCACGACATCAGCCACATTAAGCGCGTAGTCAAAACCGCTAAGGCTTTGTGTGCTCAAGAACAGGCTAAGCTTGAGGTCGTTTTACCCGCCGCTTACCTTCATGATTGCTTCACCTTTCCTAAGAACCACCCAGACAGAGCCCAAAGCTCACAAATGGCAGCAGACAAGGCGAACTCTTTCCTCCAATCTATCGACTATCCCGCGTCTTATCTTGACGAGATCCATCATGCCATTGTCACGCACAGCTACAGCGCTAACATCACGCCTGAAACCTTGGAAGCACAGATCGTCCAAGATGCCGATCGTCTTGATTCTCTCGGGGCAATTGGCATTGCACGCTGTCTATACGTGGGTCAAAACTTTAACGCTGAACTTTATAACCACAAAGACCCATTCGCGAAGCAGCGTGACTTGGATGATAAGCATTACAGTGTCGACCATTTCTACGTGAAGCTGTTTAAACTCGCTGAAACCATGAATACAGAATCTGCCAAGTTAGAAGCCAACAAACGCACTGATTACATGCGCGGTTTTCTTGAGCAACTGGCCTCAGAGGTATAACACCTTGTGGCTTAAAACTATTTATCTGTTTTAATTGATTTTAAGACAGTAAGTAGCTTAGGCTACTTTTCATCTGCAAGTTTGACCCCATATCATTAAGCATTGGCTACACACTCAAGATACACAGATGTAATTTGGAACCTTCAATGACCCAAGAAAAATTCGACACCATTTACCAACGAGCAGCTCACCGTAAAGGCGGCGCAGCAGAGCTCGAAAAGATTGTTCGCGCGCCACTGTCTCAGGCCGAACTATCACAAATCACCGACGACCGTTGGCTTGCAGCCTTTACCGAGAAGGTATTCCAGTGTGGTATTTCGTGGAATGTGGTGAGAAAGAAATGGCCGCAATTTGAAGAAGTATTCTTTGAGTTCGATATCGAAAAGATGCTAATGCTGCCGAATGAGATGTGGGAGCAGAAAGCGCAGGATCCACGTATTATTCGCCATCTCACTAAGGTGATAACTATTCCTGCCAACGCCATGATGATTCACAATGCCAAGCGTGAAGCGGATTCCTTCTCACAAATGGTTGCCGACTGGCCTTCAGAACGCATTACAGAGTTGTGGGATTACCTGAAGAAACACGGCAAGCGATTGGGCGGAAATACAGGCGCCTACACCTTGCGCCAAATGGGCAAAGATACGTTCATCTTATCTTCTGACGTGGAAGCGCACCTACGCAGTACCGATGTGATCGATAGCGGTCGTAACACCAAGCGAGCACAAGTCGCGGCAAGTAAGGCTTTCAACGAGTGGCAGCAGCAATCAGGTCGTAGCCTGAGCGAGATCAGCCAGATAGTTGCTTACAGCTGCGGTGACAATCGAGTTTAGTTACGAGAACACCCTGGTATCGCTGTTGCACAATCTCATGCAGCTCGATATGCACCTGTTTTTGTGCAAACGACATGTTATAAATCATTAACAAACAAGCGTGCATCGCACTTTCATTCAGTAGCATTGTATAGATAAATGTATACAATATAGAGTAACACTCATGAAATATACTCGACCCATCCTTTTCGACTAAACAAGGGCCCTTATCTCTATGACAGCTCTCAAAAATTCTGTCTCCAAAGGTGTAAAAACGAAAGTAACCGGCCAAACTCAAGACGATGTTGTTTACTGCCATATCTTCGACGCGATACTAGAACAAAGGCTGCCACCGGCCACAAAACTAAGCGAAGAAGCGCTAGCTGATATCTTTAGTGTAAGCCGTACTATCATCCGTCGTGCCTTGCTACGTCTCTCTTTAGAACAAGTTGTAGTGATCCGCCCAAACCGAGGTGCCGTCATTGCTGCTCCAACGGTAGAAGAAGCCAAACAGATCTTTAAAGCACGTGAAGTGATGGAGATAGCGATCACTGAACTTGCAGTGAAAAACGCGACCAAAACACAGATAGAAGAGTGCAGAAAGTTGGTCGCGAAAGAGAACTGCGCCTTCGACCAAGGCGACTATGGCTCTGGTTTACGATTGTCTGGTGAGTTCCACATTAAACTGGCCGAAATGGCAGAAAACGCACCTTTGCTCGCTTTCCAACGCAGTTTAGTGTCGCAAACATCACTGCTGATCGCTCAATACGAAACAGGTAACCACTCAAACTGTTCTCTAGACGAACACTCAGGGTTACTGGATGCGATTGAGTCTGGCAACGAACAACAAGCGGTAGAGTTGATGCACGAGCACCTAAGTCACATTCGTTCTAAACTCAACCTAGACAGCAGTACGGCTTCTAGTGACCTGCATGTGGTGTTCTCTGATCTGCTTAAGAGCAAGTCATAGAAGATTCAACAAGCGATTAACAACCATCTGTTAACAACTTTTGTTTACAAAACAGGAGAGAAGTAAACCTCAGCGTTTACTTCTCTTTTTTATGCCCTCCCCATAATGATAGACGCGAAGATCGGCGCATTTTCGCCTCAAAACACTCTCGATTCTGGCCTAAATAGCGCTCTTAGCTTCTACAGTATTTGATCCGCCAATGCCAAAAATCTTGTCTTTATTTTGTATACATAACCATTAATTCATTCGCACCACAAAACTCAGCACTTCCAATTTAAATCCCAATAAAACAAACAACTACAGCCAAAATTAAATTGTATACAATATATCAAACCTTAATATTGTTGCATTTTTGTAAATAAATAGTTGACCGTGGGGTCAGGATGGATAATTATTGAGTTAGAAGTCAAAAAGAATACACATGGAAATATGTCGATTTACAAGGAGGTCTCTTGATTACTTTTTTGCTCAATCAGGAAATAAGACGTGAAGACAATCTGTCACCGAACATGACAGTGCTCAACTACCTTCGTACCAAGGTTAATAAAACGGGTACAAAAGAAGGTTGTGGGTCCGGTGACTGTGGTGCATGTACCGTCGTTTTAGGTGAAGTGGTAGATGGACAACTGCAATACCGCTCGGTGAACTCTTGCCTGACGTTCGTTTCAGCGCTGCACGGAAAACAGCTAATCACAGTAGAAGATCTACAAAACCGAGATAAGTCATTGCACCCTGTACAGAAAGCGATGGTGGATTTTCACGGTTCACAGTGTGGTTACTGCACGCCGGGCTTCATCATGTCGATGTTTGCCCTAGGCAAGAACAAACCCGATGCGAGCAAAGAAGACGTCATGGAATCACTGGCGGGTAACCTATGCCGCTGTACGGGCTACCGACCAATTGTTGATGCTGCGATGTCGCTTTCAACAGACCAACCTTTGATCGACCAATTCGCTGAGCTTGAACGCAACACCATCAAGAAGCTAGAAGGTATTCAAGACACCGAAGCCAACTTACGCCTTGGTCACCTCACCGCTTTTTCCCCGAAAAGCACTGATGAGCTGGCCAAGCTTTTTCACGCACATCCGAACGCCAAGCTGGTTGCTGGCGGTACGGATTTAGCACTGGAAGTGACGCAGTTCCACCGCGAGATTGAAACACTGATCAGCGTAAACCTTGTTGAAGATATGAAGGTATGCGAAGAAACCGACACCGATTTAATCATTGGTGCCAACCTGCCTATCAGTGACTCTTACGCACTACTGAAAAAACACTACCCAGATTTTGGTGAGCTGCTACACCGCTTTGCTTCCCTACAAGTACGTAACCAAGGCACCATTGGCGGTAATGTGGCGAATGCCTCGCCTATCGGTGATACCCCTCCTCTGCTGATTGCTCTCGACGCGAAGATCAAACTTCGCTGCGGAGATGAGTCACGCACCATGCCAATTGAAGATTACTTCATCAGCTACAAAGTGACGGCGCAGAAAGAGAGTGAATTCATTGAACAGATCATCATTCCTAAGCCAACCAACGACAGCTTCCGAGCTTACAAAGTGTCGAAACGTTTAGACGACGACATCTCTGCGGTGTGTGGCGCGTTTGATATTCAAATTGAAGATGGCAAGGTTTCTTACGCTCGTATCGCTTTCGGCGGTATGGCAGCAACGCCTAAGCGTGCAACTCGTTGTGAAAATACGTTATTAGGCAAACCGTGGACAGACGCTAATATTAAGTTAGCGATGCAGGAACTGTATAACGACTTTGAGCCGCTATCTGATTTCCGTGCAAGCCAAGAATACCGTTCATTGTCGGCGGCCAACATGCTGCGTCGCTACTTCATTGAACGACAGAACAAAAACAACCAAATCGAAACAAGGGTAACGTCTTATGTCTAAATCACACGAGCATGCGATGACCCACGAAGAGATGGTTACCATTGCAAAACAAGACCTAAAAACTGGCGTGGGTAAAAGCGTTAAACACGACAGTGCAGCCAAGCAAGTAACGGGCGAAGCGGTGTACATTGATGACCGCCTTGAGTTCCCAAATCAGCTGCACGTATACGCACGCTTGAGCACTCAAGCGCACGCGAACATCACCAAGATAGATTTATCACCGTGTTACGAATTTGAAGGCGTGGCGATTGCCATTCAAGCCAAAGACGTACCGGGTGAACTGGATATTGGTGCGATTCTTCCAGGCGACCCACTGCTGGCCGACGGCAAAGTAGAATACTACGGCCAACCGGTAATTGCGGTGGCAGCTAACGATTTAGAAACCGCACGCAAAGCCGCACACGCTGCGATTATTGAATACGAAGAGCTTCCTGCCATTCTTGATGTGAAAGAAGCGCTGGCAAAAGAGCACTTCGTGACAGAAAGCCACACTCAACAACGTGGTGACTCGAAAGCCGCACTGGCAAAAGCAAAACACGTAATCTCTGGCGACCTAGAGATCGGCGGCCAAGAACACTTCTACCTAGAAACCCAAATCAGTAGCGTAATGCCAACCGAAGATGGCGGCATGATCGTCTACACCTCGACTCAAAACCCGACCGAAGTTCAAAAGCTGGTTGCGGAAGTGATTGGCGTACCGATGCACAAAGTCGTGATTGATATGCGTCGTATGGGTGGTGGTTTCGGTGGTAAAGAGACTCAAGCGGCCTCTCCAGCGTGTATGGCTGCGGTGATTGCCCACCTTACAGGCCGACCTACCAAAATGCGTCTGATGCGTAATGAAGACATGCAGCAGACTGGTAAACGCCACCCGTTCTACAATCAATACACAGTCGGTTTTGACGACAATGGTGTGATTCAAGGTGCCGACATTACCGTTGCAGGTAACTGTGGTTACTCACCAGACTTATCAAGCTCTATCGTCGACCGCGCGATGTTCCACTCAGACAACGCTTATTACCTAGGCGATGCAACTGTGGTCGGTCACCGATGCAAAACCAACATAGCATCGAACACCGCTTATCGTGGCTTTGGTGGCCCGCAAGGCATGATGACCATTGAACACATCATGGACGAGATTGCGCGTTACCTGAAAAAAGATCCTTTGGAAGTACGTAAGGCGAATTACTACGGCGAAGAAGGCCGTAACGTGACCCATTACTACCAAACCGTTGAAGACAACTTTTTACCTGAGATAACCGAACAGCTTGAACGCAGCAGTGACTATCACGCACGTCGTAAAGAAATCGCTGAGTTCAACAAGCAAAGCCCTATCTTAAAGAAAGGTCTAGCGATCACACCAGTGAAATTCGGCATCTCGTTTACTGCAACTTTCTTGAACCAAGCAGGTGCGCTCATCCATATCTACACCGATGGCAGTATTCATTTGAATCACGGTGGTACGGAAATGGGGCAAGGCTTGAACATCAAAGTGGCACAAATCGTTGCACAGGAGTTCCAAGTCGATGTCGAACGTATCCAGATCACCGCTACAAACACAGACAAAGTTCCGAACACATCACCAACCGCAGCCTCATCGGGCGCCGACCTCAACGGTAAGGCCGCGCAAAACGCCGCTATAACCATTAAGCAGCGCCTGATCGACTTCGCTTCTTCGCACTTCAAAGTGTGGCCTGAAGAGGTGGTGTTTAAGAACGGCATGGTGCAGATCCGCGATGAGATCATGACCTTCAACTCGTTTGTTGAACTGGCTTGGTTTAACCAAATTTCGCTATCGAGCACTGGCTTCTACCGCACTCCAAAGATCTATTATGATCACGAGAAAGCGCGCGGCCGTCCGTTCTACTACTACGCGTATGGCGCATCTTGTTCAGAAGTCATTATCGATACCCTAACCGGCGAAAACAAAATTCTGCGTGTCGATATTCTGCATGACGTAGGCGCTTCATTGAACCCTGCGATTGATATCGGCCAAGTCGAAGGTGGCTTTGTGCAAGGTGTCGGTTGGTTAACGACGGAAGAGTTGGTTTGGAACCAACAAGGCCGCTTAATGACCAATGGCCCAGCGAGTTACAAGATCCCTGCGATTGCTGATATGCCGATTGATTTCAGAACGCACCTGTTAGAAAACCGCAGCAACCCAGAAGACACCGTCTTCAACTCGAAAGCCGTGGGTGAACCCCCTTTCATGTTGGGTATGTCGGTATGGAGCGCACTGAAAGATGCAATAAGCTATGTCGCTGTCGATGGCGCGATTCCTAAGCTCAACACACCTGCAACGCCAGAGCGCATTCTGATGGCGATACAGGAAGTATCTGAAACGGCTCCGACTTCGGTCGATGCTCAATCAGAAACGGCTTAGGGCTCATATCGCTCGTTTAGCGTAGGAAGCACAGAAGGGATTTAGGAGGACATATGTTTAAGGATAATTGGATTCACGAACTGGCAAAACTGGAAGAGAACTACGAGCCATGTGTCATGGTGACAGTGCTTGAAGACAGAGGTTCCGTTCCACGCGATGCGGGTACCAAGATGCTTGTCACTCGTGACCGAATCATCGCTACGATTGGTGGTGGTCACCTTGAACATGTGGCCACTAAAATGGCGCGTGAAATGCTGATTGCCAGCGAAAAATCACTCAAAGTGGAACGCTTCAACCTAGGTGCTCGTTTAGGCCAATGTTGCGGCGGAATGGCAACATTAAGCTTTGAACCGATTGGCACTCAACAGAATCACCTTGTGTTGTTCGGCGCTGGCCATGTTGCCAAAGCGCTACTGCACATTGTTGCGACCCTGCCCTTTCGTGTGACCTGGATTGATGAACGCGAAGAAGTATTCCCCGAAACGCTGCCACACGGTGTGAAAAAGCTTGTCTCAGACGATCCAGTCGGAGAAGTGAAACACATGCCGCCGAACAGCTATTACCTAGTGATGACGCACAACCACCAGCTCGATTTCGATTTAACCAAAGCCATTATCGACCGTGAAGACAGCCGTTACTTCGGCATGATCGGCTCGCTCACTAAACGTAAGAAGTTCGACTTCCGCTTAGAGCAACGTGGTTACAACCAAGAGCAAATTGAAACCATGGTTTGCCCGATTGGCATTAGCGCCGTGAATGGCAAACATCCGGCTGAAATTGCGGTATCGGTTGCGGGTGAACTGATCGCACACTATCAAGGCCAAGCGCTTGAACAAAAGCGCCCAACCAAACAATATCAAAATCAAAATCAAGATTTGACCGATCAACACAGTCAATCAAGCGATGTAGGCGAACCACCATTGGAAGAGAAGATCGCCTAGTACAAGTCGCAAAGCTTCAGTGGCCATAACGTCGCTGAAGTCATTAAAAGGAAGTAAACATGACAACGCAACGCAAAGCTTATCGCGCCAGTATTTTACACAGCGTAGCCGACCCAAAAGACGTCGGTATCGATGAGTCTTACGACTATTTTGAAGACGGTGTTTTAGTGGTTGAGAACGGCCACATCGTCGACTTAGGCAATGCCGATGACGTATTGGCTCGCCAGCCTAAAACACTCGAAGTAAAAGAATACAAAGACAAGCTGATCACCTCTGGCTTTATTGATACGCACATCCACTACCCTCAAACGGGGATGATCGCGTCTTACGGTGAGCAGCTACTTGATTGGTTAGAGAACTACACCTTCCCAGAAGAGAAACGCTTCAAAAACCCAGTCTATGCACACAAAGTGGCGAAGCTATTCCTAGACGAATTAGCAAGCAACGGTACCACCACAGCACTCGTGTTCGGTACCGTGCACAAAGAGTCGGTTAACGTTTTCTTTGAAGAAGCTGAGAAGCGCAACCTACGTATGATCGCGGGTAAGGTTTTAATGGATCGCAACGCGCCAGACTACCTCACCGACACGCCAGAGTCTGGCTATGCTGACTCCAAAGAACTGATTGAGAAATGGCATAACCGCAGCCGCTTACTTTATGCAGTGACGCCTCGCTTTGCGCCTACTAGCACACCAGAGCAATTGACGACCGTTGGTAAACTTCTTGAAGAGTACCCAGACGTATACATGCATACGCACCTTTCTGAAAACGAGAAAGAGATTGAATGGGTAAAAGAACTGTTCCCTGAACGTGATAGCTATTTAGATGTGTATGACCACTATGGCCTACTGCACAAACGTTCGGTATTCGCCCATGGCATTCACTTGTCTGATTGCGAATGTAAGCGCCTAGCTGACACCGAATCCGCCATCGCTTTCTGTCCGACCTCTAACCTGTTCTTAGGCTCAGGTTTATTCCGATTACCAGAAATGGAAGGGCACGGCATTCGTGTTGGTATGGGTACTGATGTCGGTGCAGGCACTAGCTTCTCAATCCTGCAGACCATGAGTGAAGCCTACAAGATCATGCAGCTTCAACATAAGAAGCTTCACCCAGCGAAATCCCTGTTCTTGGCAACATTAGGCGGCGCACGTTCTCTGCATTTGGAAGACAAGATCGGTAACTTAGAAGTAGGAAAAGAAGCGGATTTCGTGGTGTTGGACTTGCACGCCACCCAACTGATGCGCTTTAGAATGGAACAAGCCACCAAGCTTGAAGAAAAGCTATTCGTGTTGATGAGCTTGGGTGACGACAGAACCGTCAGCGAGACTTACATCTACGGAGAGAAAGCCTACGATGTGAATTTCAAAGATTACAAAAAGCTTGTTAGTTAGGCTTAAAACCGAGTAACAATCGCTAGACAGCGACAGCCGTCGTTAATTAAAAATCCGTCCAGATTTATCTAGCCTTTAAAGACCAGTTGCTGATGCTACTGGTCTTTTTTGTGCTTCATTCAAAGAAATATAAATTAACCGCTCACAGACAACGATCTTCGGTGACGCCAAGTCATTATATTGATAGGTTAATGTTTATACATATCGACTTAATGCTTCGTTTGGCGTCTCTCTCAAACATTCGTTTCTCAGCTAAATGGAAGCACTCAATCTAGAAAGGAATTCTATGTTCGAACAGGTCGTCAGCATTCTGTTTCCCGTTTTTGCTTTAGCCAGTGCTGGCTTTGCGGTCGGTCGTTGGCTCAAGCCCGATTTCAAGCCGATCAATCGCATCAACATGGATGTTTGTATTCCTGCTTTGGTGTTTGCATCGCTGACCACCATGCCTCTCGACACCGAGCAACTGCCGCTGATTTCTGCCTCTTTGGTGGCGGTGTTAGTGCCAGCATTGTTGATGATTCCAATCTGTAAGATCTTTAAGCTCAACTTCAAAGCTTGGGCTCCACCACACATGTTCCGCAATAGTGGTAACCTCGCCATTCCCTTGTTCACTTATACCTTTGGTGAGAGCGCGTTAGCTCCTGCGGTATTGCTATTTGTGGTATCGGCGTGCGTGCATATTAGTGTCGGTTTGGCGCTACTAAGCGAAGGTAATCCGATCAAACAGATCCTCAAGATGCCGATATTCTTAGCCGCTGCGTTAGCGATGACGCTGAACCTATCTGGCATTGCGGTGTGGAATCCAATCTACGAAGCCACTTCACTGCTTGGGCAAGCAGCTGTGCCTATCATGCTGCTGTCACTAGGTTCGCAAATGGTCAACTTGAGGCTGAGCGGATTAAAGGTCGGTTTGTTGTGCACCGCACAATCACTGTTTACTGGCGCCATCGCCTTTACCATCATCTACTTCTTTATTCCGTTGCCAACGCTGCACCTACAAATGATGGTGCTGTTCACCATGCTGCCACCTGCCGTGATGAACTACCTGTTCGCAGAACGCTTCAATGTTGAGCCACCTAAGGTCGCGTCTATGGTGTTGTTTGGTAACTTCTTAAGCGTGGTCACTTTGCCTATCTTGCTTTCTTTCGCGCTGTCTTTGTCGTCTTAAAGAACCACGAACCTTCCAGATTAACGACCTTTAAAACTTAGCTAATCAATAAAAAGGGAGCGTAACTTAGTAGAGTTGACGTTCCCTTTTCAGATTATATTTTCTGTTTATCTCAAGCAGTGTTTCTCTCAGCAAGCACTTCCTTGAAAGCAAACATGCCATTCAATGCCGAAGGGAATCCCGCATACACCGACATCTGCAATATCACTTCTTTGATCTCCTCCTCGCTGCAGCCGACATTGAGTGCCGCATTCAAATGCACCTTAAGTTGAGGGGCACAATTACCGAGCGCAGTTAGGGCTGCCACGGTCGCAATCTCTCGCGATTTCAAATCCAAACCGGGGCGTGAATAGATATCACCGAAGGGATATTCGATAGTATATTTGGCAAGATCAGGGCAGATATCTTTCAGGCTTTCAATAACCTGTTGCCCTGCTTCTCCGTCGATATGATTCAGTCTTTCTAAGCCAGTTTCAAAACGTGATTGATTCATGGAAATGTTCCTGTTTTTTGGGGTTACAGGAACACCTTACAAGTTAGAGTCAACTCTAAGTCAACGGACTTTTCCATCTCGATACAAACTAATTTTTTGCTCTAGCGCAGCCAGATGCTTTTGCTGTTCTTCAATATGGGAACGCAAATTCTGTTGATGCTGTTCAAGTAACATTTGGCGCTGTGAGACCGATTCTGGCCCTAACTCCCTGAGCTTTGCGTATTCTAGAATTTCATCTAGCGGCATTGCGGTATCTTTCAGTCGCTTAACAAACTCAATCCAGGTGACGTCCTTTAATGTATAGACTCGATGACCGCTGCTGTTCCGTTGAATATTTTTCAACAAGCCGATTTTTTCATAGTAGCGAAGCGTATGGGCAGATAAACCCACTAACCGAGAAAACTCACTCACATTCATTACTTCACCTTTCGATATAATTATTGAGAAACCAAACTACGCGCATTTATCTAATTTGAGCTCTGCGGTCACTTTCGTCAAACGCAACGCAATTGCGAAACAGACTAAGTAAGGACTCACATACCAGAAGATGCTTTCTAGTGGCTGCTTCACCTGCGCTTCTCTGGTTTTAATGTATTGGTTCTTCTGTTTTTCATACTGACTCAGCATACCACTCACCCACACGGCGTCGCTTTCCACCAGCGATACGCTAGGCGCAGGCACCGTGAAATCAGCCGCGTTGGGCAACAGAGTGAAATCGACATCTTTGAATGTAATAGCCGTGTTCAAATACCACAAACACGCCTCATGGTGCTGTCCGTGAGAGTCTAAAGATGGCTGGCCTGTACAGATGTCGCTTCTTAATTTATCCAAAGAGAACTGCTGAATCGACTCTAAAATAGTGACAGCTCTGGTTTGTTCGGTCTCGACCCAATCACCGGCTACCGATGCCCTAATTTCAGACACCGCACCCAGCATGCCGATACCCGCCAACAGCGGCCATAAATAATCCATAAGCTTCCATTTGCGTCGGCTCAAGTTGAACCCACACCAAATTGGAATATGTAAGACGAGCGTTAGCCCTAGTGATAGCAAAACGAAATTCAAGGAGCTAGAGAGCATGAGTTCGCTATCAAAGAAGTTCTTCATAATGAGAGACTTGCCTGTATAACAAAGAGAAATTTGATACTAGGTTCGATATTAGAAAAGAGTGTAAGGAGAAAGTAAAAACAGCACCAACCATTAGACTTAGCGCTGTTTATTTGAGCTTATAAATATCACACTCCACACGCAGAACAGGCATCATAGTGCGCTTTGGGCTAAAAGCTTTTCCATCGGAATACAATCGAGGCTAATACCTCTAGGAGAGTGATAAGTGGAAAGTTCACCACCAATAAAGCCACACGAACGATAAAACGCAGCGGCATTCAGGGTCGATTCTAGCTTCATTAATGGCAAGTTGTGTTGAATCGCGAGTTCCTCTAAGAACTGCAACATCTGCTTCGCTGCGCCTTTCCCGGCAAAATCAGGATCCACAAAAATAGCATCAACCATACCGGTTTCGGTGTTGATCTTACCGCTGCCAATCACTCGGCCATCAACTTCTGAAACGTGAAAGGTTTGGACTACATCGCTTATGAATCCATCAGACATTCCACCCTGCGTCCATATTGACAGCTGTTCTTCTGAGTAATAAGCCGAGCACTTCTCGACAATGGCACGGCTTCGAATATCGAAAATATCCTGAGCATCAGACTCAACCGCTTTTCTAATTGTAATCATAAGCCTACCTCAAGGAATTGGTGGAAAATGGAAAGTCATGGCTGTGTGACTAATCTAACTCAACCTATCACAAGGCGACGGGCCATTTCCGCCCCTAAATATACCCAATGAAATCCGCTTTCTGTTCGCGGTATTTACCTTTTGGCCAGCTTCACACGCCATTTTGAGGGATATCAGAATAATGCATCAATGCCCTAAAATATGCGACTATCACCTCTTCCATTTTCTGTCCTAATTAAAGTCAAGTTGAAACAGAAAATGCCATGGTAGATATTCATATCAAGAACCTTGTACGAGACTGTATACACAAAGAATCCACTTTAAAGGTAAGCGCCCACCACCGACATACAGTGTTTTACTGAGTTTTCTTTCTCGCCTACAGGAGCGACATAGTGAATTGCAGCTTCAGCATGCGATTGGTCTACGAGCTTGCTGATAACCCATGCAGCTAAGTATTTAGACGACAAGCAGCCACCCGCTGTAGCAATATTACCTTCCGCATAAAACGGCTGGTCCAACACGGTCACACCGGATTCAATTACCCATGGCTTCGTTGTTAAATCAGTACAGGCTGGAACTTGATTCAGTAACCCCAATACCGACATTAACAAAGTCCCAGAGCATTGACCGCCAATCAATTGTGTTCGTGGATTAAGGTTTAACCTTGAGAGTAATTTATCATCTTGGGCAATATCACGAGTCAACATGCCACTACCAAACAACACCGCATCAGCAGTATTGGCAAACTCCAGAGGTTGCTGAGATTGAATTGTGACTCCATTCATTGAAGTCACTGATTCTGTGGGGCTAGTGATCTGCACATTCCAGCCAAACTCTTTCATTCGATTCAAAATACCCGCTGCGATGAAAGAATCTAGCTCGTTGAATCCATCAAATGTTAATACTGCAATATCCATATTTTCTCAATCTAATAATTTAAATAAATTTAAAGGTCTATTCGATACATTTCAAAATATGTTAGGACATTCTTCTAAGTATTCTTTCAGACCAGTATTAACCAAATATTCATCTGCATCATGTTCACATACATCGAGATAATACCTTTTTCCGTTAGAGGTTTTATAAATCACCCAATGCCCTGTACGTCCTTGACTATAGCTCTCTAAAAAATCACTCATTACTTGATTAACAGAACCTGGCGCTAACTTTATGTTGTTACGACGTAAGTAATTATTGAAGTTGATAATAAAACCACTTCTATATGTATCAATATGGTCATGTTTGATGGCATATTTGGATAAACAACGTAAACCTCCTCTTCTAACCATTACCTTTGTTTTGAAGTTGATATCCCTACCAAATTGCTCAGGTCTAACAACACCTTGAATACAGAGTTCGTGTAGTCTTTTTTTGAAGTACTCAGAATAAAAGTGCTTAGAAGATAAGCCTAATGTTTCGAAGAACTCTGTCGTACTAAAATTCTTGTACTGATTAAAATCAGTACTCTCATCTGCATCAAAAACAACTTCTGTATAGGATTCATGTTCAATTAAATCTATATGGGGTATCAATAAAACCTCCTTATCTACAACAATTCAGGGCATACGTTCCGACATCCAAAACTAAAAGCCGTTGACGGTACCTTATTCCAATAAATTTAAACTACATATGCACTTGAAGTCATTATTTAAATACGATTTATTACTCCTTTGTCCAAAAACAAAAAGCCCCGGTTATAGGAACCGGGGAAACAGGGTGGGATGAGTTTGGCGCGTGCCCGAAACCAAACTCTCTCCAAGCCTCACCTAAGACTCATGCTCTTAGGTAAAGGATTCACATCATTATTGAAGCGTCGCGCCTTGCTCTACCCAAGTGCCGATGAGTGCGCGTTCTTCATCAGTCATTTGAGTCATGTTACCGAGCGGCATCACCTTGGTTGTTACGGTTTGCGCAACAATCCTTGGGACGTTGGCTTTAATCTCTTCTGGGGTATCAAACATCACACCGGCTGGCGCCGCAGCAAACGCGGCGTGGCTGGGGGTTGATGAGTGACACACAGAACATCGCTCTTGAATGACTTTGTTGATGGTTTCAAAGCTAACGCCTGCGCTAGCAGATTGCGTTGCGTGCGCTGGAGCCTGTTGAGCATCAGTCGTTGCCGAAGCTGTGTTATTCGCAGCAAGTTCTTCTGGAACCGATTCTGTCGCGCTGACTTGCGCTTCTTGAACCACTGGTGCTTGCACAACCGGAGTCATCTGTTTTTTCGCGTAAGGAGAGGTAACAAACGCAAGCGTGATCATACCCAATGCCGCTACTGGTATTGTCCATGCGAACTTCTGGCTACCATGACGTGTGTTGAAGTAGTGACGCACCAAGATACTGAAGATCGCTAGCCCAGCAAGAATCAGCCAGTTATATTCCGAGCCATAAGTGCTTGGGAAGTGGTTACTGATCATGATGAACAGCACTGGCAGTGTCATGTAGTTGTTGTGACGAGAACGCAGTAAGCCCTTCGCTGGCAATGCCGGATCCGGTTCGCGCTTCTCTTCAATCGCTTTCACCAAGTTACGCTGCGCCGGCATGATAACGCGGAATACGTTACCCACCATGATGGTACCAATGATGGCACCCACGTGGATGTAAGCACCACGACCACTGAACACTTGAGTTAGACCATAGGTCGCAGCAACGAGCAGCACAAACAGCACAACGCCAAGCAACACGGGCGTTTTACCCAATGGCGAATCACACAGTAAGTCGTAGATAAACCAACCAGCAACGAATGAACCAATACCAATCGCGATTGCGGTGGTTGAATCAAGGCCCGAGCCCGGTGCAATCAGGTAAATTTCAGCGTTAAGGTAGTAAACCACACCCAGCAGACACACACCGGTGATCCACGTGAAGTAGGCTTCCCACTTGAACCAGTGCAGGTGCTCTGGCATTTCTGGTGGCGCGAGTTTGTACTTCTCTAGGTGATAAATACCACCGCCGTGAATCGCCCATAAGTCGCCTGAAAGGCCAGTTTTAGGGTTAACTCGGTTAAGGTTGTTCTCTAACCAAACAAAGTAAAATGATGCGCCTATCCATGCAACACCAACAATCATGTGAATCCAGCGAATTGCTAAATTCAACCACTCTGTAATATGCGGATCCATAATAAACTCCTGTATCACAACACTTTAGCTAAGCATTGCTCTTCCTTGTTGTCTTCCGTTGGCAGATCGTCCAAATGCAATGCCACTCGATCGTTGTCGAAATAAACTTCATCACAGTTGTGCCCTTCGCCGCCTCTATCGACGATCAAGAACTGGTCTTGATCGGTGAGGGCAAGAACAGGGTGATGCCACACCCCTTTGTGATAATTCACTCCTTGACGGCCGTTACTCAAGAAGGCTCGACTCTGAGCTAACGCTGGGTCATCGCCTTTTGGCGCCACAACAATTAAATAGGGTTGACCAAGTAATGGAATAAATGCCTGAGAACCAAGTGGATGACGCTCTAACATTTTGATGGTCAGTGGGTAGCTTAACGGTGTGGCTTGGAAGATGCTGATGATCGCTTCTCCGTCTTGGTCTTGTACATCCGTTGTCGCTAGCTTGTGGTAGCGACGTGTTGATCCACTGTTGATCATGAAGAAATCACTATTATCGGACTCGATAACATCGCCAAACTCTGCAAAAGCCTGCTTGGTTAACGGTTCGATGGATAAACGACGTATTCCATTACTCATACTCATTTCCTTACCTATTTCGCTTTCGTACCAAATAGACGCAAACGGCTAATACCACCATCTGGGAATATGTTTGCACGGACGTGGGTAATCGCACCAAGGTCGTTAACCTCAGAAATGAATTCGTGAATCTCGTGCGCTTGCAGCTTTTGTGCAGGCAAGAGTTCACGCCAGAAGAGACTTTGTGTTTCTACTTGGTCGTCTGTACCACCTTTAACGTAAGCCGCTTGAATTGAGCAACTGTCTGGATAGTTACCTTTGAAGTGTGCCGTATCAACTATGATACGCTCGATGTTGCCAGGGTGGCCGAGTGCCACGATTACCCAGTCGTTACCCGGTGTACGACGACGTGCTGTTTCCCAGCCATCCCCCATGTTTTCACCGCGGCCTGGGCCTAAAATATTGGCTTTATTGCCGTAGTGTTCGTCACTACACGCCAACGCTCGACCGCCATGTTCAACGGCTGCTAGATCAACTTGTTGTTGAGAATCTATCGCGTCCCAATCAACACTTGGTCGGCCATAAACACGTAAGCGTGCAACACCGCCATCTGGGTAGATGTTCAAACGTAGGTGCGTAAATACTTGGTCACTTTCGATTGCTTCAAGATGATGGTGATCACCTTGTAGTGCCATTGAAGGCAGGATTTCTTGCCACTCTGTTGAGTCTGTTGGCTCACCTTGTGGTGAATAACACGCGTCAATGGATGCCGAAGGTGGGAAGTTACCTGTGAAGAATGAGGTATCAATATCAACGCCAGCAATGGTGCCAGCTAATCCAAGGCGAACCACGCAGTAGTCGTAACCTTCACCGCGTTTACGCCTGCTTTCCCAGCCGTCCATCCACTTACCGTTGTCATCGAAGAAGTCATCTTTCCACTCTGGTGCTGCATGGCTAAGCAGACGGCTTTTATCTGCAAAAAAATCGTCTGTTACGAAGATAGCTTCTGCGCCGATTTTTTCGTCTGCAAGGTTTATGTACTGTTCAAATTTATGGGTCATGTCCGTGTAATCCTATGAAATTAATCAAGTAATAATAAAATGAGAACTTAGTAGCTAATATTTACAAATCAAAACCTTAGCGTACTAAGACTGGGCTGAGATAGCTGTTAACTCCGTTAACTTACATATCCCAGAGACGAAACATCGCGATCTTGTTGATCTCTTGAATCGCCGTAGCAAACTCAGTTTCACTATCATTTCCTAATCGCATCTCGAACGACTCAAGAATTTGGTAACGATTGGCTCCCTTCACCGCCATAATAAAAGGGAAATTGAAGCGACTTTTGTAGCTGTTGTTGTAAGAAGTGAATTTTTCAAATTCTTCGGCGCTGCACTTTTCGATGCCCGCCCCCGCTTGTTCTTTGGTCGACGACTCGGTAAGTTCGCCGTTTACTGCTGCTCTTCCCGCTAAATCCGGGTGAGCATTGATCAAAGCCAACTGTTTGCCTTGGTCTGCATGTAACAAGGTCGATGCCATTTTCAGATGAAGATTCTCGATATGATCATCTTCGGCATTCAAACCTTGGTCATAGACCGCTTCAGCAACCCATGGGCTGTGTTCGTAAACATCAGCAAAGTGCGCGACAAAAGTATCGCGTCTCATGGTTGTTGGTTGGCAAGATCGAAATTTAGTCACGTTAAGCCTCCTTGCTTCACTGCTACTTCCGCTGTTGATGATTAGCGTTATTTGGATGGTATGGGTGGTGTTGGTGCCAGTGGTTGGCAATATCGATTCGACGACATAGCCACACGCTGTCGTGCAGTTTGACGTAATCTAAGAAACGTCTTAACGCAGCAATACGACCGGGGCGACCAATCAGACGACAATGCAGACCAACCGACATCATTTTCGGTGCGGTTTCGCCTTCCATATACAGGGTGTCAAACGTGTCTTTTAGATATTGGAAGAACTGTTCACCCGAGTTAAAGCCTTGCGCCGTTGAAAAACGCATATCGTTCACATCGAGTGTGTATGGGATCACCAGTTGTGGATGACCAGCTTCGGTATGCCAATAAGGCAGATCATCATCGTAGGCATCCGAGTCGTAAAGAAAACCGCCCTCTTCTGCTACCAAGCGACGCGTATTCGGCCCTGTACGACCTGTGTACCAACCTTGCGGGCGTTGGCCTGTCACTTGTTGGATGATCTCGATCGCTTTAGTCATGTGGTCGCGCTCTTCAGACTCATCAATGTATTGATAGTCGATCCAGCGATAACCGTGGCTACAGATTTCGTGCCCCGCTTCAACCATGGCTTTAGCAACGTCTGGATGACGCTCAATCGCCATTGCGACCGCAAATACGGTCAGTGGGATTTCATATTCATCGAACAAGCGAAGAACACGCCACACACCCGCTCGGCTACCATATTCATAGATAGATTCCATACTGATGTGACGCTCGCCTTTGATCGGCTGTGCTGACGGGATCTCTGAGAGAAAGGCTTCAGACTCGTCGTCTCCATGTAACAAACAACGCTCACCGCCCTCTTCATAGTTCAATACAAAAGAAACCGCGACGCGCGCATTACCTGGCCATTGAGGGTTTGGAGGGTTAGCTCCGTAACCGATCAAATTTCTTGAATAATCCTTATTCATCCAAGTACTCCTAACATAAGTGGTTGGCTTAGCCGCTCTTTAGCTGGTTGATCAAAATGATTCCACGAATGGATTTTCCAAAAACCGAGCAACCTTACCCCTGTACATTTATTGTATACAATTATTTATCTCAATGTAAAGATTTTGTTATTCAAGTTAAATTTTGATTATTTATCTGATTAAAAACAACACCTTAACCAAACAAAAACTACCCAAAAACCGATAATAAGGATCTATAAAGTCAGAAAAAAAGACATATTGGTTAACATTTTTCCAACAATTGACTTTACTAATTGTGTACAGTTCGTACATAGTTAGTGATAACAAAGTGACGAGTTGCATTATGTGCAAGATCGAAATAGACAGATAAACCACGGAACAGAGGAGCGCCAAAAGCGCTATTAAGGGACTATGGGAAGATTAACAACACACGTATTAGACACCACACACGGCTTACCAGGTGCAGAGATCAAGGTAGAGCTTTATAAGGTTAATAAAGACTCGGTTGAAAAGTTGGCGACTGTTCTCACCAACTCAGATGGCCGTACCGATGCGCCGATTCTGGCAGGGAATGAGTTCCGACCGGGGAAATATCAATTGGTGTTTTACGTAGCCGATTACTACAGAAGTAAAGGCGTGGAATTGGATGGCGTGCCTTTCCTAGACGATGTTGTTATCCGCTTTGGCTTAGATGATCCAGAAGCGCACTACCACGTTCCGCTTTTAGTCTCACCATACAGTTTTTCGACTTATCGGGGCAGTTAGTCCCGAAACTTAGAATCTCGATCTAGGCTTCACCACTAAATAATAAACAGATTCGTGCGTGCATCTAAAAAGATGCGCGCTCATTAAGCACGCTCACATAAAAATACTAACAACGTTAACAGTTAGAAAATGAGTTGCTAAAAGCTCATCAATAACGGGTTAGTGACTAGGAAAAAACCTTAAAAATTAATATTGAAATCTCGCTGTATTCAATAAATGGATCACAACATAAAAGGACTTGCTGACATGAGTGAGAGTAAAACAGAAATACTCAACCAAGATGCGAATAACGGATTTTTAGAGAAACTCTTTAAAATTAAGGCTCACGGAAGCAGTGTGAAAAATGAGTTAGTCGGCGGTGTCACTACCTTTGCGACTATGGCTTATATCATTTTCGTTAACCCACAGATCATGGCCGCTTCGGGTATGGATGCAGGGGCGGTATTCGTCGCAACCTGTATTGGTGCCGCAATCGGTTGTTTATTAATGGGGTTATTTGCCAACTGGCCAGTTGGACTTGCACCGGGCATGGGTTTGAACGCCTTCTTCTCGTTCACTGTTGTGAGTGAAATGGGTTATAGCTGGGAAGTAGCACTGGGTGCGGTGTTTATCTCCGGTATTTTGTTTGTCGGGATGAGTTTTTACAAAGTACGCCAATGGATAATTGAAAGTATCCCAGTGAGTCTGCGTTATTCCATGACAGCTGGTGTTGGTTTGTTCTTGGGTCTGATTGGCTTAAAAACGGCAGGTATTGTCGTGGAAAATCCAGCAACATTGGTTTCTTTAGGTGACTTCACCAAACCTGAAGCGCTACTGGCCGCTATTGCTTTCCTCATTATTTCGGTTCTGAGTGAGCGCAAAGTATTTGGTGCGGTGTTAATTGGTATTTTGAGTGTGACTTTGGTCGGTATGATGCTTGGCTTAGTTCACTACAACGGTTTCTTTGCTGCGCCACCAAGTTTAGCGCCTACGTTCCTAAAAATGGACATTATGGGCGCTCTCGATGTTTCAATGATCAGCGTTATCTTGGCCTTCCTTTTTGTAAACATGTTCGATACCGCGGGTACTTTGATGGGCGTGGCTGAGCGTGCAAACCTAACCAATCCTGAAACGGGAAAAATTGAAGGTCTGAGCAAAGCACTGAAAGCTGACAGTATTTCAAGTGTGGCTGGTGCTTGTGTGGGTTGTCCGCCAGTCACCAGTTATGTAGAAAGTGCCGCCGGTGTTGCCGCTGGCGCACGTACTGGTCTTTCCGCCATTGTGGTTGGCGTATTGTTCTTAGCGGCGATTTTTCTATCACCACTAGCAGGCATGATCCCCGCTTACGCAACCTCTGGAGCACTCATCTATGTAGCGTTCGTGATGATGAGCAGCATGCAACACATCGACTGGAAAGACTTCACAAACGGTGCCCCTGCTGCCATTACGGCGCTAATGATGCCCCTGACGTTCTCTATCGCCAATGGTATCGCACTGGGGTTCATTACCTACACGGTACTTAAGCTGGCGACAGGTAAAACCAAAGATGTGTCTATCTCGATGTACTTTCTCGCGGTTATCTTCATCGCCAAGCTAGTATTCATCGGCTAGCAACCAAACATGACTGCCGCTTAGCTTGTTCAAAAGCCGATCGACAGTCGAATGTAAATACTAATGAAAATAAGCACCAACCAAGTTTTTTGAAAAAAGCTAACAGTACTAATGAGTCGAGAGCAAATGACCCCACAGATTTAGTGCACTTTTTTATGACCCTACGCAGTTTGTAGAAGTCAATGTTTGACCGCCAATCGCCTGTAAACGGAAACACAGGCAAAGGAATATCAAATGAAACTTCTTTACACCCTTAATGAAAGACCGCCGCATAGCTTAACTCTCCTACTCGCGCTGCAGCATATGCTCGCCTCAATCGGTGGCATTGTCGCAGTACCCCTTATTGTTGGAGCCTCGATTGGCCTGCCTAACACGGAAATCGTTTCACTGATCAATGCAGCACTATTGGCCTCAGGTATCGTAACCGTCGCTCAGTGTCTCGGCTTTGGCCCTGTTGGTATTCGACTTCCCGTGGTGATGGGTTCGAGCTTTGCCTTTTTAGGTGTGGCTATTTCGATCGGTAACGAAGGTGGCGTTGCCGCCATTATGGGCTCGGCGCTGATCGGCTCGTTTGTGGTGATAGGTGCCAGCTTCTACATGGACAAGGTTCGTACGCTGTTCCCAACCGTGGTAAGTGGTGTGGTGGTTACCTTAATCGGCTTAACCATTTTACCGGTTGCCATGAATTGGATCGGCGACGCTCCAGCCAACACAGAGCAATTCGCCACCTTACCTAAACTGTTTCTCGCACTGGTCTCTTTGGGGATCGTGATTGGCGTATCGGTTTACTGTAAAGGCGCGGTTGCGGCCTCCGCAATCGTGATTGGTTTAGCAGGCGGTTACATTGTGGCGCTATCACTCGGTATGGTGAATCTTGATCAAATCAGTTCTGCCGCATGGGTTGGTGGGCCTGAGCCCTTCAAATATGGCTTTACGTTTTCTGCCAGCGCCATCATCAGCATGAGCTTGGTGTACATCGTGGTTATCGCTGAAGCAACCGGAGACTTCATGGCGCTAGGGAACAATTGCCATACTCAAGTCAGCGGTAAAGATCTAAAACGTGGATTACTGGGCGATGGGCTTGGTAGCACACTCTCTTCCATTCTCACCGCAATGCCATTGGCATCATTCAGCCAAAACGTCGGCATTGTCGGTATCACAGGTGTGGCAAGCCGTTACGTAGTAGCTGCTACGGGAGGTTTATTGATTTTAGGTGGCTTATTTCCGAAATTAGCCGCCATTGCCGTCACGATCCCGAAGCCAGTGTTAGGCGGTGTAGGTTTTGTGATGTTCGGTATGATCGCCTACGCGGGTATCCGCATGTTGATAAAGGCTGCAGACACCAAACGAAATGCCTTGGTAATCTGTGTAGGCTTAGCGTCTGGCTTGGCAGTGACTTTCGAGCCAAGACTGTTGCAACACTTGCCGCATGATCTAGAGAACTTTCTTCACTCTGGTATCACCACCGGTACGATTATGACGGTTGTTCTAAACCTTGTATTGCCTAAATCTTCACGAGCTGAAGAACAAGAAGCGCTAGCCGAAAGCCACGCACAAGTTGAACTAGAAATGAAAGAGCAAGCTGAAGAAACGCTACACTCAGACGATCAATTAGAGGTTCAACAAGCCAGTACAAACGTTCAAACAGCGACAGAAAATCCTGAACCCAAAGTTAATTAGTTAGTTAATTAGTTAATTAGTTAATTAGTTAATGATCGAGTTAACTGGCTGAATCTCATACTAAATGGTTCGCTAACTCGCGTAAAACCGACTTCCGTAGAATCGCGGGCGTAATGAGAACACTGAAAGTTTCTGCGCCCTTGGTTCATATTATCTTTCAACAACAAATACCACATAAAGACCCTCTTCCCTGAAAAGGCAGAGATGGCTAAGGACTACTATGAATGGAAACCATCTGGATTAAGAATCCTCTCGCAATCTACACTGGCTCACTCGCTAATGCAGAAGGCGGCATTGTCATTAAAGGTAATACAATCATTGAGCTGGTTGGCAAACACAAAGAGCCAACCTTACCCGTAGATTACAGCGTCGACGCCTCTCGTCATGTTGTGACTCCTGGGCTTATCAATGCGCACCACCACTTCTATCAAACCCTAACGCGAGCCTACCCCGGCGCGCTCAATAAAGAGCTCTTCCATTGGCTGCAAAGCCTCTACCCTGTTTGGGCGAATCTCGATTCTGAGATGATGAGCCTAGCTACAGAGCTTGCTCTGGTTGAGCTGATGATGTCGGGCTGTACTACCGCATCCGATCATCATTACTTGTTACCTAATGGGCTTGAGCACGCTATTGATTTACAAGTCGAGGCCGCAGAGAAACTAGGCGTTAGAGCCATATTCACACGTGGTTCAATGAGCCTAGGGGAAGATGAAGGCGGGCTACCGCCACGACACACCATTCAAACCGAACAAACCATTATTGATGACAGCCAGCGCTTGATTCGTGATTACCACCAGCGTGATGAAGGAGCGATGATTCAAATAGCACTCGCGCCTTGTTCGCCATTCTCGGTCACCACCGATCTAATGAAAGAGACCGCCAAGATCAGTGAGCGTGAGAACGTGATGATGCACACGCACCTTTGCGAAACGCTCGATGAAGAGGACTTCTGTATTGAGAAGTTTGGTCTGCGCCCTGTCGATTACCTAGAAGATGTAGGGTGGCTTAACGAACGCACTTGGCTTGCTCATGGTATTCACTTCAACATAGAAGAAATTAGACGCTTGGGTAAAGCAGGGATTGGCATTAGCCACTGCCCAACTTCCAACATGATGCTGGCTTCCGGTATTTGTAAGAACAACGATCTTGAAGCCGCTGGCGTAAAAGTCGGGCTTGGTGTCGATGGTTCCGCCTCGAATGACGGCTCTAATATGATTACCGAAGTGCGCATGGCGATGTACTTACAGCGCCTGCAGTATGGGTCGGAAAACGTATCACACTTAGACGCTCTGCGCTGGGCAACATCAGGATCTGCAGCAGCAATGGGCAGAACAGACATTGGTACGCTAGAGGTTGGCAAACAAGCCGATATCGCGATGTTCAAGCTCGATGACATTCGTTTTTCGGGCAGCCACGATCCACTGGCAGCTTTACTACTTTGTGGCGCTCAACAAGCAGACAAAGTGATGGTAGCCGGAAAATGGCGTGTTAACGATGGTGCAGTGATCGGCGTAGACATGGAACAACTGATGCACCGCCACCACGCTGCCGCCATGAAGTTAGGTAAACTGGCGATGAATAACTAGGTACACGCTAACGAGCGAAGCGAAAGAAGGTCTGCAATCGCAGACCTTCTTTAAACGAAAACACATAGCAATGTTAGCTTTTCACACCGCACCCTTTAATCACTAGCTGGGTGATGAACTCAGCGGCATCTGCGTAGTCTTTATCATCGAGCTTATCTTTCTGCATCACGCTGCAAATCTGCCAGCCAAAATCAGCGTAGGTTTGGGTGGCCGCCCATATAGTGAACATCAGGTGGTGTGCTGGTACGTCATCCATTAAGCCTTGTGCTGACCAAGTGGAGAACTTATCAAGGATCATCTGGGATTGCTTATACAGCTCGTCACCGATCTCTTTCGGAAGTACTTTCGCGCCGGACATCACTTCATTTGCAAATACCTTAGAAGCGTGTGGGTGGTCGCGAGAGATGATCAATTTGGTTTGAATATATTGAGACAAGGCTTCAACGGGATCACTCAGCTCTTCAATCGGGCGAGATGCTTCCAGTAAAGGCTGAATGACGGTTTCGAGCACTGCACTGTAAAGCTTGTCTTTCGAGCTGAAATAATAGAATACGTTAGGTTTGGGAATGTCAGCCGCTTTTGCGATATCCGCCATTTTTGTTGCGGCGTAACCATGAGTAGCGAATTGTTCACACGCGACCTCGATGATTAAATCTTGATTCTTTTGCCTGATCCTAGACATAGTACTTCCTTTACAGCTCATTACTTAAACCATAGTAATCAACGTGCTTCATTAGTCCAGAAGAGAATCTCAGAACTCGAGGTCACCGCATTGATAGCAATAAAATGGTCATTTTTATGTGCAGAAAAACGACCATTAAACTGTGTTTTTTCAAACTGAACAGATTAAAGAATCAATATCGCTCTAAAGTCATTAACATTCGTGAGCGTCGGTCCTGTGGTCAGTAGCACACCAACTTGTTTGAAGAAGTCGTAGCTGTTGTTGGCATCTAAATAGTCATCAGCTTTAAGCGACAAGCGCGTGCCTTCTTGCCATGTTTGTGGGGTTATCCATGCCCCAGCATTGTCTTCCACACCGTCAATACCATCGGTATCAGCAGCCAAAGCGAATATGTTGTCCTGCCCTTTAAGTTCGTTATACAAACTTAAAAGGAACTCACAGTTGCGCCCACCGCGTCCATTGCCTTTAACGGTTACCGTAGTTTCACCACCTGAAAGCAGCACACAAGGGATCTCGAATGGGTGCTTGTTATTAGCCACTTGTTTGGCCAATGCTGCGTGCACCTTCGCGACTTCTCTCGCCTCCCCCTCAATGCAATCACTCAGCACATAAGCGGGAATGCCCAAACCTTCGGCCTCTGCAGAGGCGGCTTCTAACGCCGACATTGGGGTCGCGATAATATGATGCTCGGCGTTGTTCCAACAGGCGTCATCAGGCTTAACGGTCTCTGACTCTGGATTATTTAGCCATTCAAATGCCGAGCGTGGTGTTTCTATTTGGTAACGTTCTAAAATTGCCATCGCATCAAAACGCGTAGTGGTGTCGGGCACAGTTGGACCCGATGCAATCACACTGATGTCATCGCCCGGCACATCTGAAATCGCCAATGACACCACTCTTGCTGGATACGCCGCTTTGGCGAGTCGCCCACCTTTGATTGACGATAAATGCTTACGAACGCAGTTCATCTCATCAATGGCTGCGCCAGATTTAAGCAGCGCTTTATTGATTTGTTGCTTCTCTGCCAAGCTGATATCGCCACCGGGCAAACTGAGCAGTGCAGAACCGCCTCCAGACAATAGACATATCACGGTGTCGTCTTCGTTGAGGTTACTCACTAATTCCAGCGTACGTTGGCTCACTTCTAAGCCCATCGCATCGGGCACGGGGTGCGCTGCTTCAATCACTTCAATATGTTCGCAAGGGGCGGTGTGCTCATAACGAGTCACCACCAAGCCTTCAAGGTCACGCAGTGCTAGGTCTTGTTGTTTCTTTGCCTGCCAAACCGCTTCAAGCTCAGCTGCCATCGACGCTGCTGCTTTCCCCGCCCCGATAACGACAGTTCGCCCAGCTTGATTAGCCGAGCGATAAAATATGTCTTGAGGTAGAAAAGGTTCGATGTGATTTTTAGGTAGCGCCTGATTAACAGCACTTGAGAAAAGGGTTTGCAGAAACTGCTTAGCATCAATGTCCATCAGCCACTCCTTAGTTGACGGAGAAAAAAAGAACCCCAATACAAGGCAAAAGGGTGCCTGCTAAGATCAAGTTGGAAAGGAACAACTTCAACCTTTGCCTCGTATCAGGAACGCGTATAAAAGGAGACGAAACTACGCGATTTATAAACAAACTGTTTGAAACTGGTGGGCTAACTCATTGATGTGCTGTCGAGGCACAAAGTAGATTCACGATTCGACATTACATGCGATGCCAGCCCTGATTCATCATTAAAAAGAGCTTAGCGAATCGAGTGGTCAGAACGTTTCTCAATCGCTTGGATAAGCGCAGAGTGGTCCCACCCTTCACCGCCCATTTCGGCGCACTCGCCAAATAACTCTTGAGCGTTAGCCGTATTCGGTAGTGCGACACCTAATTCTTGTGCGCCCGTTAACGCAAGGTTAAGGTCTTTTTGGTGAAGTGAGATTCTAAAACCTGGATCAAAGGTGCCTTCAACCATGCGCTCGCCATGCACTTCGAGGATTTTAGAGTTAGCAAAGCCACCTAATAGAGCCTGACGTACACGTGCTGGATCAGCGCCTGCTTTCGAAGCAAACACCAGCGCTTCAGAGACCGCTTCAATATTCAATGCCACAATGATCTGATTAGCCACCTTACAAGTTTGACCCGCACCGTTATCACCCACCAGCGTGATGTTCTTACCCATAACTTCAAACAAAGGACGAGCTTTATCAAAAGCGCCTTGTTCACCGCCAACCATGATAGTCAAGGCGGCGTTAATCGCGCCTACTTCACCACCCGAAACCGGAGCATCAAGGTATGAAGCCCCACCTTCGCTAATGCGCGCTGCTATCGCTTTAGTGGCAATAGGCGAGATTGAACTCATATCGATAACCAGCTTGCCCGCTGCTCCGCCCGCTATTAGGCCTTGCTCGACGCCGTTGTCACCAAACAGGACATCTTCCACTTGAGGCGTATTCGGCACCATTAGGATAATGACATCAGCCGCTTCCGAAGCCTCCGCTGGTGAGTGGCAAACCGCTGCGCCCGCTGCGACAAGATCGGCAGGTGCTGCCTTAAAGTGATCCGACAGAATCAAATCGTGACCCGCTTTTTGAAGGTTGCTCGCCATAGGTTTACCCATGATGCCAGTTCCGATAAATGCAATTTTAGACATGTTGTTCTCCTTAACGTTTGAGGGTTACCAGGCGCAATTAACGGTACTGGTT
This sequence comes from Vibrio sp. RW, assembly GCF_027587105.1. NCBI lineage: Bacteria > Pseudomonadati > Pseudomonadota > Gammaproteobacteria > Vibrionales > Vibrionaceae > Vibrio > Vibrio sp. RW. Next base: position 114,422 of record NZ_JAPPTM010000003.1, read on the forward strand.
TAGCCAACCAAGGCCTTCTGTCGTTGTCGTTTTCGGTTTGTATTCGCAGCCAACCCAGCCTTGATAGCCCAGCTCATCAAGGTAGTTCAGTACGAATGGATAATTGATTTCTCCCGTACCCGGCTCATGTCGGCCCGGGTTATCAGCCAGCTGTACATGAGCGATTTGACCAATGTTCTGCTGCATGGTTGGCGTAAGGTCGCCTTCCATAATTTGCATGTGATAAATATCGTATTGGATAGAAAGGTTATCGCTCCCTACCTCTTTGATGATCGCTTTGGCTTGCTCTGTGGTGTTCAAGAAGAAGCCCGGAATATCACGGGTGTTGATCGCTTCTATCACTAAGCTGATGCCTTCTGCTGCTAGCGCGTTCGCCGCATAATGCAGGTTAATCACAAACGCTGATTGCGCGTCTTGTTGGGTCACACCTTCCGGAACAATCCCGGCCAAGCAATTCACTTGAGTACAACCCAGTACTTTTGCGTAAGCGATGGCTTTAGGTACACCTGCTTGAAATTCTTCAACTCTTGCTGGGTCGACCGCAATACCACGGTCGCCAGCGTCCCAATCACCCGCAGGCAAGTTAAATAGCACTTGCTCTAGGTTATTAGCGTCGAGCTTTGCTTTGATTGCCTGAGCATCAAAGGCGTAAGGGAAAAGATATTCGACACCTTGAAAGCCCGCTTCTGCGGCAGCTTCAAAGCGGTCCATAAAATCAACTTCCGTGAATATCATTGACAAGTTTGCTGCAAATTTTGCCATGACTCTGTCCTTATTCTTTATTTGGTGAAACTATGACTGTTTAGTGAAGCAACGGTTATTTGGTGGAGCTACGGTTGCTTAGTAAGCCTCGCTCTATTGGAGACTTTCCGTAGAGCTAAACCTCAGCTCTACGGATACACATTACTTAATGATTACTTGTACGCTAACGCTGTTGGAGCATCGCCGCGGCTTTCGGCAAGTGGCTCAAATTCGTTGATAGCGTTGATCTCTACGCCCATAGAGATATTGGTCACGCGCTCCAAAATCAGCTCAACGACCACTGGCACCTTGTGTTTGTTCATTAACTCTTTGGCTTGCTCAAACGCTGCTGCAATTTGGTCTGGTTCACGAACTCGAATCGCCTTACAACCTAGGCCTTCAACTACTGCTACATGGTCGACACCGTAGCCTTCAAGCTCTGGCGCATTCTGGTTATCAAACGCCAGTTGTACACAATAATCGATATCAAATTGGCGCTGCGCTTGGCGAATCAAGCCTAAGTAGGAGTTGTTCACCAGCACATGGATATATGGCAGGTTAAACTGCGCACCGACGGCCAGCTCTTCAATCATGAACTGGAAATCGTAGTCACCAGAGATAGCGACAATATCGCGACTTGGATCGGCTGCTCGTACACCCAATGCGGCTGGTGTCGTCCAACCTAGTGAGCCAGCTTGACCACAGTTGATCCAGTTACGAGGCTTATAAACATGCAGGAACTGCGCGGCAGCAATTTGCGACAAGCCTATGGTACTCACGTAGCAAGTATCACGACCAAATGCCTTGTTCATCTCTTCATAAACGCGCATCGGTTTCATTGGCGCGTCATCGAAATTGGTTTTACGCAGCATGGTCGACTTGCGTTCCTGACACTCACTTGCCCAAGCATTTCGGTTCGGCAGTTTGCCAGCATCACGCCACTCTTGCGCCACTTCAACCATGAGCTCAAGCGCTGATTTTGCATCTGAAACAATACCTAAATCAGGGCAAAACACGCGACCAATTTGGGTAGGTTCGATATCGACATGAACAAACTTACGACCTTCGGTATAAACATCGACAGAGCCGGTATGACGGTTAGCCCAGCGGTTACCAACGCCAAACACAAAGTCAGAGTTCAACATGGTTTCATTACCGTAACGGTGAGAGGTTTGTAACCCCACCATGCCCGCCATTAGCTCATGATCATCAGGAATAGAGCCCCATCCCATCAAGGTTGGAATCACTGGTACTCCTGTGATTTCAGCAAACTGCTGCAACAGCTCAGATGCGCCTGCGTTGATCACACCACCACCGGATACAATCAGCGGTTTTTCCGATTGAGACATCATGGTTAATGCTTTCTCAACCTGCGCGCGGGTTGCTTGTGGCTTGTATGGTTCAAGTGGCTCATAGGTATCAATATCGAACTCAATCTCAGCCAACTGCACATCTAAAGGCAGATCGATCAGCACTGGGCCGGGACGTCCGGATCGCATTAAATGAAAGGCTTTTTGGAACGCGCGTGGCACTTGAGCCGGTTCCAGTACCGTGGTTGCCCACTTAGTGACTGGCTTGGCGATAGATTCAATGTCGACCGCTTGAAAGTCCTCTTTATGAAGGCGAGCACGCGGAGCCTGACCAGTGATACATAGTATAGGGATCGAGTCAGCCGATGCTGAATAAAGACCGGTGATCATGTCTGTTCCTGCCGGGCCTGAAGTACCAATACACACACCAATATTATCTTGATTGGTACGTGTGTAGCCCTCAGCCATATGTGAAGCGCCCTCTACATGTCGAGCTAAGACGTGGTCGATTCCTCCGAGCTTTTTCATCGCTGCGTACATTGGGTTTATCGCTGCACCGGGAACACCAAATGCGATGTCTACTCCTTCACGTTTAAGCACTTCAACCGCTGCTTCAATCGCTTTCATAATTGCCATTCGAACCTCCAGTTCAGATTGTATACAATTAAATTAACTTTTGTGTACTATGAATCATCCTCAGCATTTATCAAGCCCAAATTGAAACAATTTTGTTACATCAACCTATCCTATTGAACAGCAATCAAGCCTGAAAAGCTTACAATTCATTACTTTACATGAAATATCTTTACGTAAAAATAAATTACAAAAAGATCAAATGATAAATAAATGTTAAATACCATTTGCTTGTTTACAATTTCTAAAATATAAATATCGTTAAAAAGAACGTTTTGTATACAAAATAACATCGTATTGTGTAAAGGAGACAAGCAATGATGAATGACGTGAAAGAAAGAGAAGAAACGCTGTGTATGCAGGTACTTGGGAATATGGACAACCCCGAGTACAAAGAGATCTTGTCTAAAGATGCATTGAAGTTCTTAGAAGCTATCGTTAACAAGTTTGGAGATCGCCGTCATACCCTGCTAAATGACCGCGACATAAAACAAGCTCAATATGACGAGGGTGAGCTACCCGACTTCAGAAAGGACACTGTCTCTATTCGTCAGAATAAAGAGTGGAAAGTGGCAACACCGCCGCCAGAATTGCTGGATCGCCGAGTAGAGATCACCGGACCTATCGAGAGAAAGATGGTGATCAACGCGCTAAACTCAGGCGCGAAGGTCTTCATGTGTTGCTTTGAGGATGCCTCTTCCCCGACTTGGGCCAATATGGTCGAAGGGCAAATCAACCTAAGAGATGCCAATCTTGGCACCATTAGTTATTTCGATGAGAAGAAACAAAAAAGCTATCAGTTAAATAGCGATCCTGCACTGCTGATTGCCCGCCCACGTGGTATTCATTTACCTGAGCAGTCCATTCAATTCAACAATCAGCCTATCGGCGGTTGCTTGATGGACTTCGCTTTGTACTTTTTCCATAACTATCAATCACGAGCACAACAAGGTTTAGGGGTTTACTACTACATTCCAAAACTTGAGAGCATGGAAGAAGCACAGTGGTGGGACGATATTTTCAGCTTCACCGAAAACTATTTCCATGTGCCCAAAGGCACCATTCGCGCGACAGTATTGATCGAAACGCTACCAGCCGTGTTCCAGATGGAAGAGATCTTGTATGCAATGCGTGATCATATCGTAGCGATGAACTGTGGCCGTTGGGATTACATTTTCAGCTACATCAAAACGCTGAAAAACCATAAAGATCGTATCCTACCAGACCGTCACGGAATCGGCATGGATCAAGAATTCCTCAACGCCTATAGCCAACTGTTGGTGCGTACTTGTCACGCTCGTGGGGCACTGGCTATGGGGGGCATGTCGGCCTTTATTCCAGCAAAAGACCCGAAAGAAATGGCGCGTGTCACCGCCAAGGTTATCGAAGACAAACAAAGAGAATCGCAGAACGGTCACGATGGCACATGGGTCGCGCACCCTGCCCTAGTTGACTTAGCAATGTCGATCTTTGACAAACACCTTGATGGCAAAGTGAATCAAATGGATTTCCAAAGCCCTGAACACACCATCAATGCCGACACCTTACTTAAACCATGTGAAGGCAGCCGCGACGAAGCCGGTGTGCGTAAGAATATCCGTATTGCGCTGTATTACATCGAGGCTTGGATCCAAGGCTACGGCTGTGTGCCTATTTACGGACTGATGGAAGATGCCGCCACCGCGGAGATCTCAAGAGCCAACATTTGGCAATGGATCCACCACGGGGTAACACTCGATGACGGCCAAATCTTCACCAAACAACTGTTCCACTCTTGGCTTTACCAGGAGTTGGACACGATAAAACATGAAGTCGGTGACTCGCGCTATACAGCAGGTCGATTTGAAGAGACAGCTGATCTTTTCTATCAACTTTCTACAGCCGAAGAGTTCGCTGCCTTCCTAACTTTACCCAGCTATGGGCTATTACAAGAGTCCAGTTAGGACTCTTGTACCGAGCTGAATCAGTCAATGATATTCACAAACAAGAGTAATGATGGCTGGCTGAGCTTGGTACGTATGCCCCTTGAAAAACTAGGAGATAACATGGGAAGTTTGACTCTACAACAAGCGTTAACCATCATCGATGGCACCTTAAAAGCAGGCAACAAGATCCACACAGAACCTTTGACGGTCGCCGTCTTAGACAGCGGTGGCAAACTGATTTCCCTGCAACGTCAAGACGGCTCTAGCATGATGCGACCAGACATCGCGATTGCTAAAGCCTGGGGCGCACTCGCACTGGGTTGCTCCTCTAGAAAACTCGCCCAAGATGCTGACAACAGGCCAGCATTTATCTCCGCCATAAACGTGCTGGCACACGGAAACATGGTGCCAGTTCCAGGGGGGCTACTGATCCGAGACAAGGACAAAACGGTACTCGGAGCCATTGGCGTCAGCGGTGATATCTCTGACATCGATGAAAGCTGCGCCATCAACGGCATTGGCTGCGCAAAGTTGTTCAGTGACGAAATGCTCCAAGCTTAACTAGCCAATTCGCTGTACTTTAAGTTACAAGACAAAAACAAAAAACCGAAGCTCATCACTTCGGTTTTCAAATAAGATTTAACTCAATCCGTTCAACAAGTCGAATCAACCACCATCGACTACTCGTAAGCACTCAACCACGTTTTTAGTAGTTGGTTGGTATTCTTCTTCTGACTAGCAGACAGAGACTTAACCAGTTTCTTCTGTATCTCGACATGCTCAGTCATCATCTCGTCGATCAACACAAGGCCATCTTTGGTCAGTTTAACACTCACACTGCGCCTATCTTCTTTGCTGTGCTCACGGCTTATTAGCCCTTTGGCTTCTAGCTTATCAAGACGGTTGGTCATCGCGCCCGATGTTAGCATCATAGAACCAATCAGCTCCGAGGGAGTCAATCGATAAGGCTTTCCAGAACGTCGCAAGGTGGCTAACACATCAAACTCGCCAAGTTTCATGTCGTATTTTTTATGAAGCTCGGCAACTTGAGTCTCCATATACTTGGCAATACGCATAATCCGGCCCATCATTGCCATTGGCTCAGTTTCTAGTTCAGGCTTTTCCTTTGCCCATTGCTCTACTACGCGGTCGATAGCATCCATTTGCAATCTCGCTCCGTTATTAGTCTTAATTACTTCAAACTAGTTTAACATAAAGATACTTTACAACCACTAGTTCTCAGTATACAGTTCACGCCATAGTTATCTTAATGTAAAGATATTTTTAATGAATATATTATTAGCAATGATCCCCGCGTTTTTTTGGGGGACAACCTATGCAGTAACACAATTTACGCTGCAAGAATGGCCACCATTGTTATTGGGGGCTTTACGCGCATTGCCTGCGGGGTTGTTATTGTTAGCCGTAAAACCAACACTGCCTAAGAAAGGTGAGTGGCAGATCATTTTCACCTTGGGCCTAATCAATATCGCGACCTTCTTTGGCCTTATCTTTGTGATGGCGTTGACTCTGCCTTCGGCAATTTCTGGTGTGGGTATGATCTCTGTACCTGTATTCGCAATGATCTTCCATTGGGTAGTGAAGAAGCAACGTCCGCACTTGATTCAAGCCCTTTCTGGTATTGGCTTGATCACCTTAGCGTGGATTCTATTCAACCCAAGTCAAATCGCTTTGAACCCAATCGGTTTAGGTGCGATGTTCGCGGCAATCATGTGTATCGTCATCGGCAGCAGCATTACCAAATCATTAGGTAACCGCATGCATTGGTGGAAGGTCTTAACTTGGCAGCTCATTTTAGGCGGTACGATTTTGTCTGTCGCATCTGGCGTCCATGCGTTCATCGACCCGCAGTCTTATGTTAACGCTGTCACTCATTTTGATACGCGTAATGCAATGGGTCTACTGTGGGTAATTGGACTGAACACAGCACTTGGTTACGGCATGTATGTATGGTTGCTACAACGTATGTCTGTGGTTGATTTCACCTTCGGTGGTATCGCTAACCCAGTGGCTGGTATCGTGACAGGAATGGTGTTGATGGGCGAATCGTTCACTGCGGTTCAATACTCATTGATGACAGGTATGATCGTGATGTCACTGCTGCCTCAGTTGATTCTTGCAATCCGACAACCCAAAGCGGTCAAGCCCGTTACACAGTAAATCTTACTGATAACCCCGCTCTAGTACTTACAAAAAGCTCCAGTATCGCTATTGGAGCTTTTGCGTATCTCATCAGAACGATACCGAGTTAGCGCCAGCTAAAGACACGAACTTCGTTTCCTTCTTCCGGCTTCTTGGGAATATTCAATGAAAGTGCAAGAGACATTGCCGCCATAACGGCACCAATATAGAAAACCGTTGCAGGAGATGATAACCAAATCACACCAAACACGACTGGAATCACAACCGCTGCAATATGGTTAATAGTGAAAGAGACACCGGCAGTTGATGCCATATCCGCTGGGTCAGCAATTTTCTGAAAGTAGGTTTTAATTGCCAAAGCGAGTGCAAAGAACAAGTGATCAACCACATAGAGCGCAGCCGCCCACTCAGCACTTTGTACCAAACCATAACCAACAAACACACCAATTAGGCCTACGTATTCGAAAATCAATGCCTTACGCTCACCCACCACACCAATAAATTGACCTATACGTTTTGCGAACAAGAAGTTAAATAGGTAGTTAACTAAGAACAGTAGCGTTACGTCAGCAGCTGAGTAGCCGAACTTCTCGACCATCAGAAACCCCGCAAATACGGTAAAAATTTGTCTTCTTGCTCCGCTCATAAACGTTAGCGCATAGTAAAGCCAGTAACGCTTTCTGAGTACCAGTTTCTTATTTTGTGGGGTCTTAGTTTGAAACTCAGGGAAACCAAAGGTCATTACCAGTACAAGAATAAAACCGATCCCTCCGGTGATGCCATACACCCAAGAAAATCTGAAGTTAAGCAGCTCCAACATCACCCAGATTGAGCCATAAGTTATCAGTGACGCCAACGCCCCAACCGAGATCATTTTGCCCAGCATCTCTGGTGCTTCTTCTTTGCTTAGCCACTGTAACGACAAAGACTGCTTAAGCGTCTCAAAATAATGGAAACCGGTCGACATCAAAATAGTGGTCATCAACAAACCGGTTAATGACGGAAAGAGACCGGTAATTGCTGTCCCCACAGTTAGCATTGCCAGCGATACCAACATGAAACGTTGCTCGCGAATGAACGCCAACACAAACACGACAGTAAATGCCAAGAAGCCCGGAATCTCACGAACACTTTGTAGCAACCCAATATCAGCACCATCAAAATTCGCCTTTTCAATCACGAAGTTATTCAGCAGAACCATCCAGCTTGAAAATGCGATAGGTACAATAATCGAAATCAGTAATAAAAAATTTTGCGGCGTTTTCCAGCTCGCGGTTTTATCGAACATTGACGGACTCCTGTTCGTCTAATTGAGTGAGCACTCGTAAGGTCAACTGCTCAGTATACGGGTTAATCTTCCAGTGCTCTGGGCTCCAACCTTTTACGAAACGTTGGAAATCAGCCCATGCCACATAAAACATAGGTCGCCATGCAGCTTCGACATCATAGAACGAGAGTTGTGGTTGATAGTGTGCCAGTGCCTCTTTCAAGTGTTGGAAGTAAATATCTAAGAGCTGTGATTCAAGATCAACGCAATCTTGCGGCCTAATCGCGCTGCTCATGAACAAAGCCACGTCTTTCATCGCACACCCGTTTCCAACATATTGAAAATCGACGGCAGCCGCGTTTTCTCCAGCTAAATCAAAACAGAAGTTGGCAAGTTTAGCGTCACCATGCACTAAAGTTGGATACGGACACTCTCTAAGTAGACGGTCGATGTGTTGTGCTTGGTTCTTTAATGGTAAGTCTGTCAGCGCGTTGAACTCATCAGGACGCGTGTCTAAATGCCAGTATGTGCCAACTTTCCATAATGACGCAGACTGCTCTTGATCGATATGGATGTGCTTCGCGTGAAAATTAGCGAGCCACTTTAGACAAGCGTTGCGCTGTTTAACCTCCAAAGATGTATAACGGAGTGCTAACTCAGGTTGAGTATCTTTGGCAGCCAATTCATCAAAAACGGAGAGCACATCGAACTGAGAGGTCAGCGGAAAGCCGACATCCGCTAGATCTTGCATCACGATAAGCCACTCGTTCTCTTCTAGTTCACAATGCAACCCTACAGGCATAGGACAACGTTCATCCCACTGTTGAGTGAAGGATTGATACCAAGCCGTCTCCACTTGGTAAGAATGCACTTTACGTTGGTGAGATAATCTGGTGTTCCAACCCTTTGGATGATTCGCTTTATCCGGCAACGCGACATGTTTAACGATGAGGCTATTGAATGGCGCACTGCTTTCTTTAGAAAAAACCAAACGGACCAACTCACCATATCCGCCCCACAAACGTTGAATCACTTGGGTATCAAACCCTCGATGACACCTAAGTGAGGTGGCAATTTTTTGATAGAGTTCAGGTTGATCGATACTCAAACTGACTTCGGGTTGAACAGGATTTTTTGACGATATTGATTGAGACACCATTGATCGAGACATAACTGCTGTTTTATGCCTCAGACGCTAAAAGGTGTGACCATTGTTGTTGCCTATTCATGTAATGCACCACATAGCTACAAACAGGGACAATTTTGAAGCCCGCTTGCTCAATTTCGGATAACACAGATTCCATCATCACCTTACCAAAGCCCTTACCTTGCAGGTCATCAGGTATGCGAGTCGAGGTAATATGCAGCACATCTCCCTGTCTCTGGTACTTAACAACAGCAAATTGGTTAGGCTCTAGCTCAACTGTGATCTGATTCTCTTTTTGATCCCATTTTATGGTCTTCATTCTCAACTCCAACAAATAATTGATACACCAAACAATTAAAGTTTGAAGTATTAGTTCCTTGTAATAGACTAACGCAAGCGCATAGAAATAGAACTAAGTACTTACAATCAAAGCAAATGTTTTTAGAGTTCGCGGCTTAATATAAAATTATCAACCAATGATAACACTCTCTAAACCATCGTAACGTACACCTATAAAATCTAGCACGTAATAACCCATTGTTAGAAAGTTATTCATATAACGAACAAACGCATGTTGGCACATGGAGAGTAGAGAATGAACGCACCACTGAAGAAGCCTTTGGAGCATAATCAGGCCCTTCAAGACCCTCGTAATCGTACCGTTTCCACGATTAACAGCACTGATGCACTCGCCATGATCGAACACGGGAGTGAGCTTACGCTGAATGTCTCGACACCCGTTGGCACAAAGTTTCTCGCCACGACAAAGTTTATCGGTACTCACAGTGAGAACTGTATCCTTATTGAGGTTCCAGAAGTCTCAAACAACGACCTTAATTTTTTCTTCCAAGAAGGTTTTTGGATGACAGCTCGTGCATATTCTCTAAGAGGTGAAGGCGCGCTGATCCACTTTAGGTGTCAGATTCACCATCATGTTGGTGACCCCTTCCCCCTGCTGGTTCTTTCCACGCCAAGTACGATGCAAGTAACTCAGCTTCGTAAAGAAACACGTTATGAGGTAAACCTCAGTTCGAGAATTATCTTAAATGACCAACGCATGAATTGCGAAATTAGGGATTTATCCAAAAGTGGTTGTCGCTTTGTGACATCACCCACTGCTCGACCCATTCAGATCACCGATAGAGTATCCATAGAGATCACGCCAGAAAACTACAACGGACCATTGATCCCTCCGCTTAGAGGGATTGTCTGCAATCTACAAAAGTCGACACATTACGCGCGATATGGCATCGAATTTGATGATATTGGTAGAGCCAACGCCAAAAACTTACTCGGAAAATTGAAGTTCGACGGTATTAAGCTCCGTTTACGGAATGCTTGAGCACTCGAGATTGTAAGAATAAAAAAACAGCCATCGATAATGTCGATGGCTGTTTCGTTTACAGTTAACTGTAGTTTAGCGAATTTACGTAAGGCGATAAGCTATTTACGAAGCGCGTTAAGTTTAGCTTGAGCGATACCAAAGATAGTATTGATTGGATAACTCCCCTCATCGCTGAGCTCACCCGCCGCTTTGCCAGTGAACAACTCAATCGCTTCCGTCACATGATCGATAGCCCAGATATTAAACTCGCCCTTTTCAACCGCCTTAACGATATCGCTACGCAGCATTAAATTATGAACATTCGAACGCGGGATGATCACCCCTTGCTCACCTGAACGCCCTTTGATCTCGCATACATCAAAGAACCCCTCAATTTTCTCATTCACCCCCCCAATTGGCTGAGATTCACCAAACTGGTTCATAGATCCGGTAATCGCAATGTCTTGACGGTTTGGCTGCTTCGAAAATGCCGACACCACCGCACAAAACTCCGCCATACTCGCACTGTCACCATCTACACCACCGTACGATTGCTCGAAAGTAATATTAGTGGTGAGTGGAACTTTCGCCGTTTTACCGAAGACTGAAGAAAGATACGCAGATAGTATCATTACCCCTTTCGAGTGAATGCTGCCACCTAGGTCTACATTTCTTTCTATATCAACCACTTCACCGTCACCGTAAGCCGTGGTTGCGGTGATTCGGTTCGGGGCACCAAACATATGATCTGTCGTACTCAATACAGACAGAGCATTGACCTGTCCCACCGATAGGCCATCAACACGAAGTAAGGTCGTACCATTGATGAACGTTTCCATCACGCTGTCTTGCAACCGGCCGACACGCATTTGCTGATTCGATAACGCTTGCTCAACATGTGTCGAGCGAATCAAATTCGACTTCGCTCCTCTCGCCACGTAGTTTGATTCTCGAAGCAAATTCGCAATATGTGCTGAGTGCAAGGACAATTTACCTTGGTCACCAGCCTGACGAGAGCTATGTTCGATGATTCGCGCTATCGCTTTACGATCACAATGCAGCATGTTGTTGTCATGAACAATGCTCGAAATAAAGCGCGCGTAATGCATTTCCGAGTCCGCGGTACGCTTCATCTCATCTTCAAAATCAGCCGTTACACGAAACAGTTCTGCAAACTCCGCATCGTAGTGCTGCAACAATTGGTAAGTACGATAATCACCAAAAAGAATGATCTTAACATCTAATGGAATCGGTTCTGGATCAAGCGATACCGCTCCTGTTAACGTCACCTCTTTTTCCAACGAAGTGAAGCTCAGTTGACGCGAACGTAAAGCTCGTTTCAAGCCTTCCCATACATAAGGCTGTTCCAATACTTTCACTGCATCAATCAGTAATACGCCGCCGTTGGCTCGGTGTAAGCTACCCGCTCGAATCAGAGAAAAGTCAGTAAATACCGTACCTTTAAAAGTCGCTGTTTCTACATAGCCAAACAGAGAGTGGTAGTTCGGGCTTTCTTCTACCACAACCGGTAGCGTTTGCTTTTTCTGGCTAACAATCACGTTAACGTTGTAACGGCGAGGTATTTTCTTATCTAAAGATGCTGTCGCTATTTCAGCTTGTTCTGTACTTTCTTCTAAGAAAATATCCGCGTTATCGACAATATCTTTTCGAAGTGACGTAAGGTACTTTTTGATCTCTGGATATTGACTGTAATCCTTCTTCAGCTGTTTGATAAAGTGCGTAATGACGTCTCTCGCAGTATCATCATTGAGCTTTTGAATTTTCTCTGTATAGGTTTCTTCAAGCTCCGTCAGTTCACGAGAAATGGTTCTTAACCCGACTTCCAATGCATCGATGGTTTTATCGAATTGCTCCTGCTCCTCAGGCGACAGCAAATCAAAGCTCTCTTCGGTATGAAGCTCATCGCCATTCATTGCAACGAATTGGTAATCACCCTGCGTTGTGATAGTCAGGTTGATGCCCTTGTCTTTCGCTTCTTGACTAATCGCTTCCAACGCAGCCTGCTGCTTTGACGCTAGCTGGTTTTTAAGCCTATCCGCTCGGCTAAAGTACATCTCATTATCAAAGGCAAGTGGCATTGCCTTAAGCAATTTACGCATTAACTTTTCAATATCTTGCTTTAAGTTACTGCCTACACCTGTTGGTAATTTGAGAACTTTCGGTGTACGGATATCTTCAAAATTCGCGATATAGCACCAATCAAAAAGCTCTTCCGCTTTCTGAGGATGTCGGTTGAGATAGCGCAAAATCATGGTGCGTTTACCAAGGCCATTTCGCCCTATCGCATAAATGTTGTAACCCTTTTCCTTGATTGACATCGCGAATTCAACGGCCTTTTGTGCTCGTTCCTGTCCGACAATCTCATCAATTGGAGCCAGTTCTTTGGTCGATTTACATGGTAGCTTCTCTAATTCTGCTACCTGATACAGCTGTTCTGCATTGAGTCTTTGCATCGCCATCGCCGCCTCCTTAGTCCTTTATTACTTGGGGTAAATAAAATCAGTGTAGATGCAATTTCCTATAAATTTAGTGACTTACGCTACACGGCCGTCCAACCGAGCAAATAATATACAATTTAACGCATTTTTCAGAATAATGAGGGTTTTAATTCACCGACTTAACATGTGAATGATTTTAATTTGCAATTGATAATAAATATCATTAACATTTTAAAATATTCTAAAATGAGGATGTGGACATGGAAATTGAACGATGCTGGATGCACTACCTAAAAGCTGAACAGTTAATGGAACAAGGTCACTGGCCTGAAGCACAGCGTCTTTATGGTGATGTTCTCAGTTCTCTTCCTCATCACATCCAAGATGCGGCATATCAAAGCGATATCAAACCCTGCCAGTTTGCTTGCCTGCTTGCTGGGCTTAGAGACGCGAGCGTTGCTCAATCTGAGATTCTCAACCGTTTAGGGCAGCATCAACAGGCCTTCGATACCTTGAATCAGTCTTACGCACTGATGCAGTTTATCTCGCTTGAGAGCACTGAACTTATTCAACGCACCTATGGGCTATTGGAACAACAAAGTGAAGATCTACTCAATCACCTTATCGCTTTTTGCAGTGCTCAGCGCAGCGCACATTGGATGCTCGAACTAGAACAAATTCAACGTGCTCATCATCACTTTGGGCAACTTAAAACAACGTCAGAAGTTCAATCTTCACCTAATGTCTTAAATTGATAAGGATATATCATGTCGGACCGGGCCATTCTTAAAGTTAATAACCTCTCCGTTAGCTTCAGAACCAATGATGGAATCATTGATGCGGTGAAAAAGGTTAACTTTACCCTTAACTCAAGCGAAACCTTAGCCATTGTTGGTGAATCAGGTTCAGGTAAATCCGTCTCTTCTAACGCACTTATGCGCTTGCTTCCCGATAACGCCATTATTGATGAGCAATCAGACATCGAATTTGAGGGACAATCGATTCTTGGCAAGACTGAACCAGAAATGCAGTCGATTCGTGGTGACAGAATCGGCATGATCTTTCAGGAGCCGATGACTTCTCTCAATCCATACCTGCGAGTAGGTATTCAAGTGACTGAAGCCCTAATGTGCCATCGTAAGGTATCCAAATCGAAAGCAAAACAACGTGTGTTAGCGCTGTTCAACCTCGTTCATCTGCCAATGCCAGAGCAGGCGTACAACAAATACCCGCATGAGTTTTCTGGTGGTCAACTACAGCGAATCATGATCGCGATGGCGCTGATCAATGAGCCCGACATTCTGATTGCAGACGAACCTACGACAGCGTTAGATGTGACCGTTCAGGCTGAAGTGCTTTCTTTGATCAAAGAAATTCAAGGCAAAATGGGCATGGCGATTTTGTTCATCACCCACGATTTAGGTGTGGTGAAACACTTTGCTGACCGCGTACTCGTAATGTGTAAGGGAGAATTGGTTGAAGAAGGTTTGACCCAAGCATTATTTGACCACCCTAAACACGATTACACACGCATGCTGATTAACTCGATTCCGAAAGGCGCTAAAGTTCCTGTTGAGGCATCAGCACCTGAGCTGCTTTGTGCCGAAGATATTCGCGTAAAGTTCTTGATCAAATCTCACTTCATCCAAAGCAAGAACCAATACTTCGAAGCCGTAAAAGGCATCTCATTAACCCTCAAACAAGGTGAAACGTTAGGCATTGTGGGTGAATCTGGCTCTGGTAAGTCAACACTTGGGCGAGCGTTAATCGGTTTGCTGCCAAGTAGCGGACGTATTGTCTACAAAGGCCAAGACGTTAGCTTATTAACCGATAAAGAACGCCATAAACTCAAGAAAGATGTACAGATGGTTTTCCAAGACCCTTATGGTTCTTTATCACCACGCATGACAGTTGGGGAGATCATCACCGAAGGCTTAACGGTGCATCAACCTCACTTGTCAAAACAAGAACGTTTAGAAAGAGCACGCAAAGCACTGATTGAGGTTCGCTTAGAGCCAAACTCAATTAACCGCTACCCACATGAATTCTCTGGTGGGCAAAGACAACGTATCGCGATTGCGCGCGCGCTGATTCTAGAACCCTCTTTCATTTTGCTGGATGAACCAACCTCAGCACTTGATCGATCGGTACAACTGACCGTGATTGACCTACTGAAAGACATTCAAGCCAAGCACAACATCGGCTTCCTGTTCATCAGCCACGACCTTTCGGTAGTCAAAGCATTATCAGATCGTGTATTGGTGATGCAAAAGGGCGAAGTGATGGAAGAAGGCTCTGCGGAAGATATTTTCAATGCACCACAAAACGACTACACCAAGAAACTCATCGCAGCATCGTTCGACTTAGAAAAAAAATCGAAAAAAAATGCAGCGTAAAAGGAACTAATCAACATTAACAACGTCTTATAAATACATTCTGAATAAGTATATATACTCAAAATAGTTGGAGTTGCAGTTAACAACGCTACAACTTCAAGTATCAAGAATATAATAAATTGCACTCTAGAATGGATATAGCAAAACTGGTTTGGCCGCCAAAAGAAAAATGTCGCATGGATGCGACATTTTTCGTTTCTGGCGTATATGAAAAATCAACTCCGTGATTATGAAGGCTAGCTTATATTGTCGGCTCTTAACAGGATTAGCTGACATCCAATACGTAAAGTCGGATTAAATATTGAGAAACTTTGAAAACGTTTTTGGACAAAAATGAGTTTTGAAAAATTAAACATAAGAAATGTTGTAAATAACTACTGGTATGGCAAGCAACCACATTTGACATACAGAAAGACTCGATACCCCATAAGCAGTGGTATTTTGATCACAGCGCCCGGCAGAAACGACTCAGGCAGGTACTCTATTAGAACAGATCCTACAATTTGCTTGCATAGAGAAGAAGCACTTGGTTTGTTCAACAATTATATTCAGGAAATGGAATCTGGCAGTAAGTAATATGCCTCGTCACCTTTAACAGAGTTGATCTTCCTTTACTTCAGAACAGTGAATAATTTATCTAACTCTGATACTTCTCCAGCTTGTTGTAGAGCGTTTTTACGCTTATTCCTAAATCCTCTGATGTTTCTTTTTTGTTGCCTTCATTTTCTTCAAGAGTGTTCACCTCTAATCGTATCGTCCGCTCTGAGGGTGCGATACAAGTTATGCATTGGTCTTTGATGAGCCGACTAACATGCCAAACTGGTCTAAGTCACTTGTGGATATTTTTCCCCTCTTCCTGCTTTTCTTCCGCATTTTTTGTGAATAATACTGAGTGAGTATTTAAAATGATAGATGAAAATCGGGCAATATTATTATGGTGTATCACTAATTCGGACGAGGTAAATATTTATATTTTTTACAAATACTCCTTGTAAATTATTCATTCTCCATCATTGAAAATATTAACACTATTTTTGTTTTTTAATTTAAACCTTTAAATTCAATCACTTGTATTTTTGGCATATGGTTTGCTTTAGTGATAATACAAGTACAAAAAAGGAGATAAATGATGAAAAATTTTGCAAGTAAAATTCTACTAACAACGGTTATTGCTACTTCTTCTTCTGCAGCGGTTGCAGATAGCATGTGGAAAGAAGATACGCTAGATGCTTGGATTGATGGTAAAGCAGAAACGACACTATTACTTAATTCTAATTTGAACTCTTTTGATATTAACACTTATGTTAAAGACCAGGTTGTAACTTTAACGGGCTCAGTTGAAAACCAGACAGAAAAAGCCCTTGCCGAAGAATTAGTATTAAGTTTTGATGATGTTAAGTCGGTGAAGAATGAACTTACGGTCATCGATAATGAAAAAGATAAAAATAAAGAATCAACACAGGTCTTAACGGATACCAAAATAACGACCATTGTTAAGACTCGACTATTAATGAATACGGGAGTCAGTGGTACTGATATTGAAGTGGAAACTAAAGAAAACACTGTGGTATTAAAGGGTTCAGTGACGTCAGATACGGAACATGACCTTGCGCTATCTATTGCTCGTAATACATCCGATGTTGATAAGGTCATTGATAAACTTGAAGTAATTCAATAATAAATTTACCAACAGATATAAGAGAGATCATTATGCTTCGCTGGACTTTAATATTTTTTATTCTTGCCATCATAGCAGCTTTATTTGGATTTGGTGGTATAGCAGGCGCTGCGGCAACAGTAGCTAAAGTTATGTTTTATATATTTGCTATTTCGCTGCTTGTATCGGTGGTAATGAGTTTAGTTAACAAAGATAAGAGTTAGGAGTTTTTATGAATATAAGCACAGTTATTTTCCGTTTCCTATTGGCAACAGGTTTTGCTTTTACGCTTTCCGCATGTAGTGACGACGCCCCCTTAGAGAAAGCTAGTGAAAGCGCTGATGAAGCGGTAGAGGAAGCTCAAAATCAGATAGAGGACGGCTGTGAGAACGTGAAAGAGCAACTTGGTACGGAAGATCAGGACTGCTAAAAAGGCATTAACTCACGAGTTAAATCATCCGATCCTCATAAAAAGAATTGAAGCAGGAGCTAGATATGAAAAACATATTTGATGTGCTTAAAGACAGCCATGAGAAGCAACGGCTTTTGATGGATGCGATACTCCAAACATCAGGAGATACTCAGGCTAGGCAAGAGTTCTACTCCAATCTTAAAGAAGAATTAACTAAGCATGCGGTCGCGGAAGAGCGCCACTTCTATGCACCTTTAATAGAGAGTGATCAATCCGTTGATATGACTAGGCACGGTATTGATAAGGTGCTTGCTCAGCTCGATGACACCGAAATGTCCTCACCAACTTGGCTCACACTGATGAAGACACTTAAACACAAAGTAGAGCATCATTTAGAAGAAGAGCAGCATTTCTTTCAAACGGCTGGCAAAGTTTTAGACTCAGATCAGAAAGAAACTTTGGCTCTAAAATATGAGCAAGAGATGGCTTGATTCGAAGTGTCACCTATGTTGGATAGTGAAGCGTAGGTTTTAGTTTAACAACTTGGGCCCATTTATGGGCCCGCTTTTTTTATACACAGAGAAATTAAGGCCTCACTATGTTTATCGTTAAGTACTATATACTCATTGCTATCGCTTGTTTTTCTATAGCAGCATTTGTTCCCAATGTATTATTCAGCTTACTATTGGTTTGGTCAGGGTTATCGATGTCTATCGTTAGTGCAGCCTATATCTTCGAGATGCCATCCATATTTAGAAAAAATAATGATGGCAAAATAGCCTGGTGGATCAGGTGGGCGTTTATTCCTTTTTTTCTAGGTATTCGTTTATACAATACTTGGGCTATAAAAAGAGATAAAGTCGATCCCATACAGCAGGTGGGAGAAGGTTTATATGTTTCTCGACGTCTACTCCCCTCCGATTTGTCATTTCTACAATCTCAAAACATAACGTGTATTGTTGATGTCACCGCAGAATTTTCGGGTTTAGAGAGTGCGATGACCAGCGAAGAGTTTCATTACCTCAATACCCCGGTACTTGACCATCAAGCCCCTAAGTTACCCAAGCTTAAACATGCCCTTAATTGGATAGATACTCAGATAAGCCAATCAAGGTCCGTAGTTGTTCATTGTGCACTTGGCCGTGGTCGCTCTGTGTTTGTGGTTGCAGCATACCTGTTAGCGAAAAATTCATCTCTGAGTGTGGAGCAAGTGCTCAAAAATATCAATGATGTACGAAGCACTGCACAGTTGAACAAAAAGCAACTAAAGGTGCTGAATGCTATCAGTGATAAGGGGCTGCTCAATCTTGAAGACAAATGCTGCCTAATTGCTAACCCTGTTGCAGGTGGAGGCAAATGGCAAACGAGTGAGCAGCAGGTTATTCGAGAGCTTACCCAAAAGTTCAATTTAGACATAGTGACCACCAGTAAAGAAGTATCAGCGGAATCTCTAGCCGAACAAGCAAAAGATCGAAATACTTCTCATATCATCGTCTCTGGCGGAGACGGCACCGTCAGCGAGGTGGCAAGACAAATCGTGGGGACAGACACGGCACTCGGGGTTATCCCATTGGGTACGGCAAATGCTTTATGCCATGTGCTCTATGGTTTTGCGACAAAAGTATCACCGGTTGAAAAGGCCTGCGAGGCTATTCTATCTGGCAAGTCTAAAAAAATGGATTTGGCGTACTGTAACGACCAGCCAATACTGCTTATTCTTGGTATTGGGTTTGAAGAGAAGATGATTGATTACGCTCATCGTGAACAGAAAAATAAAAATGGCCAACTTGCTTACTTGTCGGGTTTATTTTCTGCGGTTGTAGCAGGAGAAAGCCAGTGGTTTGAAGTCACTAAGGATGGGGAGCCAACACGAGAAGCTGAATTACAAAGCTTAGTGGTTGCCAACACGTCGCCTTTTAGCACGGTCCTTGCCCAAGGGGGGAAAGAGCCAAGACCTGATGATGGTCAATTGCATATTACCTATTTAGAAAATACCGCTTCGCTTGGAGAAAGAGCGTTAGCGCTGTCTGATGTGTTGCTTTCAAGCTTAGGCCTCAAAGAACAAGTCTCATTTTTTGACTATGAGCCTGCAAAGCAAGTCAAAATAGAATCAAATCGACCGATCCACTATGTCATTGATGGAGAAAAGTTCTCCGCTGAATCACTTGAGATAAGCATCAAAAGCCAAGCTTTATCCGTTTGCATTCCATAGTCACTGATCACAAGACCAATCATGAATGAAGGACATCACCATGGAGATGAATCTCTCTTTCGACATTGAGAAGTTTAACCATTTAATTGAGCAAAAGCTGGAGCATTGGCTTGTTGAAACCATCAAGTTGATTCCTAATCTTATTGTTGCGCTCTTTACGTTGTTTGCTTTTATCTTTATCGCCAACCTAGGCGGTCGATTATTTAGGAACTTGAGCAACCGAGTCGTAGATTCAAAGGAAGCAACCAACTTATTAGCATCGATTGTTAAAGTGATCATTATAACCGTTGGTTTTTTTGTCGCTTTAGACTTTGTTGGATTGCAAGGTACGGTTACATCACTCCTAGCAGGGGCGGGTATTTTGGGGCTTGCTATTGGTTTTGCTTTTCAAGATATGACCGAAAACCTGATTTCAGGGATCACGATGAGTATCCGCAAGCCATTTAAAATAGGCGATATTGTCGAATCCAACAGCGTAATGGGGCAAGTTATTCAAATTAATTTGCGCAATACTCTTGTAGAGACGTTTTCAGGTCAGCACGTCATGATTCCAAATAAAATGGTTTTTCGTAACATATTGACGAACTACAGCCGAAAAGGTCTCAGAAAAATAGAAATTCCTGTCGGTATCTCATACGCGGACAGTCCTAATTTAGCGACCAAAGTAATAATAGAAGCTATTAATCAAAAACCTTATGTGAGCAACCACGAAGACACAGCGGTTCATGCTGCTAGTTTCGCCGATAGTAGCATCAATTTGTTGGTATGGTTTTGGATTGATTACCCTGGCGACTTTGGTTACATGGAAGCACAAAATGACAGCATTGTAGCGATTAAGGAAGCACTGTCGGATGCTGGTATCACGATTCCGTTTCCTATTCGAACACTGGACTTTGAGGCGAAAGGAGGAGAAAGCCTATCAAGCATAGTGACGAATAATTTCGCTAAGATGTAATTGTTCATGAGCACACGTCACACGGCCTCTTATGATGCTGGCGGTGTT
This sequence comes from Vibrio sp. RW, assembly GCF_027587105.1. Classification (NCBI taxonomy): domain Bacteria; kingdom Pseudomonadati; phylum Pseudomonadota; class Gammaproteobacteria; order Vibrionales; family Vibrionaceae; genus Vibrio; species Vibrio sp. RW. Next base: position 135,071 of record NZ_JAPPTM010000003.1, read on the forward strand.
TGCTTGTCATTGTTAACCTCAGTTTGAGCCAAGCCATTGCCATCACCCTGATTTTCAGTGCTTGTGATGTTAAGCGATGGCTTTTCTGGTTTTCGGCAGTACTCAATCCATTCGAAGAAGTAAGATAGGCATGAAACCATGCAAATACCTGTGTTGTGAACGCATTATCTGAGGGTACTTTGCAATGAGTATCCATGATAAACCCTTTGGGCAACATAGCCTATCCCAAACGACTAATAGCTTCGTTTTCATGCTCTCACCTTAACTGGTAATTAGAGTCATCACATCTATTTTAAAATTTCACTAAATAATAGGTGGTTTCGAATCGAGTTTAGAAAAATCTATGTTTATTATTTTTTTGAAAAAGTTACATAACAACAAGAATATTTTTCACGGTGTGTATTTACCTTAATATTAAAATGTTTTTATAAGGTAATAAATAGATTAATTTTTCTTCCTTTATCGATATTCAACCGGGTTTTGTTAATGTTATGTTAGTTTTAGTATGCTTTTAGTGGTTTTTAAAGTTGGCATTTCTTTTGCTCTATATAAATCGATATTTGAATGGAACTTATATTAGGAGAGCGAAATGAAAAGCAATGTTGTTACTTTGATTAGCCTTTTTACTTTAACAACCTTTAATACTCTTTCACACGCTGCGGACTCCAACGAGCATGGTGTTTATGTGGGTGCCAACTATGGTTATTTGAAAGTTGATGGGCAAGATGACTTTGATGATGACAGCGATGCTACTCAAGGTTTAGTCGGTTATCGTTTTAACCCTTACTTAGCGTTAGAGGGGGGGTATATTGATTTTGGTAGCTATGGTAATAATTTAGCTAATACCGAAACAGACGGCTATACCGCTGCTCTAAAAGTTATAGCTCCTATTGCTAAGCGTGTTGATCTTTACGCAAAAGGTGGTCAAATGTGGTACACGACAGACTACAATATTGCGGACTTCAGGGGCAGTAAAGACGACGAAGGTGTATTCGCTGGCGCCGGTGTGGGTTTCAAAGTGACAGATCAATTCTTAATCAATGCTGAATATATGTGGTACGACGTAGAACTCAAAGCAGAGAATGTTACGAATGGTGCAAGCACAGAAACAGATTTTAACCAAGTATCGTTAGGTGTGGAATATCGATTCTAATGCGGTTCATAAGACTGAGTTTAATAAAGTGGTGTTAGGATCTGGATGTGTTTTATAGCAGGGTGGGCTATTTCTAAGCTAATCAAATAATCCCGAATGATGCACGAAGAGGAAAGTTATTATGATCTATTGACAAGAGAGGCGCAGTTAGCTTTTAAGGCTCAATCCGTATCACTTTGAAGGATGAAAATTTCATGCTTAAAATACTAAAACGAAAAGCCAAAGACTTGATTGAGTCTCAAAATATGTTGAGTGGTGTTTTCACTGCCTCTCTTCTTGAATCTACGATTGTACCTATTCCATTGGAAGTATTGCTTATTCCGTTGTTGCAAAAACGACGCGATAAGCTTTGGCAAGTTGCACTTATCGCGACTCTAGGCTGTGTTGTCGGCGCACTGTTGGGGTATGCGTTTGGTTACTATATTTTCGAACTACTACGTGACTGGGTAGTCACTCATTGGGTAACAGAGCAAAAATTAGATACTGCCATGCTACGGATAAGAACCGAGGGTTTCTGGTTTGTCATGACCTTGGGCATCGCACCCATTCCTTTCCAAATTGCTATGTTGGCAGCAGGAGCTACTCATTTTTCACTCCCTTTATTTCTACTCGCTACAGGCTTATCTCGTGCCATTAGGTACTTTGGTATCGCGTTGGTAGTATATATTGCTGGGAACAAAGCAGAAGAACTGATAAAAAAATATCAATTTGCAACATTAGGCCTTATAACGTTAGTATTAATAGTCGCTTGGTACCTAAGTATGAATGGTAGATAGTTTACTGGTGTTCATTGAAGGTTCGATTACTCGCATTAGCTTTCTTTTGTGAACCTTTCGAGTATTTACCACTCCAGTTAACAACATGGATGAACAGCATTGCTTGCGCAGAAACTCCCCCAAAAAGCCAAACTTCAAGGACTCTTATAATTGGAGAATAAGTTTATCGACTTAACGAGTAAATCTGAGCAAGATATTATCCTTCCCCTGAAACGTTTATGCCCTCCCTTGTATTACAACTTATTTATCTCACAACATTACCGATAACGTTCCTGTATTTAGACATAGTTACTGTATTACTTTACGAAACGACACCATTAATACTCATTCCGCATACAGTCAATAAATACCTCCATAGCAGGGGTTACACACTTTCCTGCATGGTAACCGCACTGTGGTTTGACCATCTGTGGCTTATCGGTGAACTTAAGTTCTTATAAGCTGCCATCTTGCAATTCTTTTTTGACAGTAAAGCGAGGTAGATAAGAGATGCCAATATTGCTTTCGACACAATTTTTGATGGTGTTGATGCTGCTTAGCTCAATCATATTATCGATGGTGATGTTGCGCTCTTGAATCGTACTTTCAAAGATCTGTCTAAATAAACACTTGGGGCCGTTACTGATGAAACCTAAGTCAAAGTGTGTATCCCTCTCCTATAGTTCCATCCCTTTTAACATTGGCGAGGCTATCAGTACTAAAGGCTCTTCTTTGAATTCATGAACCTTCAGCGCATTACCACTTCCCACTTGGTAGAACACACCCAAATCGGCTTTGTCAGCAATCAAATCATCTCGGATCTGACAACAATTTTGGGATTGTAGAGAGAGCTTTACCTTGGGTGCTCTTATCCTGAATTCTTTTAATACATTGGCCATTTTATAGGCAAGCTGTGTTTCAGCGACGAGTCTGCTACTTGCTTTTATCGCGTTAGTTAGCAACTTAGCATGGGCTGTAGCAGGTAAACTACTTCAATCGCAATTCCAAAAACATGGCAAAACTATCAACATGACATTAGCTTTGACATTGCTCTACTGCGCAACACAGCTGTTTTCCTGAATTGAAGGTCATCAGGAAACGCTCGGTATAAGAAGTAAAATAGCGTCTACTTGAGTTAATTTATCTTTTGCCAATTTGGCAAAGGCGCTGGCAAACATTATATCCAATAGCGAATTATCGCCACAAGCAAGGTGCATGATTATACAGGCGAGACTCTTGCCTAGAAATGTTAAGAAGTGACAACTTTTTGGAAGTGTCCGTGCAGTGATGTTCTGATATCTGCCATAACATCACGTATTGCAAACTCAGCAGCGTACCCCGTTGCTGAGTATCACGCTAAAGTAGAAAGGGGGCAGAAGTGTTTTAGCTTACCTGCCCCGTATTACTTGATATGGTAAAAAACCAATTAATCTTTATTGTAAATACTCACATCTTATTGGAAGTAGACAAATTGCCCTCTCACAATTCAACTCCCATATTGAACAGGGTAAACGCATAGATATCAGCCGTGAGATCGATCGCTTTGCTCAATGGCATTCCCGCGCCATGACCCGCATTAACATCGATACGAATCATCACAGGTGAGCCGCCTTCATTCTTGTCTTGTAGCTCTGCGATGAACTTATAAGAGTGTGCTGGCACCACGCGGTCGTCGTGATCTGCGGTGGTCACCAGTGTTGCTGGGTAATCGACGCCTCGTACCACATTGTGCACCGGAGAATAACCAAGCAGGTATTCAAACATCTCTTTGTTTTGCGCTGATGTACCGTAGTCGTACGCCCAGCCTTCACCTGACGTGAATGTGTGGTAACGCAGCATATCTAGCACCCCAACAGCAGGCAGAGCCACTTGGAAAAGCTCAGGCCTCTGTGTCATACAAGCACCCACCAGCAAACCACCGTTAGAACCGCCGCGAATCGCCAGCTTGTCGCTGCTGGTGTAATTTTCTGCGATTAAGAACTCCGCTGCGGCAATGAAGTCATCAAATACATTCTGCTTTTGCTGCTGAGTGCCGGCTTTGTGCCACGCCTTGCCATATTCGCCACCACCACGCAGGTTAGGGACGGCATATACGCCACCCAGTTCTAGCCAACTGCCAACAGTGCCCGAGAAAGAAGGCGTTAGGCTAACGTTGAAGCCGCCATAGGCGTACAACATGGTTGGATTATTGCCGTCTAGTTTTAGTCCCTTCTTATAAGAGATAAGCATCGGAACCTGTGTTCCATCCTTTGAGGTATAGAAGACCTGTTTAGACTCAAATTGATCCGATTCAAACGGAGACTCTGAGCGTTGGTAGATTTCAGAGCTGCCTAATTCAACATCAAAAGAGAAAATCGTTGGCGGCGTTACATAGTTGGTAAAGGTGTAATAAAGCTGGGTTTGCTCTCGTTTACCACCTAAGCCACTAGCCGTTCCCAGCCCGGGTAAATGGATTTCGCGAACTAGGTTGCCTTGGTAATCGAGCTGCTCAATTTTCGATACAACATCCACCATATAGTGCGCAAACAAGTAACCACCGCCGGTGCTGATCTCTAAAGGCTGTGACTTTTCTGAAACAATATCGATCCATTGTTGGCTGCGCGTATCAAAGCTCACCACCTTGCCGTTAGGCGCATCGAGATTGGTATATAGCACAAAGGTCTCATCTTGATTGTCGATAAGGTAAGTATCGCTATCCACATGATCAATCAGTGTGTTTAGGGTTTGTTCATCTGAACTTAAGTCGATATAGAACAGCCTGTTACCTGATGTGGACTTTCGCCCTAGGATGATCAAGTATCGGTCGTCTTCAGTGGTATAACCCGACACATAGCGATGCTGCTCAGCACTGTCCGCACCAAAAATCACCTTGTCATCGGTTTGTTCTGTACCCAATTCATGGAAGTACAGCTTATGTTGATCAGTACGAGCTGAAAGCTGACTGCCGTCAGGCTTATCGTAACTAGAGTAATAAAAGCCGCGGTTACCTAACCAAGAAATACCGGTAAATTTAGCGTCTGTGATTTCGGCTTCAAGCTGCTGCTTAGTCTCGGTATCGATAACAAAGATCTTACGCCAGTCGCTACCACCCTCTGAAATGCTGTATGCCACCAAGCTGTAATCTTTCGAAAACGACACCGAACCCAGTGATGTGGTGCCATCTTCCGAGAAGGTGTTCGGATCTAAGAAAACCTCTTCTTGTTGTCCTTCTTTCTGACGATAGAGAATACTGTGATTTTGCAAGCCATCATTCTTATAGAAATAGGTGTAATCTCCTCGCACAAACGGTTGCGAGCTCTTTTTGTAGTCTTGCGCTTTCGCCAGCCTTTCTCGCAGTTCAGCGCGATACGGGATTTGAGCAAGGTAATCGAACGTGACTTCATTCTGGCTCGCCACCCACTGCGCAGTTTCGTCACTTCTGTCGTCTTCTAACCAGCGATAAGGATCTTCAATGATCTGACCGAAATAGTCATCGCTGACGATCTGTTTGTTGGTAATTGGATATTGATACTCTTTTAAATAGCTCATCGTGATCCTTATTTAAAGTGATGGTAACGTTATACCGTTGCTTGGAAGCCGTAACTTTGGAAACCTAAGCTTTAAACTCATAGCTTAAAAATAGTGTGAAATCGTCAGGTAGCGAGTTCTGATGTGTTCAATCAATAACTTAATCTTGTTTGGCGGCTGGCGAGTAAAGGGGTACACCGCATAGATACCCAGTTTTTTTCCGACTAAATCTGGAAATATGTCTACCAACTGGCCGTTTCTAATATCGTGATACACCAAACAACGCGGTACATACGCGATACCGTGACCACCCAAGGCCGCTTTGCGTAAAGCGGTCGCGTTGTCTGTCGAGAAAGAGCCCGAGACACGCACGATGTATTTATCGTTATCGGTGAAACCGTCTTTACTATGCAAAAATTGCCATTCACTGGCACCCGTTGTTTGGTAAGCGTACTGCAAGCAATTGTGCTCAACTAACTCTTTGGGCAGCATAGGCTTACCGTTTTTTGCTATATAAGATGGGGAAGCACACACCACCCATTGTGAATCCAATATATGACGTGCAATGAGGCTGGAATCTTCCAAATAACCGGTTCGAATCACCAAGTCGAGGCCATCCTCGACCAAATCAACAAATCGATTGTTAAGAGACATGTCGACCGTTAAACCTGGGTGCATATTACAAAATTCAGCAACAGCGTCTGCGAGAATCAAATCTCCGGAGATAGTAGGCACTGACATTTTGATGTGGCCACTGACATTTTCACCAAAGCCTGAAACAGCATCCATAGCCTCTTGAGCCGCCTGCTTCACATTTTTGGCGCTATGTAACATCGCCTTACCCGCCTCGGTAAGCGTTAATTTACGTGTTGTTCGATATAACAATTGCACGCCAATCTCTTCTTCCAAACGCGCAATTCTCTTACTAACTACCGAATTTGTAAGGTTATTTTGCTCTGCCACCTTACTAAAGCTACCCAGCTCTACTACCTGTGAAAACAGGATCAAATCATCTGCTCGCATCTAATTATGCCAATTTTGGAATTAATTATTTTCATTATTTCCCTATATCAATAAAAAATAAAGGGGTAGATTCACGCCAAATTAACAAAACAATTACAAAAACAGCTTTTGCAATCAGATCGATTAAAAATAAAGCAACTCTAATTACAACAATTGAATCTACAGGGTTCAAATTACACCTACAAAACTAATGACGTGTTATTCACTTCAAACATGAACGTTTGAAAAACAAGTACGAGGAAGTACCCATGAGTGAAACTCTACTGGCTCTATTGGCCTTTTCACCAATAGTTGTTGCAGCGATTCTGCTGGTTGGCCTGAATTGGCCTGCGAAAAAAGCGATGCCAGTGGCATTTGCATTGACCGTTGCTATCGCCTTATTAAGTTGGGATATGTCTGGCACTCGCGTGCTGGCTTCTGTGTTCCAAGGCTTCGGCATTACGGTGTCGGTTCTCTGGATTGTGTTTGGCGCTATCTTCTTATTAAACACTTTGAAACACACCGGAGCTATCACCACCATTCGCAATGGCTTCACTGATATTTCAGCGGACCGTCGTGTACAAGCGATCATCATCGCTTGGTGTTTTGGTTCATTCATTGAAGGTGCATCCGGCTTTGGAACACCTGCTGCAATCGCTGCCCCACTCTTGGTTGCAATCGGCTTCCCAGCATTAGCTGCCGTGCTAATGGGGATGATGATTCAGTCTACGCCGGTATCATTCGGCGCGGTTGGTACACCTATCATCGTTGGCGTAAACAAAGGTTTGGATACGCACAACATCGGTGAAAGCCTGATTGCCAATGGTTCAACATGGGATGCTTACCTACAACAGATCACATCAAGTGTTGCGATCATCCACGCCTGCGTTGGTGTGATGATGCCTGTGCTTATGGCAATGATGCTGACTCGCTTCTTCGGTAAGAACAAAAGTTGGACTGAAGGTTTAGATATTCTGCCGTTCGCACTGTTCGCAGGTGCTGCTTTCACCATTCCTTACGCACTCACTGGTGTCTTCCTAGGTGCTGAGTTCCCATCACTGATTGGTGGTTTGGTTGGCCTTGCTGTTGTAGTAACGGCAGCGAAACGTGGCTTCCTTGTTCCAAAGTCAAAGTGGGATTTCGAAAGCGAAGACAAATGGCCTGCTGAATGGCTAGGTTCTTTGAAGGTCGATGTAGACGACACTCATTCAAGCAATAAGCAAGATCATAAAAAAATGAGCATGGCGATGGCGTGGGCACCTTATGTGCTGCTCGCTGTGACTCTGGTTGCTAGCCGTGTGAGCCCTGAATTCAAAGGCCTACTGAAGAGCGTTAGCCTTTCATTCAGCAACATCCTTGGCGAAACCGGCGTAAGCACAGCGATTCAGCCTCTGTATCTACCGGGCGGTATCTTAGTATTCGTAGCATTAGTTGCAGTTCTAATACAGTCACGCAGCGCAGCACCTTTAGTAAAAGCCTTTGGTGAATCAAGTAAAACCCTGATTGGTGCAGGCTTTGTGCTGGTGTTCACTATCCCGATGGTACGTATCTTCATTAACTCTGGCGTGAACGGTGCTGATTTGGCAAGTATGCCAGTAACCACTGCGAATTTCGCGGCTGACTTAGTGGGCGGAGCATTCCCCGCACTGAGTGCAACGGTCGGTGCTTTAGGTGCTTTCATTGCAGGTTCGAACACAGTATCGAACATGATGTTCAGCCAATTTCAGTTCGAAGTCGCGCAAACTCTGAATATCTCTAGCGTTGTAGTTGTCTCCCTACAAGCCGTGGGTGCCGCCGCCGGTAACATGATTGCGATTCACAATGTGGTCGCCGCATCGGCAACGGTTGGTCTATTGGGACGCGAAGGCGCAACACTGCGTAAAACAATTATCCCAACGTTCTACTACTTAGTAATGAGTGGAATCATCGGCCTCGTAGTTATCTACGGGTTCAAAATGACAGACGTACTTATGTAGACCATAAGTCGTAACCAAAGCACTTGGCGTTAGTACCCAATTCCCCGACTGCAACACCGTCTCATAAGACAGTTGATGAGTTTCGGAATGGACACTAGAACACATCAACCCTTCGGGTATTAACGCCATTTTATAAAGAAAACAAGCAGCTCAAGCTAAGCTCTCATAGAAGGGCAACATCCCAAGAATTTAGGACTGAAATTATGATCATATCCGCATCGACTGATTACCGCGCCGCAGCAAAAGCGAAACTGCCTCCGTTTCTTTTCCACTACATTGATGGCGGCTCTTACGGAGAGCATACCCTACGCCGCAACACGGCTGACCTTGCTGAGATTGCGCTCAAGCAGCGTGTCCTCAATGACATGTCGGACCTAAATTTGGAAACCGAGTTGTTCGGCGAAAAGCTCGCGATGCCGATTGCCTTAGCTCCGGTTGGCCTAACGGGCATGTACGCACGACGTGGTGAAGTGCAAGCAGCAAAAGCTGCAGACAACAAAGGCATCCCTTTTACCATGTCGACTGTGTCGGTGTGTCCGATTGAAGAAGTGGCACCTAAGATTGAACGCCCAATGTGGTTTCAACTTTACGTGCTAAAAGACCGTGGCTTCATGAAGAACGTTCTTGAACGCGCAAAAGCGGCTGGCGTAACAACACTAGTCTTCACGGTTGATATGCCCGTACCGGGCGCTCGCTACCGTGACATGCACTCCGGAATGAGTGGCCCAAATGCAGCGATGCGTCGTGTATTCCAATCGATGCGTCATCCTAGTTGGGCGGTGGATGTTGGCCTATTGGGTAAACCGCACGACCTTGGCAACATCTCTACTTACCGCGGTTCTCCTACCAAGCTGGAAGACTACATCGGTTGGTTGGGCGATAACTTCGACCCATCGATCTCATGGAAAGACTTAGAGTGGATCCGTGACTTCTGGGACGGCCCAATGGTCATTAAAGGCATTCTTGATGAAGAAGATGCAAAAGATGCCGTGAGATTTGGCGCAGACGGCATTGTAGTTTCAAACCACGGCGGCCGTCAGCTTGATGGTGTTCTATCGAGTGCCAAAGCCTTACCTGCAATTGCAGATGCAGTAAAAGGCGACACTAAGATTCTGGTCGACTCTGGTATTCGTACTGGCTTAGATGTGGTTCGCATGATGGCATTAGGCGCAGATTGCACCTTACTTGGCCGCTCTTTCGTTTACGCATTAGCAGCGCAAGGGCAAGCAGGCGTTGAAAACCTACTCGACCTTTATGATAAAGAGATGCGCGTTGCGATGACTCTAACTGGCGCTAAGACAATCAAAGACTTAACGCGTGAATCTTTGGTGGGGCTAGATTAAGCCGCCACGATTCTGATTTAGGTTCAGACTCATGCTTTGGTCTACTTAGACTGAAGTTCAATCGGTGTCACAGCAATTCCACTGCCGTTGTGACACCGTTTAAGCACTGGAAAATAAAATAAAAACTAATCAGTGCCAAATAAGAAGCACAAGGAAGCAAAGATGGAGACAACTACATCCCATGAGCGAGTAGTAGACGCACAAGCTTATCAGCAGCTCGAAGCAATACTGGCTCAAAAAATAGAAACAGAACGCATTGTCACTCAAGAGGCAAAGCGCTTGGCTTACGGCACCGATGCGAGTTTCTATCGCTTGGTGCCGAAAATGGTTCTAAGGCTCAAAAACTTAGACGAAGTCATATTCACCATTCAAAGTTGTCGCGAACTCGGTATTCATTTTACCTTTCGCGCCGCTGGCACCAGTCTTTCAGGACAAGCGGTTTCAGACTCGGTACTCATCACTCTAACCGACGACTGGCGCGGCCATGAGATTGTCGATAACGGCAATCAGATCATTCTTCAGCCCGGTGTGATTGGCGCTGATGCCAATAAATATCTTGCCCCTTTCCAACGTAAAATCGGCCCAGATCCAGCCTCTATCAACACCTGTAAAATCGGCGGTATTGCGGCGAACAACGCCAGCGGCATGTGTTGTGGTACTGCGCAAAACTCTTATCGCACCGTCGAGAGCATGAAAATCGTATTAAGTGATGGTTCCCTGCTTGATACAGCAGATAACGCCAGCGTTGAGTCGTTCAAGCAATCACACAAAACGCTGTTTGATGGCATTGTTGATTTACGCAGACAGACTAGCTCGAATCAAGAGCTGGCAGACAGAATCCGCCATAAGTACCGCCTCAAAAATACCACGGGCTACGCGCTTAATGCATTGGTCGATTACCACGACCCACTTGAGATCATCAAACACCTGATGATTGGCTCAGAAGGTACGCTAGGCTTCATCGCCGAGATCACCTACAACACGGTTATTGAACACCCGAATAAAGCCTCTGCGCTGTTGGTATTTGCCGACATCGAGCAGGCAAGTAAAGCCGTGACTACGTTGTCCAAAACTCCGGTTGCAGCCGTGGAATTAATGGACGGCAGAGCACTCCGTTCAGTGGCTGATAAGCCGGGTATGCCTGCCTTTATGTCGAGCCTAAACTTAGAAGCGGCGGCTATTTTGGTGGAGTCACACGCCAGCTCCCAGCCGGACTTAGATTTACAATGTAAATCAATTTTGGACGCATTGACTGAATACACGATTGTTGAATCGGTTCCTTTCACTTCCGAACCGAAGACAGTCGCGACTCTTTGGGGCATTCGTAAAGGCATGTTCCCAGCGGTTGGCGCCGTGCGTGAAGTGGGTACGACGGTCATCATTGAAGATGTGGCTTTCCCTGTCGAAAACCTTGCGAACGGTATTCGAGAGCTGCAAGAGCTGTTTGATAAATACGACTACAGTGAAGCGATCATTTTCGGCCACGCTCTAGAAGGCAATCTGCACTTTGTGTTTACCCAAGGCTTTGATAGCCAAGAAGAGATCGACCGTTACGGTGGTTTCATGGATGACGTTGCCGAGCTCGTCGCCGTGAAATATCAAGGTTCTCTGAAAGCAGAGCATGGTACAGGTCGTAACATGGCGCCTTATGTGGAATTGGAATGGGGCAAAGATGGCTACGCCTTGATGCAACAGATCAAAGCGTTGTTCGATCCAGAAAGACTGCTCAACCCTGGCGTGATTATTAACGACAATCCAAATTCACACATCACGAATTTGAAGCCAATGCCTGCTGCCGACGACCTTGTTGACCGCTGTATTGAGTGTGGATTCTGTGAGCCTGTTTGTCCGTCTCGCACACTGACCTTATCACCTCGCCAACGTATTGTGTTGTACCGAGAACTGCAACGCCGCCGAGCAGCAGGGGAAGAGATCGAAGCCAGTGAACTAGAGAAAACCTTCGAATACCAAGGCATTGATACTTGCGCCGCGACTGGCCTGTGTGCCGAGCGTTGCCCAGTGGGAATCAACACCGGCGATTTGATTAAGAAGCTTCGTATTGCCAAGTACGAGAAATTTACGCCAATCGCGAAGTGGACAGCGGATCACTTCTCGACCACCACCAAGCTAACTAAGGCTGGCCTCAAAACCAACCAAGTGGCGAGCAAAGTATTAGGCGCAAATACCGTCGGAAAGCTAACCAACGGCCTGCGCTCTATCACCAAAGGCGCGACGCCGGTTTGGATGCCTGAGATGCCACAATCCAATAGTCACTCGCTAGTCTCATCACCAGTGACGGCAGAATCCTCAAGCAATCATAAGAAGGTGGTTTACCTGCCTTCGTGTGCCAGTCGCACCATGGGGCAACAGAGTGATGCGGGCGATCAACGCCCACTGACCGAAGTAACCATGTCGTTGCTTAACAAAGCCGGATTTGAGGTCATTCTGCCGAAGAAGCTCGATGACCAATGTTGTGGCATGCCTTATGACAGCAAAGGAATGACCGACTTGGCCCAATCTAAGGCGCAACAACTCGAAGAAGTGTTGTGGCAAGCCAGTCGTCAAGGTGAATACCCAGTTTTGATGGACACTAGCCCGTGCGCCAAGCGTAGCATTGAGCAATTTACCAAGCCATTAAAAGTGCTAGAACCAACAGGGTTTGTGAATCAATACTTGCTTGATCACCTGACCCTTGAGCCACTGCAAGAAACCGTAATGCTGCATGTCACTTGTAGCTCTCGCCGAATGGGCTTAGAAGATGCGATGTTGAACCTTGCTAAAGCCTGTACCGAAGAGGTCATCGTTCCTGAGCATATTCAGTGTTGTGGTTGGGCGGGTGACAAAGGTTTTACCACCCCAGAGCTAAATGAAGCTGCAGTGCATCCACTCAAAGAGCAAGTGCCGAGCAACTGCACTCGCGGCTTTAGTAACAGCCGAACCTGTGAGATTGGTTTGTCGCATCACAGTGGCATTCCGTATCAATCAATCTTGTACTTGGTGGACGAAGTGGCGCAGTAGCCCCATTCATACTGCGAGCGACGTGCTCTAGCTTAAAACGAAAAAATGGCAGCCCAATCAGGCTGCCATTTGTTTATTCGATTTGAAACATGTTATTTAGCTAGTTGTTACGAGCTGACAGTTAGAGAGATAAGCGCATCAACTCTTCTGGCGAGTAGTGTTCTGCTTCTGCGCCTTTGGCAATTAAGTCGATCACTCGGAACTCACTCATATCACCAAATTCCTTGGTCAAGTAATCACGAAACGCTTTATCATTCGGCCATTTACCTCGCACGATATAGCCCTCTTCTTTGTCAAAATCTTCCGTTTCAAAGAATGAAAAATCGGTCATACCAATATTGTGGCAATACAAAACGAGATACATGTTGAATCCTTAACGCTGAACACTTAACTAGGCTAAAAGCCGATCGATAACCGAGCCAAAAGCCAATTCCAAAAAACAAGCTCAAGGTTACAACATAAATGCTAAATCGAATAGCCAATCAAGGACTTAAGTAACCTGCTCTTTTCGTTAATCATCAAACATCATGTTAATTGCAGAACCTAACAGAATCAGTCCAATAATAGGTCCCATGACAGCGATTGGCGCGCGTTCAATGTATGGCAAATTCTCTGCAATCATCAACCCCCACTCAGGTTCAGGTGGCTTGGCACCTAAGCCGATGAAGCTCAGCGAGGTCAGGCTCAATGTAATCACCGGCAGCCTCAACATCGCGTGTCTTAGTAGCGGTGGCAATACGTAAGGCAGCAGATAGAAACGGAAGATTCTAAGCTTGCTGGTTCCCCACAAAGGCGCGAGGTGCGTATAAGGTTGAGCCTTCGCTTCCACTATCAAGCTTGAGCAATGCGCCGCTAATGGCGCCCAAGAGACCAATACAATCGCGATTAATGCACTGTTCGGGTTCATACCCGTTAAACCCGCAACCAACAGCCCTGCAATGATGTAAGGGATACCCTTAGTTATCTCGATAAGGCCTTGGCTAAAGCGGGTATTGAAACCCATGATAATGCCTGTCACCAAACTCAAAAACGTCGCCAAGATACCGGCTTGGAAGGTCGCGACCATACCAGAGCCGATTCTCGCTAACAGGTCTCGACCAATGCCATCCGCACCCAAAGGCGCTTGCCAGCTCGGTGATGCCAAACGTGCAAATTGGCTAGTGTATGGGTCTCGGAATGCAGCCCATACCACGATAGCAATGAGGAATGAGAAGATCGCAAAAGCAGTAACACGTTTAGCTCGGTTCTGGGTAAAACGAAACGAAGAGTGACTACTAATCAGCTTACCGCTTTTCAGGCTGTGACCCAGAATCAGTTGTTGAACAAACAAGCTCAAACTACTCACGCCAATCGAAAACAGCAGCAATACTAATAAGCCGCCTTGCAGCATCGGCAAGTCTTGTGCCTTGGCTGCGCCTAAGATCATGCGACCGATACCGGGAATCGAGAAGATAAGCTCGACCGCGACCGCGCCACCCGTCAAGCCGATCACGATCATCGCGATCTGTGGGATCAGGCTGCTCAGCGCTCTTTTCAGCGCAAAGCGAATAATTTGGTTGGAGTGAACGTTGGCACTGAGCCACGTGATCACCCAAGGTTCATTTAAAACGCGTTGTAAACTGTCTCTGAGTAGGCGACTAAACAGGCCGCTAGCAGGCAGCGCAAGTGCTAAACTCGGTAGCCAGATATCTTGCCAGCCTTGCCAACCATACGGTGGTAACCAACCTAACCAGATTGAGAACACCAGTATTAATACCGAGGCCACCACGTACTCTGGCAACGATATTAATACGGTGCTTAAACTGCTGTAACTCTGCCCTAATTTGCCCTTCTTCCAACTGCGCAAGGTAGCCAGTAAGCCTGCGCCACACAGTACGAAAGTCATCACAAGCGCGCTAGACATCAAAAACAGAGATGTAGACGCTGTTTTTTGAATGCCTAATGCAACCGAAGAACCATCAATCCAGGATTTACCTAGGTCACCCGAAAAGGCACTTCCTATCCAATCGATCAGGCGCTCACTTGCCGAACGGTCTAGCTGAAGATCAGCGCGTACCGCTGCTAAAGCTTCAGGCGTAAGCAGATGTTGTTGCCCCGCCCTCGCACGCAGAATGGATTGGCTTGGGTCGATGCCTGCAATGTCAGGCATCAAGCCAACAAGAATCACCACCACGATCAGTGAGGCGATTCTTGATAGCCAAGGCGTCAAGATAAATAAGGCTCGACGCAGAGTCTCAGCAGATAACATCTATTTAGTTAGCCTGTTTCACTTGTTTTATCTGTGTAGCTTGGTCAACCAAGCGACGTTCACTTGGGTCACGAACCACATTGCTTACACGCTCGCTTTCACCTTGAATCACGCGTTCGTGAAGCAATGGAATAGCAGCGAAGTCGTTGAGGATTTTTTGCTCAACTGCGATGATCGCTTGCTGACGCAGTGCACCTAATGGTTGTAGATCAGCATGAGTTAGCGCTTGGTCAACTTCTTGAGAACAGAATTGACCTAGGTTAAATGAACCCTTACAGCCAAAGTCACTCATCATGTAAGCCACTGGGTCACCCGAATCTAGAACGGTCGCACGAGAAAGGATGAACGCATCGAACTTGCCAGACAATGCATCGTTTTCGATCTGAGCGTATTCACGGATATCCAGTTCAACTTTGAAACCAGCCGCTTCAAGTTGCTGTTTAAGTAGTGCTGCCACTTCTGGAAGCTCAGCACGGTCAGTAAAGGTACCGATAACAATGCTTTCACCGTTCGCTTTTAGCGTTTTGTCGATTGCTTGACCTTCAGGTCGGATCGGCTCAGCCCAAGCAAGTGCAGGACCTAATAGGCCTTGCGCGATATCCGCATGGTTTTCATACACGGTATTTACGATCTGCTCACGGTCTACCGCAGCAGCAGCGACTTTACGTAGTTCAATATCGCTAAATACACCTGACTTATTGTTTAAGTAAAGCGTGTTGGTACGAGGCATGGCTACTTCGTAAAGCAGGTTCGGATCAATGGTCGCGATTTGTGAAACGGGTACCGCTTCAACAATGTCTGCCGTACCGGTTCTTAGAGCAGCAGCACGAGCAAAACCGTTAGGAACGTATTCTGCAATTACAGATTCAACTTGTGCTTTTTCACCCCAGTAACCATCGAAACGTTTTAGTTTCGCGCTGGTTGTGCCGTTAATTTCAGTCAATTCAAATGGACCAGTACCTGCGCCAATTGGGCTAACACGACCATCTTCTTGGTACGCGCTTGCTGCTAGGATCGCTAATTGAGGGCTTGATAAACGGCTTGGTAGAAGAGGGTCATCAAAGCTGGTTTTGATCTCTACGCGGTAGTTGTCCATCGCTTTCACTTCTAGCTCTACACCATCTAGGATGCGTGGCTTAGGCGCCGCTTCCAGCGCTTTCTGTAGTGAGTTCACAACAGACTCTGCAGTTAATGTAGAACCATCGTGGAATTTAACACCTTGGCGAACCGTGAATTGCCAAGTCAGTGGATCAACGTGTTTCCAATCCGTCGCTAGCATTGGTTGAGCTTCAGAGGTTGGGCTCAAGTTCACGAGCGTTTCAGCCGTGCTCCAACGCGACAGTTTGAATGCATCATCAGAAAGAGGTGATAGACCTGTTCTTGGCGGCTGCATCATCGCAACACGAATTTCAGATTTGACCGCAGCTTCGCTCGACTCTGGTTGGGAGTCAAAACAGCCAGTCAAAGGCAGAGCCAGCGCTAGAGCGCAAGCCAGTTTGATTGAATTAAAACGCATAGTTATTGTTCTCTGTAAGCTGTGCTTCGTTAATAAACGGTATTTCGTAATAAATAAGGTTGTGTTTAACAAGTAGATTTCGAAAGAGGCTGAGATTCGATCAGCATCCGAGTCGCTGGATGAGCAGGAGTGCCCATCACTTGAGGTGTCGGTCCATGCTCCACCATCTCGCCATGGTCAAGAACCAGAATTTCTTCGCAAAGCGCTTGTGCTGCGCCTAGGTCGTGTGTCACCAAAATAAGGCGCATATCGCGCTTCTTTTTTAATGAATTCAATAAGTCGAGTAGCCTCTGACGATTCACCGGATCTAGGCTACTGGTTGGCTCATCGGCAACTAATACTGCGGGTCTAACGACAAGCGCCCGAGCAATAGCCACACGTTGAGCTTGGCCTGTAGAAAGCTGATTGGGCTTTAGTGATAGCAAAGTGGCAGGTAAGCCAGCATCCAACAGCGTCTCTTCAATGATGCTTTCATGATTGCCATAAACATCTAGGTTACTTAGCGGCTCAGCTAAGATCTGTCGAACGGTGTAGTAAGGGTTGAGGCTAGTATGTGGTTCTTGTGGTACCAATTGGATCAAGCCACACACCGTGGCTTGCGCTTTGCTATTACGAATAGGCAGCAAATGACCAAACAAACTGATTGTGCCGAGAGTAGGCGCTTTCAAACCAAACAGCAGTTCAATCAGCGTAGATTTACCTGCACCAGAACGTCCAACAATAGCCAGGCTTTTGTCTTCAACATTGAGGTCGATATTCTGTAGCGCTTTGAACGCCTTACCACCCAACCAACTTGGCACTGAGTAATAATGAACCCCGACATTCTCGAACTTAATCTCAATCGGTGTTTGTGTTTCTGAATCAATCACAGGCATTGACGGTGAGACTTCTGAATTTAGTGATAAGATCGAGCTCATTCGATTAGGTCTCTCAATGAACAGCAGAAAGCATGAGAGCTCGATTCCAGCGCGTGTTTCGGTGCACCATAAGCCACCACACCGCCATCATCGATGACTAATAACTTGTCACACGCTAAGGCGCTGTGCAGGTCATGGGTAATCAACAAGCCACCAATTTGGCGTTGCTTTACATTGTCTCGAATCAGCTTGAGTATCTCTTGTTCTGTTACCGGATCTAACGCACTGGTTGGTTCATCTGCAATGATGATATCGGCGTTACTCAACAAGCCAATCGCAATGCACACTCGTTGACGTTGTCCTCCAGAGATTTGGCTCGGATACAACGGCAAGATGGTTTCTGGATTTGGGAATCCTAACTGCACCAACAGTTCGGTGAGCTTAGTTTTGTCTTGTGATTTAAGCTTGGTGCGAGTACCCGTCAAGGCAAGGCAAAGTTGGCCTTCAATGGAAACCAGAGGGTTTAACGCTTGAAGCGCATCTTGGAAGATAACCGCCGGCCTTTGTGCTGCCGTTCTTTGCAACATCGGCAAACCACACACCGCTTCACCAGATAGAGAGATATGACCTTCAGCCTCAACCATTTCTGGCATAAAGCCCGCGATCGCACGTGAAAGCATCGACTTACCAATGCCTGAAGGACCCATGATCGCCAACAGTTCTCCTCGATACACATCGAAATTAATATCTTGGAAAAGTGTTTTCGAAGAGGTTTTGATCGTTAATCGGTCAACAGACAAAAGTGGGGCTTTCACGCAGATACTCACAAATAGATGTTATAACATAACAACTCTATCATTTAGCTGAGGTGATGAAAAGCGAACATTGAACTAGATCGCATTTTTTTGCTGTTTGATTGACCGGCTCTAATCAGTCATTAGATAGAAAAAAAGCGCTCACTAAATTTATTGAGCATAAATAGTAAAGCGCTTTCATAAAGTTTTAGAAGTGGCGATGGTCGTTCTAAATTAATGACACGCCGCTGATACATTTTCTGCTGGGAAACACTTCTGCTTAACTTGAGCGATGAACGGGTATAAAAATGCGATTCGTCCAAGATAGAACAAGGTAAACGCCAACCACAGACCATGATTGCCCCAGATATCAATGGTGAACGCCTGTACCGCTAAGAATACCAACAAAGTCGCGATACTAGAGTCTCGAACCGGACGTGTGGTTCCTGTTCCAGTAAAGATACCGTAAACCGTTAAACCAAAGCCAGCCACCAGCGGGAATACAATCAGCCACGGAGCCATCTCTTGATACAAGGCAACCAGCGCTGGAATATCGGTAAACAAGAAAATAATGCTGTCTTTAAATACCAAGGTCAACAGAGTCAGCGCAGCAATAAAACCGGCCGTCCACTGGAAGTTAAGCCTTAACACACGATCCAACATCGACGCACTTTTCTGACCAACTGCTTTACCCGCAAACACACTCGATGCGTTAGCAATGCCATCAAACATGTAACTGACGATAAAGGTCACCTGCATCAGAATCGCGTTAGCGGCCAGAACATCGGTACCCAGTTTAGAACCAGTGCGCGCCATCATGTTGAAGAACACTAAGATACAAATTGTACGTAACAGTAGGTCGGTATTCGATGAGATGATTGTCGACAGGTCTTTCTTGGTCATCTTCGAACCTTGCAGGAACTCAGAGACCGAGATATTGCTCGTTTTCATAACCAACGTCATACCAATCGCAAAAGTAGTGATTTGTGCAATCAAACTTGCGTAAGCAACACCAGCCACACCCAAGTCGAAATAGAGCACAAACAACGCATCTAAAACAATGTTCAACACGTTGCCAAACACTTGTGTGTAAAGGACTTCTTTGGCTTTCGCCTGCCCCATTAACCAACCAATAATGGTGTAGTTGAGCAGCACAAAAGGCGCGCCATAAATCAAAATGCCGAAGTAGATATGCGCTTGCTCGGCCACATTGGCTTCAGGCTCTATCACCCACATTGCACCTTGCCAGATGAGCGGTTGTATCAAGATAAAGACCAACCCCACCAAACCAGACAGCACAAATGGGCGCATCAAGCTGCCCGCTAGCTCAGAGCGATTCCCTTTCCCCAATGCCATCGCACTTTGCCCTGTAGTGCTGACACGGAAAAAGCCAAACAACCAATACATGGTGTTCATGATGATGGTGCCGATCGCCACACCACCGATCAGTTCAGCAATACCAAGCTGGCCAATCACGGCAGTATCCACGGCACCAAGCAGAGGCTGAGTCACCGTTGAGATGATGAAAGGGAAAGCGATTTTTAGATAATCTTTGTGGGTAATGGTCATATTCTAGCGAGTGATATTAAGAACTATTTGCAATTAGAAGGGATGCTATCGTTTAATCCGTACGTTGTCATCATCTACTAGAGTAAATTATCAACAAAGCATTTCTCTCTTGATTCAAGAAAACACCACAACCATCGTTAATTGAGTTTGCGCTAACAAGCAAAATGAGTGGCTTTTAATCGGTTAGTAAAAACTCACGGGAAGGTAAAAATCGAGTTCAAACACTTCATCACTGTTGAGAAAGTGATTCTGATGATAATGCACATAAGCCGGAGTAGAACGTTGCTTGAAGCCAGACGTAGGTAGCCACTTTTCTAATACCATACTGATCTGTGGTAGCAACTCACCATAGCGACCATTCAATCGAAACACAGCATGTAAACCGCCCGGAATCACCATCTGATTAACCACGCTGCGGTACTTAATCGGTTCATTAATCGCGATACACGCCACATAGCGACACTGATCCATCTCAATCCAAGCAGGGTTTGAGTGATGCAAACCAAACTGGCTCGAAAAGTCACGCTGTTCAGAGCTAGCCCACGCTTTCAATATCAGCCATGCGTTGCGAATGGAGCGGTTATAACCCGTATGTCGAACATAAGCCGCCATGCGATCCGGTGTTTCAACTATCTTAGGTTCTGGTAGCGCTCGCTGCGCCACGTTCAAATAGCCCGCTGCCACTTCGGGATCTTTCAAATAGGGTTTTTCTGCTATCTGTAAGTCGTGTTTACGCCACTCACCCGGTGACATGTTGAAGGTCGCTTTAAACGCGCGGCTAAACGAAGACACCGAACTAAAACCACACTTACTGGCAATTTCCACCACTGAAGACGTGGTATCGAACATCAATTGGTTGGCCGCATATTCCATTCGAGTGCGTCGAATGTATTGGTGCAATGACTCCCCAACCACGCTTTTGAAGGTGCGATGAAAGTGCTGTTCGGAATAAGCCGCAATCTCGGAGAGCGCTTTTGCCGACAAAGGCTGACTGATGTCTTGATGAATATGGAACAGAACATCATTGATTCGGGATATGTGTTGTCGCGACATTGTTCAAATAGCATAAATGGACATGTTTATAAGCATAAATGGACACGCCGTTTTTTACAATTGCCGTGTAATATCAAGCGATAAAATAAAAACGAAAAACGACGAGACACAACACATGGAAATCGCACAGTCATTACAACAGATTCAATCTTCATACATTCGAGAGATCCTCGCAGCCGCAAGCGATCCAAATGTCATCTCATTGGCAGGTGGTTTACCGGACGAAAAAACATTCCCTATCGATTTAATGAAGCCAACGCTAGAAAACCTAGCGAACATGCCTGAAGTTTTCCAATACGGCTCGACCGCGGGTTACGGCCCGTTGCTTGAACACCTTACGCAAAGCTACCAACTGCCAGAGACTCACACAGCCATGATCTGTACTGGCTCTCAGCAAGGTTTGGATTTGATTGCTCGTGCGTATGTTGATCCGAATGATGTGGTTGTAATGGAAGCGCCAAGCTACTTGGGTGCGATGCAAGTGTTTGGTTTGGTTCAAGCGAACATTGTGACTGTGTCTCAAACAGAACTTGGCCCGAACCTCGATGAACTAGAAACATGCTTTGCAGAGCAATCGCCAAAAATGTTCTACGCCGTGCCAGATTTCCACAACCCGACAGGCGTTTGTTGGACAACAGAAACTCGTCAAAAAGTGGCTGAGCTGTGTATCAAATACAACGTGGCATTCATTGAAGATGCACCATACCGCGAACTGCGCTTTACCGGCACTGAACTGCCAATGGTTTCTTCGTTCTGCCCTGATAACTCTATCGTTCTTCGTTCATTCTCTAAAATTGCATCACCAGGTCTACGTATCGGCGCGGTAACCGGTAAACGCAGCTACCTTGAGCCACTGATCAAAGTGAAGCAAGGCGCAGATTTACACTCAAGCGTACCAATGCAAGCGCTGCTTGTTGGTCTTCTAAAACATGAAGATTTCAACCTGCACATGGAAAACATTCGCACCCTGTACAAGTCTCGTTATGAAGTGCTGTTTTCAGAACTAGAGAAACAACTGCCTGCTGACTGCGTATTAAAATCCGTTGATGGCGGGATGTTCATTTGGGTAGAAATCCCAGAGTGCGACACCTTCGAACTGGCTAAAACTTTACTTTCCAATGGTGTGGCGGTTGTACCAAGCCCAGTATTCTATCCAAAGGCTGATGAAGCAAAAGCCGCACTGCGTTTAAACTTCACTAACGCCAACCCTGAAGAATTGACCGAAGCGGTGAAACGCTTAGCGGAAGTACTTAACCAAGCGTAATCGCTGACAGCACGGAGCGCTTTGGTGATTGCCTGATCGGCTTATTACCGAGAAAACCGTCACGCGTCAGCATTAAAGGCCAATGCCATTCTCAACAAGAGAGTCACATTGGCCTTAATTTTAGGTCTCCATAAAGCACAGAAAGGACATCAGTTTGCCGCATTGTATTATCGAACACTCATCCACTATTGATGGTCAGCAACTCAACCAACAAGTGTTTCTCGGCGCAATGGAATCTCAGTTGTTCTCTCCAACAGGAGAAGACATCAAAGTACGCAGCCTTGCCTATCAGCATTACCAAACCGGTGAGGTAAAAGAAGACTTCGTGCATGTCTCTGTGCGTATTTTGTCTGGGCGTAACGAAAGTGTTAAAGCGATGCTCTCCAAGTCCATTTTTGATCAATTACTTGCTCTTTCACTATCCAATGCATCACTGACCGTAGAGATCATCGATATAGAGACAAGCAGCTATTCAAAAGCCTTAGTTTAAAGGCAAGTTACAAAAGTACAGCCCCTCGCAAATAGGGTGTTTTCAAAAAATTCGTTAGACAGCATGGAGCAATGAAATGGAATTGGTGATTGGTAACAACCCAGAATTGATAACGAAAGCACAAGCCATTCGTCATCAAGTATTCGTTGTTGAACAAGGTATCCCCCATGTGTTGGATCTTGATGGGCTCGATCCTGTCTCACATCATGCACTCATCACCGATGACGATAATTTAGTCGCGACGGCACGCTTGCACATTGATGAATCAGGACACTCAACCATGGCGCGTGTTGCTGTTCTGCAGCCTTATCGAGGATCTGGTATCGCATCTAAAATTGTTAGCGCACTTCTAAAACACGCCTCTGAACATAGTGCCAAGGTAATTGAAATCCACGCCCATCAATACCTAAAGGGTTACTATCAAAAATTCGGCTTTGAGTTCATTCGTGAAGTGGAAATGGTAGGAGAACACCAACTGATTGAGATGAGATACAACATAAGTTCTTAGCCGAATATTCAATAGACAACAAAGCACCACTGCTTATTTTAGCTAACATTCCTTATCAAATAACGGCCTTTTTACCACACACAAAGCCACACTATAAGTATTGTTATATAACCCTACGTTTTATTGGTTTTTGTCCCGCACCGCCTTGGTTATACTGCGCCTGATTTTAATAAGCCGACGTTCACACAAGGGTCTACTTTAGAACCTCGATGATCAGAAGGCTACGCTCTGGATTTACGTTCCAGCTCGCAGAAAGGAAAAACCATGTCTCAATATGTTGTATGTGCTCTGTATAAATTCGTTGCACTTGATGATTACCAAGAAATTCGCCAACCACTAACTGAAGTGCTAGAAACCAACCAAATTCGCGGTACTTTGTTACTTGCGAGTGAAGGCATCAACGGTACTGTTGCAGGTAAACGCGAATCTATCGACGCTCTTCTTCAATGGTTTAAACAAGATTCTCGTTTGGCTGATGTTGTTTACAAAGAGTCGTTCAACGAAGAACAACCATTCAACCGCACCAAGGTTAAACTTAAGAAAGAAATCGTAACCATGGGCGTTGAAGGCATCGACCCTCGCCATGTTGTCGGCACTTATGTTAAGCCAAACGAATGGAACGACCTCATCTCAGATCCAGATGTGATCTTGGTGGATACTCGTAACGATTACGAAGTCGACATCGGCACATTCAAAAACGCCGTAAACCCAAACACGGAAACCTTCCGTGAGTTCCCTCAGTACGTTGAAGAAAACCTCGACCCTAAGAAGCACAAAAAAGTTGCGATGTTCTGTACAGGCGGTATTCGTTGTGAAAAATCAACAGCCTACATGAAAGAGCAAGGCTTTGATGAGGTTTACCACCTTGAAGGCGGCATTCTTAAGTACCTAGAAGAAGTGCCAGAAGAAGAGAGTATGTGGGAAGGCGACTGCTACGTATTTGATGGCCGTGTTGCCGTTAACCATCAGCTTGAGAAGAGCGGTTACGATGTATGTAACGCTTGTCGTCTACCAATCACTGACGAAGATAAAGCGTCTGAGCACTTTGAGAAAGGCGTAAGCTGCCCTAAGTGTATTGATAAGCACAGCGACGAGCAGAAAGCGCGTTTCCGTGAACGTGAGAAGCAAGTTCAACTGTCGAATGCTCGTGGCGAAACCCACGTCGGTGGCGAAGCTGCTCACCTTATCGAGCAACGCAAGAAAGCAAAACTCGCACACAAAGAGCAACAACGTTCTGGTAAGAAAGCTCAGTAGTTTTTAATACTACTAAAATAATAAAGGGCAGTAACGCATCCAAAATGGAACGTTAATGCCCTTTTTTGATCCTACTCTCGCTTTGTGTTTAGGAACACATTTATCTTCAAAAATAGGCTCTATACTGAAGTTAAGTAGACAAGAGAGGAAGTGCCAATGCTCAATGAAAACCATGCCTTTATCTTAGATTTCCCAGATCTTAAATTAGACATTGTTCAGCTCAACCACGACGATGAAAAATTCAAAGCAGACATGCAGAAATACCACCAACTCGACTACGATATCCGTCAGCTAGAAATCTCTGGCAGCCCCATTGATGACGACAGCATGCACAACCTAAAAGTAGAACGCATGGCGCTGAAAGACTCGCTACACAAACAACTTACTCGACATCACGCGCTTAAAATCGTTTAACCTAATACGCCGCTAATCTATTTTAAGACATTGAAGAACAACGTCGCCAAGTTGTCGATAATAGCGATGATAATTTTGTGGGATTGGCTCTCTACCTAGCTAACCAAGTAAACGATGACTAAGTAGAGAGCTCAATTACTAACGGTCTGCAGAGATATCCAACTTATCGATCAACGACGGATACCCCCAACCATTTTCGCCCGCCACCACCTGCTCTCCAGTCAAATACTCAAAGAGTGTCGGCGCTAAAGATCCGTTAGCTTCAATTTTCAATGGCTGAGAGTTTTCGCCAATTGGCGCTCCCCAGAATCCTATGAAGGCATCTTTCTCTAAGTAATCCTCTCCAGCATGACGCCCCGGAACTTTGGTGTTATAACCAATTCCAGCTTTCGGGAACAAATTAATCGTGCCAGCCCTATCTTCAAGGTAGATATTGACCAGTTGATTGACAGAGTCAGGTCGAGGAGTCAATTGGGTTAACTCTGTCCACTCCACACTGCTACACCATGTTGTCACATCCGCCTTAACCGCTCGGTTAATACACTTCTCTACCCATTGAGAATACTGTGCAAAATCAGCTTCGCTTGGTGATGCTAGGTATGGATTTAACCTTTGCGTATTAAGCAAAATCGGCGCTCGATTTTCTTCTAACGACTCATAGTAAAGCTTGTCACCCTCGCGAGTGATCAATTCATCGACCCGTTTTAAATCACGGTTACCAATCACACGAACAGCGCAGCGTTGTTGATCACATGTGCTTTCTCTAACGACCATATAATCAAGACTTTCAGGCAAGCGTTGCGCTATCTGATTAATGATGTCTATGTTCTGACCAGCTGGCGCTGCAATCGGAGACCACTGCGTGAGTTCTTGGTAAACCGGCTGAACCTGCCACCCTTGAGCCGAATTAAAGAAGTCCATCATGAAGTTACCACCAGCGGTAGAGGCAACCACCACATCCAATTCCTTCGAGCTTGGATAGCTTAAAGCATTGGTGATTTTAGGCCCTTCCCCTTCGTCTGAAGATATTTTCTTAACCACAATTGGATACTCTAGCTCTGCTTGTAACCCATCAAATACCTGCTTTTCTGGATTTAGAGCGTAGAACACCGGCGTTAAACCATGATCGCCAGCCATACCCCAAAGGGTTTTATCGTAAACGCCTGCACTGCGGTAGGTCGCTTCAATCTGACGAATCCAATAGTCCAACCGGTTAAGCTCTCCAGTCGGCATCAAAATTTCGTCACTAAAAGGCCCCGTGAAGTGCGCAAAGTGATCCGGCCATGGATTGTAAACCAAGGTATAGTCTGGCATCCCTTTTCCATCCAACTCGGCAAACTGAGTAATAGATTGTTTAACCTGGGCCTTCTTTGAAAGCTTAGTGAAAAAATCAAAGCCCGATATAGACTGGTACGCTTCAATATCTTCAATCAAGGCTTCACGCTTTTCTCGCAGAACGGCTTCAACTTCAGAACGCTCTTCAAGCTCTTTGACGCAGCGTTTCTCACCGTAATCACGTAACGACTCTCCTAAACCTAAGTTCACTAAGCCATCATAAGTCGTGTGCGCATTCCAATCGTACTGGGCGTTGCAGTTCAGCGTTTTGAGATAATCAAGGCGATCAAACATGGTTTGTACCTTGTTGTCTGCCATCAATACATCCAACTGCAGCGCATCATTACCGAAGAAGTAATACGCACGGTCGAGCTCTCTATCGACAAAGTGGAAATTAGGGATACCCGTACCACCATTACCAGACACTTTTGCGCCAGCCTTAATGATGGGTAGGTTACGTACACTGATTGTCGGAGTAGAAGAGATCCCCACTCGGCTTATATTGTCTCGATGCTCTTGATAGAGTTTTTTGAAGAACGGAAGATAATTCGGATCACGATAGGTTTGTTCAGACAGAACCTCCATGAACCGAACCTGCTGTTGATGTTCAGGCTCGATCACTGTTTCTAGATTAGGTTTGTATTGCGCTCGGTTTTTATGATTCTGATACGCCACCGAGATGAAAGGCGCATTCTCATCGACCAAGCCTTCGATCAACCCTTGCTGTAAACCATCGACCGTCACTTGAACCGCAAAGCGTTTGTTCTGTTGGGATTCTAAGAACTGAATGAGCACATCAGGCTGGTCACTAAATGCTTGCTGCATCCAATCATCGAGCGCTTCTGCGCGTTCTTCTTTAAACACAAATTGTCGGTAAGCTTTAAGCAAGTTTAAGCGCACAAAATCGATAAGAGTGACCGTCAGAGCTTGTGCTTTGTTATTCGGCTTATCGGCGTTTTCTGGTTTACCATCTTCTGCAATTGCCAGCATTGCAGATTTCATGTCACCGTCATCCATGCCCAATGTCGCTTTACCGATCAAATCAACGATGATCGGTTGAATTTGAGCGATGATCGCCAAATCTTCAGGGCTGTTCGTTAAATAGGTGTAGCTCTCAGGAAGGGTGTCCATATCTTGCCAAACACCGATTTCAAATAGCGCATCGTAGATAACAACCATATTGGCAATGAACTGTTCATCAATACGAATCCCTTCATGGTGACCTGTTGCTTCAGTCGAGGTATCTGGCTCTTTATGCTCTGAGACTGGCTCATCACCGACATAATAGAGGCTATGTTCAAAGCCTTTTAAGGCCTCGTTATCATAGACTGTCGACAGATACCCTTTGAATACATCTTCACTACCCAAACCTGAATAGCGGTCGTAGTAACTATAGAGAAAATAACCTAAAGGAATTGAGTAAGTCGGGTTGGACAACTGAGCGATCACTCGCGCTTTCGTTTTAGCATCTAAAGGCAGCGCAAGAATGTACGCATCTAATGTTACGCCGCCGATGGTGAAAAGTGCGGCATCGCGAGTGAGTTTGGCGGAGTAATCTAGGCTTGAAAGCACTTGATTCTTCAGTACATCACTGGAACTGAATACCCCACCAATAACAGGCGTTGTCGACATATCGGCAAAACTAGGCGCCGACACTAAGGTCAACGAAAGGCTACTAAACAAACTGGCGTAGCGACGGGCTTGGGAATAGAAACGCATCCAATATCCTTTAGGTCAAATTACCTTCATAAATACAACCTATTGTTTCAGCTCACTTTCATTAGTCAACTACGTTCACTTGTGCATCGTTCACTTATGTATTAGGAGTGAAAGCTTTAGAGTGATAAACGAACCTTTACTTACGTCAAGCAACCTTAAAGTTGCTTGCCACTACCGTCTTCCCATATCACTTCACACTCTTCTTTGATTGCTGCTGTTAATAGTTCAATCAGTGGGAAAGCTCTACTACTTATGTTGACAGGGACTTCGGCACTATTGTCTTCGTTCTCGTGATCGGTATCGTCTTGCTCTACAGGTTGGTTTTGCTCAACTTCAATCGCCTTACGTAAGTTGTTCAACGCTTGAGGTACTTCTTCGGCATCAATAGCACCAGGAACCGTTCCGCTATGCCCAAGCATCTTAATAAAATGAAGTGCAACATCACCAAACATAGTGACGCTAGCATGAGCTTTACAATTAAAGGTAATTAACATAATTAGTCTCTTTGAGTTTTATTGTATACAAACTATGTTGAGTAAATCTTTAGAAAGCAAGCACATAATGATGAAATAGATTCCATGATTAGACGCTCCAATGTAACTTTACCACTATCCCGTCACATTCAGTGATGCACATCACTGTATAAATCTCACTCAGCTACCTTTAACCTAGAACCTTGATAGTAGTCACACTAAATAGATGACAAAGGTTCCGCGTAGGTTGTTATTTAATCTAGTATTAATGCCATTATCAAATTTTAGTGGCACAAATCACATGAACAGGCTAGTGGGCAGACACATAGAAGAAATGGCGGATATACGATCCACTCGCAAACAAAAAATTGTCTACTCCTTCTCGCTCATTGCCGCAGCTTTGTTCATTTTTTACACTTGGGCTTATCTTCAAGGACAGCATTACACCTTATTAACTTTCGAACTGTGCTTTGCTTTTATCGCAATATCAAATGCAATTTATGTTAGAAAAGCCATTACCCCCCACTATTCTGAATTAATATTAAGTTGTGTACTATTAGTACAAGGCATTATTCTGTTCTTACACAGCCACGCTATCCCAGACCGAATACTCTGGCTATACCCTATTTTGGCCGCCGTGATTTTCATCAATGATTTCAGAATTGGCGTCATCTTCAGCACCTCATTTTGTGTCTTTATCAGCATCCTAATTACGGCGCTACCTAGCAATTTTTCTTTACCGTTCAACAGTATCCATCGCTTTATTCTCAGCTTATTGATGATGAGCTTGGTATGCCATACGTCAGCTTATTACTACACAAAAGCGGTAAGTTATATTCAGCGCCTGTATAAAGAAGGCATTGAAGACTTAGCCTACCGAGACCAACTCACAGGGTTAGCGAACCGTTGGAGCTTCGAAAGGTGGGCAACTGAAAAGCTTGCGACCGTTGATAGTGAGCGATCACTTACTGCATTGGTTTTTTTAGATATTGATGACTTTAAAAATATTAACGATAGTTATGGGCACGATGTTGGCGACAGTGTCTTACAGCATTTTGCCAATCGCTTAAGCAATAATATTCGAACCAGAGATCGAAAACGTCATGAATACGATTATTCAATTGCACGTTTTGCTGGGGACGAGTTTGTTCTGATGCTCTACGATATTCCCAACCGCAAAGATTTAGACGGTATTTTAAATAGGATTTGTGGATTATTCGAAAGCGGATGCCAAACTAACGAGAGGATCAAAGAGCTGACACTCAGCGTTGGCGTATCACTTTACCCGCAGGATGCTAAAGAGTTGCATGAGTTAACAAGATGCGCCGATAAAGCCATGTATGTTGCGAAACATTCAGGAAAAAACCGATACGCTTATTATCACGACAACCCGACATCGACCTTAATAGAAGAGTTACCGACGAACCTAACCAGCTCAGAACCTGATTCCTCTGAACTTGAAGATTGTCTTGAAGCGAAGGTTGAAGGGAACAATGTTACGCAATTAAAAACTCGTCAACGCTAGCTAGCCCTGTAAGTTAGCCGCTATATAAATACCTTTTTAGCCCGCCATATACATCAGCCAAAGGCTGACTAACCCGATGATGATAATCCATACCACTTGTCGTGCTCGGTTTGGGTTATTGCCTTTAGGTCTTACTACCGTTTTAAGAACAGTTTGTTTAGCCGACTGAATAAACGGAGCTTCAATCTCACGCTTTTTCACGCGACGTTTAACCGCGCTGTTCGCAACTTCTGTAAAACGCTGACTTTGCTCTGTTGTAAAGTCGTTATCAAAGCCCACCCGACCATTCTTTTCGCCATGTTTTTGCTGTACTGCCATAGCGGCCTCCTTGGCGGTCTATTCTACATTCAATTATAGACATAATTTTATATTGTTACCTGTTCAATATTTTCGAATAAGTCACTCAACGCTGTGCCATCTTCTTTTTCAATCAAATTACCTAAACTACAGTTATTCAGTTTATGAGGGTTTCAAAAATGACGAGTGTAAGAGCAGTCGATCATGTGATCTCAGCACATGCCACTTCCGATGGTGATGGAGTCAAAATCCAAAGACTCGCTGGTTTTAACAACGCGAGCTTTTCTCCATTTTTGATGATTGATGAACTTAAATCAGATGAAAGCAAAGACTATATTGGCGGCTTTCCTCCTCACCCTCACCGTGGGATAGAAACGCTCACCTACATGCTCAAAGGTCACTTTCAACACAAAGACCATATGGGAAACATTGGAGAACTTCGCAGTGGTGGCGCACAGTGGATGGCCGCGGGCCGTGGTGTGATTCACAGCGAAATGCCGATAATGGAAGAAGGCGCACTGCATGGTTTTCAAATTTGGATAAACCAACCTTCAACACACAAAATGCAGCCAGCGCAATATCATGATTTCCAAAGTGGAAGTATTACAGAGTATCTAAATGAACAAAGCGGTTTGTTACGAGTAATAGCCGGTGGGTTTGAGTTACATAACCAAGCTGACTCAGAAATTTTGCGAGCACAAGGTCCACTACAAAAGACAGGTGTGCCATTAAGTGTTGCGGATTGGCGAGCGAATTCAGGGCAAAAAGTGACGTTAGGGACTTTAGTTGCTCATAATGCCATGACTTATGTGTACCGAGGCACGATTCAGATCGGCGACAAAGTCATCAACCAAGGTCAACTGGCCCTGTTAACAAAAGCTGAATTGTTGTCTTTAGAAAGCCTGGAAGATTCAGATGTGCTGATTTTTTCTGGTCAACCGATTAATGAACCGGTTGTGCATTATGGTCCATTTGTCATGAACTCGATGGCAGAGATTGAACAGACTATTCAGGATTACAACAACGGAGTATTTGAAACTTATTAGTGCTCTGGTTTTAAGCATTAAACGTTGACGAAAGTATTGAAGAGATTTTGTAACGAACAACGATTTGGTCATCCATTTGATGACTGTAAAAACAAGTGACACTATCCACTGCCGGTTACTATCACTTATTTAACCACGCTCTTGGAGCGTGGTTTTTTCTTATAAGTCAAAGACTAACTCGAATGATATTACAAGTACTCACACAGGTAAGCGGTCGCTTCTTTTACTTGTAGATCGAAAGAAGAATCGCCTACAACGTCAAAAGATTCACCAGATTGATATGTTGTCCAGTCATCATCGCCAACACGCTTTACAATCAAAGCACCTTTAACAACAGTCATCTTTTCAGGAGCCGCAGTACCGAACGTATATTCACCAGCCGCCATCACACCAACACTCACATCAGCACCAGATTGGTTAAACGCTAACGACTTAACGCCACCTTCAAAGTATGTGTTTTCTTTAATCATTGTACTTCCTTGTTATCTCAAAATTGCAATTATTGGGCTCAACGAATAAGCCTATGCGTAAATCTAGGTGATCATTGTTTTAACCAATTCGAGACTGTCCTACAAGAAATAAATACGCATAGCTTAGTCATTTCTGGAATTCGATTTTATTGGTAGCATAAATACTGAAGTAAAGATTAAAAACCGCCAGCGCAACCAAATTTGTTGGAACATTCGATCCTGCTTCTAACTCTTACAACAATTTTTGCAAACTAAGGTTTTAGTAAATAGAATCTAAAACAATATCCGTGGAAAAATGAAGAGATAATGGCAAAAAAGCCGACTAAAAGCAGAGATCTACTTGCCAACTTGTTACTCTACAGCTTCCTATTCGCTGGCTTTATGATTGCCCTCAGCGCTGGTTATTTTGCTTACCAAACCCACCAACAATCTGTCAGCCCAAGTAATGTCTATGGCACATGGATAGAGATTGCTGCTCCACCTTACAATACCGATATCCTTACGCTTTCTGATAAGGGTGTAATGATGAACCATCGCCTCATCAGTACTGCATTTGATTTTGATGGTCAGATTGTCACCATCAACACTGGTTCTGGAAAAACAGTTTACACCATCAGTGGCACTTACGATTCGCCTCGTTTAAAGCGATTGGTTCCTAGCACCCCTTCTCAGCAGTTCATTAAAGAAGGCTATGAAGATACTGCAATCGGTGATACTCATAGTATAATGCAACAACGACGTGCTTCATTAGCTGAACAATTCAAAAGATAACCCTACGCAAGATCTCCCTCCGGCCAGCCTTTTTACCAACACCCTTAGCTTTGTGATACCGCTTCAATTCACGGTGTTTTCTTATAGTTTGTAACACATTTTTATAACTTCATGTCGTGTAATTTCACTTATGAGATCTTCTTAATGAACATGGTTTTATTTTATAAAACATGGACTCAGCCTCTCACTCACTAAGCAACAGATTTGTAACAACGTACAATTTTTTAGTTGTCCATCGAAAATAGATTTATTTTCAGTTCTGAAATTAAAACTCTCTCGAATACTGACAGGGAAGCTCCTTCAAAACTGACTGGAGCCGTTTATGGGGCCATTTGGTTCCGTAACCTTCAAGGAATGAGAGAAAAAGTATGATTCGTATAAATACCTGTGCTGCGAGCATTGCTCTAGCGCTATCTGGTACAGCATTAGCTGCTCCAACAGCACCTAGCATCGACATGTACGGTTCCAACAACCTGCAGTTTTCTAAAATTGAACTCGCGATGGAAACCACATCAGGCTACAACCAGATGGTTAAATATCACGACAAAGCGAAGGTCGACGTTAAATTCAACCAATGGAGCGGAACATCAGGAAACACTTACAACATCTACTTTGATGGCGTTAAAGTTGCGACAGGCCCAATCACTGGCAGCCAAACCACAGCTTCATTCGAATACGGTCAGGGGGGCTTATTCGAGATGGAAATAGAAGCGTGTGATGAAACAGGCTGTAGCAAGAGTGCACCCGCTCAGATCACAATCGCCGATACCGATGGCGCGCACTTAGCGCCACTTGCGATGAATGTGGATCCAAACAACAAGTCATACAACACCGATCCCAACACAGTAGTAGGTACTTACTTTGTGGAGTGGGGAATTTATGGTCGTGACTACACAATAGACAACCTGCCCGCAGACAACTTAACCCATATCCTTTATGGCTTCATCCCAATTTGTGGCCCTAACGAATCAGTAAAATCGGTAGGCGGAAACAGCTACAACGCACTCATGACAGCCTGCCAGGGCGTTAACGATTACGAAGTGGTGATTCATGACCCTTGGGCAGCTTTCCAAAAAAGTTTCCCTCAAGCAGGTCACGAATACAGCTCCCCTATCAAGGGTAACTACGCGATGATGATGGCGCTAAAGCAGCGCAATCCAGATTTAAAAATCATTCCATCAATTGGCGGTTGGACACTGTCTGACCCATTCTTTGATTTCACAACTAAGGCAAACCGTGACACCTTCGTAGCGTCTGTTAAGAAATTCCTTAACACATGGAAATTCTACGACGGTGTGGATATCGACTGGGAATTCCCTGGTGGAGGCGGCGCGGCGCCCGAACTTGGTGACCCTGTGAACGATGGCCCAGCTTACATTGCCCTGATGGCAGAGCTACGCGTGATGCTAGATGAGCTAGAAGCTGAAAACGGTCGTACTTACGAACTCACTTCGGCGATTGGCGTCGGTCACGATAAGATTGAAGATGTGGACTACGGCGATGCTATCCAATACATGGATTACATCTTCGCTATGACTTACGACTTCTACGGCGGTTGGAACAACGTGTTGGGTCACCAAACGGCGTTGAACTGCGGTAACTTCATGCGCCCAGGTCAATGTGATGGCTCAGGGCTTGATGAAAATGGCGAACCATACACAGGCCCAGCTTACACCACTGACAACGGCATCCAGCTGCTTCTTGAGCAAGGTGTCCCAGCCAACAAACTCGTGGTGGGGACTGCAATGTACGGTCGTGGTTGGGAAGGCGTATTACCATCATCACTTTCCGATCCTAGCGACCCGATGACAGGGGTTGGTAACGGCAAACTGAAAGGCAGCTCTGCACAAGGCGTCTGGGAAGATGGTGTTATCGACTACAAAGGCATTAAAGCGAACATGCTTGGTGCGAACAACCAAGGCATCAATGGCTTCGAATACGGCTACGACGAAATGGCAGAAGCGCCTTACGTTTGGAATCGCACTTCAGGTCAGTTGATCACATTTGATGATGACCGCTCGGTAAAAGCAAAAGGCGCGTACGTTCGTAGCCTTGGTCTTGCGGGTTTATTCTCTTGGGAAATTGATGCGGATAACGGCGACATCCTGAACGCAATGCATGAAGGTCTTGCGGGCGGTACAACAGATCCTGTAAACCGCAAACCAACGGCAGCCGCTGGTGCAGACCAATCGGTTGAAGGCCCAGCTTCTGTTTCTCTAGATGGCAGCGCTTCAAAAGACAGCGACGGTACGATTGCGAGCTACGTTTGGTCACAAGTGAGCGGAACCGCAGTAACACTGGCTAATGGCAATGCCGCAGTTGCAAGCTTCGATGTTGTTGAAGTTACTCAACAAGAGACGCTAACATTCAACCTAACCGTAACAGACAACGAAGGCGCAACGTCAACAGACACGGTTGTTGTAACGGTAAACCCTAAAGACACAGGCCCAGTCAACACCGCTCCGGTAGCAGTGGTTACAGCTCCGTCTGAAGTCAATGCGGGTGATGTGGTAGTGGTAGATGCGTCAGCGTCTAGCGATGCAGACCAAGATACATTGGCCTTCACGTGGGATGTACCAGCAGGTATCAACGCAACAGTACAAGGCGCTTTGGTAAGCTTTGTCGCGGCTGAATACACGCAAGATACGACGCTGAACTTCTCTGTAACGGTGAGTGATGGTACAGATACATCGGTAGCGGCTACTTCAGTAAAAGTTCTTAAGAAAACGACAGGCGGCGGTACGTGTACTAACGCTTGGGATTCAAGTGCGGTCTACACTGGCGGCGACCAAGTGACTCAAGGCGGTAAGGTTTGGGAAGCAAAATGGTGGACGACAGGTGAAGATCCAACCACAGCAGGTCAATGGGGCGTGTGGAAAGAGATCGGCCCAGCTAGCTGTGCCAACTAAAAAATAGAATTTAGTTCAACATCAGTTGAACACCTAACAGCAAAGGCCAACCAGAGAATATCTGGTTGGCCTTTTTATGATTTGTTTTCTTAGTTGGCGCTCTGCTTACTCACGCTCGTTAAGCTTAGCCAATCAAGTTATCAAAGCTCTCGAATACTTGTGGGCATTTCATCACTCGACCGTGCCCTTGGCCTTGAGTCGCAATCAAGGTAATACAATCCATTTCATTAGCCGCACGCTGAGACACATCAAACTTCGAAAACTTGTCTTTCTCATCATGTACAATGATCGTCTGAGATTGACGAAGTGCTAGCTTCCCATAAGGGTCGACTGACTGAAGTGGATAGTTAAACTGCTCTTCCACTTCTCCCACGACTGCCTCAAACAGCTTCATTGAGTAACCAGAACGAGCCACACTCTCAAATAAGTTTTCTAGATAATTCAACACAGGTGCAATCAACAACAACGGCTGGTTTTCTAATTTCACGTGCCTGCATTCCAACGCAGAAGCAGTGCCCATACTGTGACCGACCAAACCTGCTACCTCACCCACCGAATCGAGAATAGTTTCAAGACCGTTCACAAACGCAGGAATATGACCATGAACACCATCGCTGCCACCATGAGCAGGATGATCATAAGCCAACGCCGTAAAACCTTTAGCGGCGATATGCTCCATCAGAGGAAAGAACTGACTCGCCGTGCCAGACCAACCGTGGGTAAGTACCCAAACTGGACCAGTGCCCAAAGAGTAGGTTTTTAAAACGCCATCTCGACCTTTGATTTCACTTTTGATGAGCCCTTGCGGATCGGCGTTTTTTTGCTCGGTACGCATTGGTGTGAGCAGCAGTTTACGCGCTGTTTTCTTCGCATGGTTTGGCGCAAGAATATAATGCAGGTTGGTTGTTGCACCAA
The DNA here is from genome assembly GCF_027587105.1 of Vibrio sp. RW. Lineage (NCBI taxonomy): Bacteria > Pseudomonadati > Pseudomonadota > Gammaproteobacteria > Vibrionales > Vibrionaceae > Vibrio > Vibrio sp. RW. The sequence goes on from NZ_JAPPTM010000003.1 coordinate 171,252, forward strand.
TCAGGCTGCGCTTGAAGCTGAATTTATTCGATGTATTAAAATAGATTTTGTCACTCATGACCGTTCCTTGTATCGCCATATCATTGGCGTATCGAGCTCGGCCCTAAAAATCGAACGACCGTGCTATTTGTTGATATAAAAAATGGGGCAAAGCTATGTTTAGCTGCTTGCCGCCACTTCTCTTAAAATTGTTAGACCTTACATCAGCAAAGTTCACATGCTTTGCAAACTCTATGTTTTGCGAACTAAGTGTTTTGCAAGCTACGTGGTTTACGAACTAAGTGACTTACGAGTTAAACCGCTTTCCAGCTGGCGACTAAGCGTTCTACACCACTCCAAAAATGCGTGTGGCTCGCTTGCTGTCCTCGTAAGGAGTAAAACAAGTTCGCACTCAAATAGAGCCCATATAACTCAAAAGTGGCTTGTTTCGGATCTAGGTCACCTCTGAACTGCTTGCTCTCAACCGCTTTGGCTACTTGAATCGTCAAGTAATCAATCCACACTGAAATGGTTTTCTGCAACGTCTTCTGAATCACAGAGGTTTCGCTGCCCGCATCTTTCCATGCATCAATAAACATGCAGCTACCTTGAAACGAATGATTCCAACCCAGCCAATTGTCGAGCAACTGCTTTAGTTTCGCTTCAATATCGCCATCCCCCAACTCTCGCGCCGAAATGATGACTTTTTCAGTGAATATGGCGTTGGAATATTCGAGTACAGAGAGCTGCAGGTTCTCTTTAGAGTTGAAGTGCGCGAACAAGCCACTCTTAGACATGCCACACTGCTTGGCTAATTCACCAATCGTTAAACTCTCAAGTCCATTTTCACTCGCAAGTGCGAATGCATGGCTCAAAATATACTCTTTGGTTATCTTTCCTTTGCTCATTATTCACCAACAATAAATCTGATACGTTATTTTTAGCACGTTCGTTCTTTTTTTCAAGATTTTTTACTTAACCCTTGGTATTCATTTTGTCTTATCAAAGAACTGTGGAAAAATGCGACAGTATTCAAAGGAAATTGAAATCGACTAACAAAGGAAAAAGAATGAACACACTTTGGGAACAGTTTGCGTTTTCAGCGTCGGTAACAGGCCCTATCTGTTTAATGCTGTTTCTTGGTGTGATGCTCAAACGAATTGGCTTAATCAATGACAACTTCATTGATGTCGCATCCAAGGTGGTGTTTCAAGTCACTCTACCCGCGATGTTATTTCTCAGCATTGTTCAGTCTAACCACGATTTTGCCGCAAGTGGAAAGCTCGTCATCTTTGGCTTGTTAGCCAACCTAGCCTTCTTCGTTTTCACCACTGTCAGCACTAAAATTACCTTTGAAAAGCCTCAAGACCAAGGTGTGATAGTACAAGGTGGCTTTCGTGCCAACACTGCTATTATCGGGCTTGCTTATGTTGCCAATATATACGGCAACGATGGTGTCGCACTCGCTGCTCTTTATGTCGCATCGCTGACAGTTCTCTATAATATTCAGGCGGTCATTGCGCTCACTCCGAAAGGTCAAGAGTCGGGTGACAAAGCCATTCAAGTGATTGTAAAAACACTCACCAAAAACCCTTTGATTATCTCGATCGCCTTAGGTGTATTGTTCTACTTACTGTCGATTCCTGTACCGAAAATGGTTAGTGATGCAGGGCAATATTTCGCTAACATGACGTTACCATTAGCCCTTTTGTGCACGGGAGGGTCGCTTGATATCCGCTCTCTGAAAAAAGATAAGGGCCCGACTTGGTTCTCGACCGGATACAAACTGGTTTTGGCTCCGTTACTGATCACGCTAGCTGCCCTGTTCTTTGGTTTTAGAGGATTAGATCTTGGCCTTATCTTCTTGATGAGCGCCGCACCGACAGCTGCGGCGAGCTATGTTATGGCACGTGCGATGGGCGGGAATTCAACATTGGCAGCCAACATTATCGCACTCACCACCGTCGTTTCACTTATCACTTGCACGCTTGGCATTTTCGTACTTACTGCAATGGATTTAATATAGCTGCGACAGGCTTCAAATAATCAATACAAGCCTTAAAATAAAGGTCGCAACCCTTGATTTAGCGCTAACTGGTTCCATAAAAAGGCTGTTAGATTCTACGAAAATTTTCTTAGAGATCTGATATGTCTTCCGTTCAACATACGCCTTCACAACGCATCGCCAGTATTGAGTTGGGTCGAGTGATTGCTATCTTGGCGATCATTGGCTTACACGGCCAAATGGCACTTACTTATTGGCAAATCGATGAAGTGCCTTGGATTGGCTATGTGCTTAACCAAACCGCTCGCTTCGCTGTGCCTCTGTTCTTCCTTATTTCAGGTTATCTGATTCAACCTAAGCTCACTGCATCACCTTGGACAACCGTGGTCAACTACTCTAAACCACTACTCAAGGTTTGGTTGGTTTGGAGCATCATTTGTCTAGTCATGCCATTCAACCTCGCGAAGGTGGAAGAGTTCGGTTACTTAGGCGAACGCCAAGGCTATTGGGGCTTTTTAATGAACACCCCGCTCAACTCTTTCTTAGAGGGTGGATTGGTGCACTTATGGTTTATTCCTGCTCTGGTTTGTGCCATTTTGATCATCGCTCTAATAGTCGAAATGAAACTCGACAAACTGTTATTACCAACGGCTATTGTACTTTACGTCTATGGTGTTTTAGCGGGCAGCTACGCGAGCTTGACCGAACTCAGCGCACCTTTCTTTACTCGTAACGGCCCGTTCTTTAGCACGTTAATGGTGACCTTAGGCTTCCTCATTCGTCAGAATCAATGGAAGGTGTCATCAACTAAAGCGTTGGTATTATTAGCGTTAGGCATGTTCATTCACTTTGCTGAGGCGGTATGGCTAACCACATTCGACGTCGGATTCAACATGAATGATTTCTTGTTTGGTACAGCGCTATGGGGAATGGGCATGTTTATGTGGCTTTTGGCTAATCCAAACATCGGCGACTATGCGTGGGTTCGCGCGATCTCAAACCGTATGCTGGGTATCTATGTAAGCCATCTACTGATCATTATCTTACTGTTCAATGTTTGTGGAATATTAGGTATCACGGGGTTAGCCAAAGATAGCCTCGTATTCTTCGGTACCTTTATGCTTAGTTTTATGCTGGTCGTTGGTATCGAACAAACACCACTAAAACGATGGCTATTACGTTAATGCTTGTTTTCACGTCAATTCAAATGGCAGCTTCGAGGCTGAGGTTAAGCTAAAGCAAATCATTATCTAAGCTAAGATAGGCACCAAGACGTTCAGTATCAAGCCTGCGAGGACAATCGCCCAAGCAGGAGGAAGGCGCAATGCCATAATGCTCCCTAGAACATTTTATCAAAAGGTAGGTAAACTAAGTTTAGGACAATCAAAGAAATCATGCAGATAAGCGTTAGCACCATCCCCACTTTTCGACCTTTCAAGTTCTTCGTCAAAATCCCTTTTGCATGAATCACTCGCCCTAATAAAAACGCGACGCCAAGCACATGAATAAACCATACACTGGCACCATTCATCTCTAGGAAGCCCATCAAGATTACCGTAATTGGAATGTAATCCATTGCGTTACTTTGTGCTGAACGTACTACCTGCAACGACTCAACACCGCCATCAGCATGAGCGATAAGATTAATACGCCTTTGCTTAATAACTTCGATCGCCAGCCATATCATTAATACTGTTAGCAAAGCTGCGTAAAGTGCTGTAATCATCATCTATCCCTATAAATTGGAGTTTATTAGGCGTGTTTTACCCATAGATTCACTGCTGAGGTAAACACGTCGTGGTATTTATGCCCTAACACCTGTGAGAGATATCTTACATAGAAGTAAGATATCACAACTAAGCTTCGCAGAAGTTTCCTAAAAAACAACCCCAACTCCTTGTTTTGTATGAGTCGACGCATATTTCTTTCAGTTAACGTCTTCATTTACTTCTTCAACTCAATTGCGAACAAAGCCTCAAGAGTGTTTAATGTACGTGTCGACAGGGAGTTGGCAGGAACAGGAAAAAGCCTAACGGATTAGGTATCTTCAGGATGAAGATTTGATGACTTAGGATGAGTTATCAGCAAGGAAGTTATACTCTAGGATAGAGTCACTTGTCGGGATGATGAGTTAGCAAGGACACCGCTAGGAAGGCGATGAATTGGATAGGTTAAAGGATTTAACCAGATCAAGGAACGATGCAGGGAGCATTGGTTACCTATTGAAAGATAAGTAACGCGCAGTAGCAGGATGGCTACAAAAAGAATAGACCCCGTTTGGTGAAAGCCAAACGGGGTTTCCTTTTTGTTACGTCTAAAAAGATTTAGAAATCACGTTACAAAATAATGTTCATCAAGAACATTGCACCAAAAGCATTCAATACCGAAATCGCGATCATCACTGGAATGTAACGACCTTCAGTACCAATTGGTCCCATGATACGGCCCATGTACTGCACCTGAGAGCCCATCAAGTAGATAGCAGGCGCCAAAATAGCGATATGGTTGCCGTTCAAGATACCTTGGTCAAACAGCGTGATAACCACACCAACAGCGCCGCCCATCGACATCCACGCGCCAATCAGTACCGCTGCCGCTTCGCCAGGTAAACCAAATACCGCCATGATAGGCGCAAACACAGTGCCCATCAGATCCAGTGCACCTGTGATCTGTAATGCCTTGATGATGACGAATGCCATTAGAACATTCGGTACCGTAGAAGTAGTGGCAATTACCCAGCCTTTCTTAGCGCCTTCAACGAAAATATCAGTAACCATTGGTTTCTTTGCTTTAACTTCGCTCATTATGCTACTTCCTCTTCCAGTTTTTGTTCTTTGTCTGATTTTGGTTTGTCTTCTTTGCCTTCAGTAATGTTGAGATAAATTCGGAATAGGTTCGCACCAACAAACTTAAAGATAAATATCACGACAACAGCTAAACCAATTGATGAAGTGACAGCAAGAGAGCCGTCCATTGCCGTCAACGTGAACAGCACTGCACCTGAAGAGAAAAAGTTAACGATCGCCGCACCCGCCGTAAACTGGAACATGGTGAACACATCGGTTTCACGCTTAGTCAGATGCCCTTCGTCTTTCAGCTGCCTCGTCATCGCAGCACCAGCATCGGTACTTTGCAGCGAAGCGATCAGTGCCAAGCCTGAGTTGCCCGGAATTCCCATCAGAGGGCGAAGCAGAGGTGTCAATAGTTTGCGAGCCGCATCCAGTGCACCATAGTGCTCAAGTACGTTGATCATACCCAGTGCAAACATCACGGTCGGAATAAGTGTCAAAGCAAAAATAAAACCGTCACGAGCACCATTTCCGCCTTTGCCTCGCAGTGACGTCGTTGCCGCTTGAATACCATCAGCCGATTCACTCACATCGTAAGCGACCTTACCGAATGAACCGTTGAGCGTTGTAAAATCGAACACCCCATACCATTCATTTGACTGCATGAATCCAGAAAAGAACACAATCGCAAAAGCGAGTGCGATGTAACTACCAACCGTAGTTGGACGATGGTTTTGTGTTGGATTAGTCATAGGAACCTCTATATGCCTTCGTTTATGTGGAACAAAACACATATAGATAGTGCAAGTTAATAATCCGACGATTAATGACTAAAATCAAATAGCATATAAATTCACACCAAACACCAATAACAAAACATAAAACTGTGATTTAAATTTAAAGCCAGACTCAAAAACCAAAATAAATTAATAATTCAACATAAAAAACCAATATAAAAAACCAATATAAAACCGCACCAATAACCTAGCTGTACATAAATAACGAAGCCCTATCGATAGATTAGCTAAGGCAATCTTTTAATCATAATCTATTGAATTATTAAGATATCTATCACACCCCACGAACTTATTTAGGTCTACGCTTTTACGCGTGTTAATAACTCATTAACTTCGGAGCGTAATCCATGCTAGGTATCCAGCTTTCAGTTGTTCTCTCTTTTTTGTTTTTTTCTACTGTGGCAGGCGCTGCTACTGCTCAGTTAGGAGAACCTCTCAAGCTCACCAGCTCATTTGTTGGTTACCTATCCCTGACCATTTTCGTTGTCGCCTACATAGTTGTGATGATGGAAGAGTATTTAAAACTGCGGAAATCGAAACCCGTTTTACTTGCTGCAGGTCTCATCTGGATCATCATTGGCTTCACCTACCAAGAACACAACCTCACCGAGGTGGCTAAACAAGCACTCGAACATAACTTACTCGAATACGCCGAATTACTGCTTTTCCTGTTGGTCGCGATGACGTACATCAGCGCAATGGAAGAAAGAAGGCTGTTTGATGCACTTCAGGCATGGATGGTAGGTAAAGGCTTTAACTTCCGCTCTCTATTTTGGTTAACCGGTATTCTGGCCTTCTTTATCTCCCCGATTGCCGACAACCTTACCACCGCTTTATTAATGTGTGCCGTCGTTCTAAAGGTTGCAGGATCAAATCCAAAATTCGTTAACCTTGCCTGTGTGAATATCGTAATAGCAGCCAATGCTGGCGGCGCATTCAGTCCGTTTGGGGATATTACAACGCTGATGGTATGGCAGGCAGGCTACGTGAGTTTTAGCGAGTTTGTTCCCCTATTTATTCCTTCAGTCATGAACTATGTTGTTCCAGCCTTGATCATGTCTTACTTTGTTCCGACATCTCAGCCCGATACCGTGCACCAACATATCGAGTTAAAACGTGGAGCAAGAAGGATCGTATTTTTGTTCATCATGACGATTGCCACAGCTGTCGCTTTCCACGCCGTGATTCACTTTCCTCCTGTCATGGGTATGATGATGGGCCTCGCCTATCTTCAGTTCTTTGGTTATTACTTGCGTAAAACCTTACCCAACTCACTCGCCCAGAAAAAAGCGATGGCGATTGCCAACAACGACGAAGGCGCACTCAAGCGATTAGGCTCAGTCGTACCATTTGATGTATTTAGAAGAGTATCTCATGCCGAGTGGGACACATTATTGTTCTTCTACGGCGTCGTAATGTGTGTCGGTGGTTTAAGTCTGCTTGGTTATTTGGAACTTGCTTCTGGAGTAATGTACAGCCAATGGGATCCAATTTGGGCCAATATCATGGTGGGGATCTTGTCCGCGATTGTCGACAACATTCCGGTTATGTTTGCGGTATTATCAATGGAGCCTCAAATGTCGATAGGTAACTGGTTATTGATTACCTTAACGGCAGGAGTTGGCGGTAGTTTATTGTCGATTGGTAGCGCGGCGGGCGTGGCATTGATGGGGGCGGCACACGGAAAATATACCTTCTTTGGTCATTTGAAGTGGATGCCAGTGATCATGATTGGCTACGTGGTCAGTATTGCTGCTCATTTGTGGTTGAATGGTGGCCTTTTCTAATTCAATGAACCTTTCTTCGGCTTCTCAACTCGTGTCCAGACATTGCTTAACTGCATTGCTGGGCACATATTGCAGGTAAGTACTTCACCTTGATGCTGAACTCGCATCACCAAGTCTGAATCAGTTCGGCTGCTTCCGGAGTTTAATTCAATGATGATCAAATCATCGTCGACGCTATAACTGCGGGTAACCGTATTATCCGTGGTTTGATAGGTCACTTTCCCCGACTCAAAAAGCAGATAGCTGCCGCTGTCAGCATTTTCATACATACCTGTGAACAAAACCAACTGTGGTACTTCGAAAGGGCGAGTGGTATCCGTTAAGCAACCTGTCAGTAATAACACGCTACTGCAGCTGAACATAAGTGATTGATAGCGATTCATTTGGGCATCCTTGCCTAAAACACATGATAAAAGGATATGCAACCAAACAAGCATTTTCCAGAAGACGACGATTTTATTGCGAAGTTACACTTAAATAACCCTTGTTCTGCTGCTTTGATTGACAGGGTTTCGTCAACAAAAATCCCTATAGAAGAATTCTCTAATCTTCTTCCCTTCCTTCAATCACCAACAAGCGCTGTTTGCGTTCCACACCGCCCGCATAACCTGTCAGCTTACCATTTTTGCCAATCACTCGATGACACGGCACAATCACTGACACTGGATTTTTGCCATTCGCCAAACCAACCGCACGCACCGCTTTTGGGTTACCAATCGCGTCAGCCAATTGGGCATAACTCCATGTTTCTCCATAAGGGATTGTCGTGAGAGCTTGCCAAACCGATTGCTGGAACGGAGTTCCCTTCGCGGCAATCGGCACATCAAACTGAATGACCTCACCAGCAAAATAGCGATTAAGTTGCTCAGCAACCAATTCGAAGATCGGAAAGCTATCATCTTGAATGCCCAACTGATCTGGCTTTGTGGTATGGATTTCAAACCAAGCGCCAAGCAAACCTTGCTCATTAGCCTGCAAAGTAATGATGCCTAACGGGCTCTCATAATAAGTAAAACGATTAGCCATGATATCTCCTAGCTTAGTATTCCGATTAAGATTGATTCCAACAATGGAATGTGGCGTAACTGCCCCATGGCGACACGCTTTGTGCATTAATGGCAGGACGATTCTCGATGAATTTCCTGACCACCAAATCGCCGACTAGCAAATGGTTTGGTTCACTTAAGCCTCGAAGCAACGCATATTGAATCGTCCAAGGTCCAATGCCTTTTAGGTCAATCCACTTCGAAGGATGCTCGGCTTCGTTGTCGACCATGTACTCGGCAAAACGCTTTAGTGTTTCTTTGCGACTTCCCGGCATTCTTAAGAAGCTCACATCTGCCTCAGCGATCTGCTTTGGTGTCGGAAAGTAAGTTTTCTCATCTTCACCAGAAAGCTCTCTTACCAACAGGTTAAGCTGACCAATCGCCGCAATGACCGACACTTGCTGCCCTAGAATAGCCCTAACTCCGGCTTCCCAAGCACTCCATACCCCAGGGATACGAATGCCACTTTTAGCGACTAAGTTAGAATCGATAGTTGTAAAGAAGGCTTCGACCTTTGCTATGTCGACATCTAAGTCAAACATACGTCGAATGTTAGCGATCAAGCTTCTTAATTGGCTTATATCGTCCAAATCAAATTCAATACCTAATCGGCTCTCTGTCACTAACGTGGCCTTGAACCAGCCCCTCGAACCGTTCACATCCAACGTGCGCTGGTAATAGTCCTCGCCCACTTCTTCTAAGCCTTCAATCATTCGTCGTCGATAAAAAGCCAACAAATGATTCCAGTCCAGCGGGCCGTGAAAACTTAACTGGATATGATTACTTAGGCTGTTATTTGGCTTGGCTCTTCGGATTTGACTTGGCGAAAGCTTCAGCTCTTTAAGAAAGGCATCATTGAAGCGGCGCGTGCTATTAAAACCACTCGCAAAGCCGACATCGGTAATGCTCATGCTGCTGGTATGCAGTAACTGCTTGGCAAACATCAATTGGCTATAAAGGCTATATTGCTTCGGTGACACCCCGATGTAATTGTCAAATAAGGTTCGTAGATAACGATCTGAAATACCCAATCGAGTAGCAAGGTCGACAATCGAGCCTGAATTCAGTGCACCGTTATCAATTAATTGCATAGCTCGCAGAAAGGTCGTCTCAACCCCTTTCCATGCTGGAGAGAAAGGCGCGCTGTCTGGGCGACAACGTAAGCAAGGGCGATACCCCGCCTTCAAAGCCTGAGCTTGATGAGAAAAGTATTCGACATTTTCTTCTTTGGGTGGGCTTGCAGGGCAAATAGGTCGACAAAAAATACCCGTGGTTTTCACCGCAGTAAAAAACATCCCATCAAAACGAGCGTCTCGTGCATAACGAGCTAAATGGCATTGCTCACTCGTTAATGTACTGTTGTGATGAATAGTTTTCGACATGTCGTATTTCCCTGTTAATCATAACCTTCATTCTGATAACTAAAAGTTTACCGTTAACTTACATTGTCGCTAGCCATTTTCGGAAGCTAAGGTCAGATAAATCACAAAAAAAGTTTTAATTTTATTCAATTAGACTAAATTTAACCTAGAGAAGGTATTCTTCTCACAACGTCAACGATAAGTACTTAGCACGCCAAGATGCAGAGGCTTATCGAATAAAAGGAAAAAGGCTATGGTTCTGCACACGTGTCGTATTGTTTTATCAAACCAACAAGTTCTCACCAGTCAATCAGTTGAACAATCTCTCAGCTTTCTTGAAGATAAAGCGAGCAACGGGATTTCTAAGATTGAAATAGACGCAACCGATGGAAATCAGATTCATTCATATCTGTCCCACTCTCTTGAAGAGTCCATTGAGAACTTAATGAACCTGTAGCTCCTGGAAAGAAAGCATAGCAATTTTAAAACATGATGCTTTTGAAAACTTGGCACCGTAATAACTAGGTGCCTTGGAATAGGTTACAGATACCAGGCTTAAACTGGTTTAAAAACAAAAATGGCTCTCAAGAGAGCCATTTTTTATAGAATAAGCTTTTTATTTCATCAATATAGTGACAAGTAAATACTACTATTCAGGTGCTTGTTCAGCGGCTTGTTGCAACGTATATGCAGTCGATGGGTCAATCTCATTAACCAATTTCTCAACCTGCATGATCGCGTCAACCGAAGTGCTACTTTTACGGTAACTCAGATAAATTGGGCGATACCAGTCTTCAACCCCTTTCACCTTGTGCAGCTGGCCAGAATCGATAAAAGGCTCAACTAGAGATACTGGCAAATATGCACTGCCGCCTTTCTCTAAAATGAAATCCAGGGCTATACGGGCTGTCGAGGTACGTAGATACGGTGCCGGCACTTTAGGGTGACGCTCTGCGTGTTCAGAACCAAAACGCGTTCCCCAGTCGACATAAACGTATTTATGTTGAAATACAGATTCCAGATCATCCTGTTGCGTTGATACCAGCACCAAGACCAGATCAGCGACTTTTTTACAGTTCAGCTCTTCTGCTTTGATCTGATCGAAAGCGAAAGCCATATCTAAGGTTCGCTCTAGCAAATTACGGTTCAGTTGCTCTCGCCCCATCACCTCTGCCATGAAGCCGTAACCACCAAAAGAATCAGTCACCACGCTCAAACAGTTTTGCAAATACGCATCCCAAATATTAGGTGTGCCGCCGAGTGTTAGCTGTAAGGCTTTTCCACTCTCTAACGACAGCTCAAATTTAGCTTGTTGTAAGGTAGACACCATCACTTCAGCATAACCAATCAAACGTTCACCGGAAGAGGTAAGCTTGATATTGTTGCGGTCACGAATAAAGAGCTGAGTATCAAAATAGCCTTCTAGTTGTTTAATTCTCGCACTCACTGCGGCTTGCGTTAAATACAAGTTTTCTGCTGCACGCCCAAAATGGCGTACTCTTGCAACCTCAAGAAAGGTTCTAAATACTTTCACATCCATCAAATGCATCTCTGTAATAAATCTGCTAACTAGCCGATCTAGAATTGTTTATCGTAAAGGCAAAAACATTTTGTTTCCCATTGTAGCCTTTTAACAATATGTTCGCGTGAACAATAAACACTAATATCTATCTAACCACATTACTGAGGCTGATATGTCTGAGACCGAATTCCGACACGGAAAAAAACGTTTTTATGACACCACTAAATTCCCACGAGGTTTCGCTAAATCAGGTAATTTTACTCTTTCAGAAGAGGAAGTCCTGACCTTATTTGGTGACACAATGCTAGCACTTGAGACTGGTGAGTTAACGCCAACCAATGCTGAAGAAAAACATTTCTTAAAAGTGTTGTCTCACCCTCATAAGGCTAAGTCAAAGTTAGAGCGTGTTTGGTTGAAATACATTCAACTGGCTCGTGGACGCCGTCGCTTTCATACCCTAAACGGCTGCAAACGTGGCGAAGTGCCTAAAGAAGAATACGAAAGTGAGTTAGTGTTAGAAGATTAGTAAAAACGCTCAAGGTGATACCTCATCACTTTGGGCTTTTTTTACCTTCTATTTTTAACTTCAAACACGATTTTCTTCGTAGTTGGTCAGTTTAGCTAACCTGCTTGGTTTTGCCAATATTTATAGATAATTCATAGTGATAGCGTGATTAAGCATCTATTCCCAGCCATTCAGACGGGTATCTAACCCAGCAGAATTCTTCTAACCTCGTTTAATAACTTCCTTTTATCACGATAGTGGCACATTGCCATCATTATTTTTCACGTCTCAACTATACTCTCAAAGCTTGTGAGCACGCAGAAGCTCTTTAATGCGGCAAAGCTTATAAATCCGCAAAAACGCACTGACCCTTTCAGGCACTGAATCAAATCAACATTCCTGTATATGACAAGCGTATTAATCTTGTTTAACGCCACCAAATATCCATACAGTAATTGTGTAATTTTGAGCGTTCTAGTCACAGATACGAGGAAAAAAGTAAAAACTTGACCTAAAACAATAGCAGAACTTGATAACTTATTTTATAATGCGAATTAATGTTTCAGAACACTGTAAAATTTAATTTCTAGGGGCAAAATCAATGAGACTTATTCCATTAAGCAACAAAGCTAAAGTAGGTAAATGGGCTGCTCGTCATATCGCAGATTCTATCAACAAGTTCGCTCCAACTGCTGAGCGTCCATTTGTACTAGGTCTTCCTACTGGTAGCACACCTCTAACTACTTACGCTGAGTTAATTGAACTTTACAAAGCTGGCGAAGTGAGCTTCAAGCACGTTGTAACATTCAACATGGATGAGTACGTTGGTATTGACCCAAACCACTCTGAGTCTTACCGCACATTCATGCATGAGAACTTCTTCAACCACGTTGATATCCAAGCAGAAAACATCAATCTGCTAGACGGTCAAGCTGAAGACATCGATGCTCACTGTGCAGCATACGAAGAGAAAATCCGTTCATACGGCAAAATCAACCTGTTCATGGGCGGCGTAGGCATTGACGGTCACATCGCATTCAACGAACCTGGTTCTTCTCTATCTTCACGCACTCGTATCAAGACGTTAACTGAAGACACTCGTATCGCAAACTCTCGTTTCTTCGATGGCGACATCAACCAAGTGCCTAAATACGCACTAACTATCGGTGTTGCTACTCTTCTAGACGCTGAAGAAGTAATGATCCTTTCTCTAGGCCACAACAAAGCACAAGCGCTTCAAATGGCTATCGAAGGTTCTGTAAACCACATGTGGACGGTTACCGCTCTACAGATGCACCGTAAAGCGATCATCGTTGCTGATGAGCCTGCTCAACAAGAGCTAAAAGTTAAGACTCTACGCTACTTCCGAGAGCTAGAAGCAGAAAACATCCAAGACCTATAATCTGAAGGTTTTGTTGAGCAAAAAAGCCACTGTATGTGGCTTTTTTTGTGCCTGAAATTCACGGATGTAAAACCGAGCAACCAAAAGATTATGATTAAGAAATAGAGATGATAGTCGAAGGGGCTGATAGATAAAAAGGTTGGATAAAAGGCAGAAATAAAGACTAAAGCGCCTATAAAAAAGCGACGCCTCTAACAAGAGAAATCGCAATAACTGTAAATTCTAGGATGGGTAAAACAAGTTGTAGAGAGCCGAATTGTAAAGAAAGCGCTTAATAACGCAAACTAAGAACTCAAAGCGTTATCACGGCACAAGGTGTTGATGATGTCTGTGATAGCCAAAACGATCGTCGACTTCACTTTCTGATGGTGCCTGCCCAAGAACATTTGAAGCATAGGGCCAGACATGGTTTCCACCATCTTCGCGTCATATTCGATAGGCATAATACGCTGAATCGCGTGCACCTTGTTGAGTTCAAATATCACATCAACTTCTGTGAAGCTGGTGTCTTCACCTTGTATTTTAGCCCACTCTTTCAAGGTTACGAAAACCTCTAAATCGTCATAAAGCTCTTTGCTGATCACACCAAGCCCTAATAGAAGCTTGCCGCGAATCATAATCTCGCCTAAAGGCCCGCCACTATTGAGAAGGGGCTCGACAACGAATTTGATCGCTGTATCGTCTTTCTTGAAAATGTTTTTTAATACCGCATCTACCGTGTCATCCAATGCATCATAAGCTGCCATTAGGCAGGCGCCAGCGCTCTCAGCTTCTGATAGGGCTTCGAGTAATTCAGTTTCGTGGCTAGGATGTATTGGCATAACGGCTCGGTAATAAGAAAGTGCCACAGGTGTGGCACTTTGATGGTTGATCATTTCAATGCTAGATAAGCTTGTTCCGCTAGTTTAACAACTTCTGAGTCACTATTCAGCTCAGAATAATGCGCTAATGTCTCAGCAAAACCTTTTTCTGCGAACATTGCCTGAAGTTCAACCGCTTGTGGGTCGTCTTCATTCTTGTAATGGAACGCAGCTGCGATCGCTTTTACTAGGTGCGCATTAGGAAGGCCGTATTCTAGCGTACCGTTCAATGGTTTGACTAGACGATCTTGTGGGCTCAGCTTACGAATTGGTTGACGGCCAACACGGTCTACTTCATCACGCAGGAACGGGTTCGCAAAACGACCAAGAATTTTTTGGATGTATGCCGCGTGCGCTTTTGGATCGAAGCCGTAACGCTTGATCAGAACGGCACCGCTCTCTTCCATCGTTGCTGTTACTTCAGCGCGGATTTTGCCGTCTTCGATAGAGTCTTTGATAGTCTCGTGGCCCGCAAGCACACCAAGGTATGCCGTTACCAAGTGACCTGTGTTTAGCGTGAACAGTTTACGCTCAACGAAAGCCATTAGGTTATCCGTGCATTCCATTCCTGGGATGTTTGGAATCTCACCTTTAAATTGTGTTTGGTCTACGATCCACTCGCTGAACGTTTCAACCGTCACTGCTAGAGGGTCTGTTTCGCCCGCTTCTGCCGGTGGAACAATACGGTCAACCGCTGAATCAACAAAGCCAATGTGCTGTTCAGTGAAGGCTTTCATTTCATCAGAAAGGTGCTCTAGAACCGCTGCTTTTAGTTGGCTAGTACCGCGAACCATGTTCTCTGCCGCGATGATGTTCATTGGCGCAGTGTTGTTTGCTGCTGCACGCTTTTCAATGCCTTGAGCGATAGACTTAGAGATGATTTTAAGAACCGTAGGACCTACTGCAGTCGTCACAATGTCAGACTCAGCAATGCAATCTACCACTGCGCTTGTTGCTGAGTTTACTGCTGTTACGTTCTTAACAACTTCAACAACACACTCTTCGCCAACAATCTTAACTGGGTATTCTTGGCGTTCAATTAACGCATTTACAACCGTTTCATTTACGTCAGCAAACGTAACCTTCATACCAGCGTCAGAAAGAAGCTTACCAATGAAACCACGACCGATATTACCTGCACCAAAATGTAACGCTTTCATAATTTTGACCTTATAAATATTTGAATCTAGATAGCTAACTGCTCAACAACATGCCTTGACGATGTGCCCTAGGCATTAAGCAGTAAGCTATTCAGACTGAATCTTCTTAGAGAGATTAAGACCGAAAATGAGGCCAGTAGGGGGATACCGGCCTCCTTCACTCAGGAGCTTGACTAGAGCTTTTTAGTTTCCGTTGAGAATACGTAGAACATCAGCAGGGTTTGTTGTGTTCTGTAGACATTCCACAGCTTCTTCATCATCGAGTGAATTGGTAATAGCCATCAGCACCATGTTGTGCTCATCGCCTTGTGCAGCAATGCCGATAACCATCTTAGCGATATCATCTTCATCTTCGCCCCACTGAATACCTTCAGGGTACTGACAGAAAACGATACCGGTTTTTTGTACGTATTGTTTCGCTTCGATTGTGCCGTGTGGTACTGCGATAGACTCACCTAGGTAGGTAGACACAAGCTCTTCACGAGCAAACATGCCAGCTACATATTCAGGCGATACGTTGCCAAGTTTTACCAGCTGCTCACCAGCGAACTTGATTGCGTCTTCTTTTTGAGTCGCTTTTAGACCAAGGAAGATGCTGTCGTCAGTCAGTGCTAACTTGTTACCTTCTTGTGTTGGAGCCGCTGCAGGAGCTGGAGCTTTTACGTCCCCACTTTGTGCTTCTACAAGTTCAGCGACTAGTTGGTCGTATACTGCTGCATCTAAGAAGTTGTTCAGAGACATGTGCATTGCACCAGGAACGGTGTTACGAGCACGGTCTGTTAAGTCTTTATGTGTAATAACGATTTTCGAATCAGCCGGTAGATTGTTGATTGCGTAGTTGGTTACCACAATGTCTAGGCCAGCTGTTTCTATTTTCTTGCGTAGAAGGCCTGCACCCATCGCACTTGAACCCATACCCGCATCACAGGCTACGTAGACTGCTTTTACATCCGCTAGGTTGACGTTTGCTTCTGCTGCTGCACCTTTAGAGGAGGCTTTCATGTCTTTCATTTGAGCAGAGGCTTTTTCTAGTGAATCTTCGTCGTCACCTTGAGCTGAAGTCTTAAGTAGGATTGAAGCTACGATGAAAGACACAGCCGTTGCAGCGATAACAGAAAGAACCACACCGATGTAAGAGCCTTTAGGTGTCATCAACAATACTGCGAAGATAGAGCCTGGAGATGCTGGAGAGATAAGGCCAGAATCGAACACTACGTTAGTGAATACACCCGTCATACCACCTGCGATTACAGCAAGTATTAGACGCGGGTTCATTAGAACGTAAGGGAAGTAAATTTCGTGGATACCACCTAAGAAGTGGATGATAGAAGCACCAGCAGCAGATTGCTTCGCGCTACCTTTACCAAACACCATGTAAGCAAGTAGAAGACCAAAACCAGGACCTGGGTTCGCTTCGATTAGGAAGAAGATTGAACGACCAATCTCTTCAGATTGCTGGATACCTAGTGGAGAGAAGATACCGTGGTTGATTGCGTTGTTTAGGAATAGGATTTTCGCAGGTTCAACAAAGATAGATGCAAGAGGTAGTGCACCTGCTTCAACCATCACGTTAACGCCAGCCGCTAAACCAGAAGACAGAACTTTAACTGCAGGACCAATCACGATGAACGCGATGATTGCGCAGATCATACCGATGATACCAGCAGAGAAGTTATTCACTAGCATTTCGAAGCCACTCTTCACTTTACCGTGAACAGCTTCATCGAATTTCTTAATTGCGATACCACCTAGTGGACCTACAATCATTGCACCCATGAACATTGGGATATCAGTACCAACGATAACACCCATTGTTGTGATAGCGCCGACTACCGCACCGCGGTCACCACCAACCATTTTACCACCGGTGTAACCGATCAATAGTGGTAGAAGGTATGTAATCATAGGGCCAACCATTGATGCTAACGTTTCGTTAGGCCACCAACCTGTTGGGATGAATAGTGCAGTAATGAAACCCCACGCAATGAATGCGCCGATGTTTGGCATTACCATATTAGATAAGAAACGACCAAAGTTTTGAACCTTGATCTTTGCTTCTGGTGATAACATAGGTAGAACCCCGTAGTGTATTGGTTGGTCAAATGACCGAAAGTGTGTGCTCAAAAGTTGATTAAAATGTATCACAACATTTCCAAAATGCACCTCAGCCCAACTTTCGTGATAAACATCACACACAAAAAACACCTTAGGGTTAACAGCAGCGCTTTAGATCACAAAAATGTCATGAATTTAAATTACAAAGCAAAATTATTGAGAATAACTCTCATCAACGCACGATCAATATCACACTTTAACTCGTGACTATAAAAAATAAATAGTGATCTATATCACACTTAATAAAAACTCACTCCATAAGACTATAAACCACGTATAAAAGAACGCCATACAAAGCGTGAAATATACACACACTCTTGAGTATGAATTTGCATTGTGTAATTTAATTACAAAATCAATGAGATGTAGATCACACTCAAAATTACCCTATCGCATCTTCTCGATTACACCATCGGCTTGTGCATCATGCGCACCTTCACCACACTCTTTCAGCAAAAGCTGAGCACAACACACTGCTGTCAGCGGCAAGAGATGTGTTATTGTATTTACCTATTCATATTCACCACCGCCTCAACCTGAATCCGCAGATCGTTCTGCTTTGAGAAAAGACTATGTCAGACAAAATTTCCACATCAGCACTCGCGAAACAGAAAGGCGTAGAAGCCAAAGCGCTATTTAGTGATCTAAAAGCCGCTGGCTATATTGTGCGTTCACAAGAGCGTTGGGTACTGACAGAGCGAGGGGAAAGTTTTGGTGGGGAGTATGTGGAGCACAAAAAGTTTGGTGTCTTTATCGTATGGCCAGAAAAACTGCTTATCGACTTAGAGTCATTCTCTGGCAAAACATTAACCGCGACGCAACTTGGTCACGCCTTTGAGCTCAGCGCCAAGAAGATCAACTTATTACTCAATGAACTTGGGTGGATAAAGAAAGAAGAAGATGGCTGGCACGTCACCTCCACAGGCTTAAAAGCCGGAGGTGAACAAAGAGAAGACAAAGCGACTGAGAATTTATTTGTGGTGTGGCACGACTCGTTGGTCCGCAATAAACGATTAAAGCAATCTGTTGTCGAGTTCTTAGGCCACGATGCAGAAAGCCACTCGACCGATGTATCGTTTTCTAGCTTCCGTCAGAAGTTTGAGGCCAAACACCGAACCTTAGATGGGCACTATGTTCGTTCAAAGGGAGAGCTGATCATCGATAATTGGCTTTATATGGCAGGAGTGGTGCATGCGTATGAGCGTCCGCTGCCAATATCAAAAGAAGTGATCAGCGACTTTTACCTGCCAAACGGCAAGGTGTACATCCAGTTTTGGGGAACCGATTCTGCCCCTGTCGCTGAAGACAAACGCATTGCAACGAGAGAAACATACGCAGAACACGGCTTCAGCTTAATTGAACTCACCCCAGAAGATATCCCAAACCTAGACAGCGTACTTCCACCATTATTGCGTCAATATGGCATAAAGGCGTACTAAGCGACTGATCTTAGCGCGCCACAACACATCAAGATCACACTTAATTACTTATTATGGACATTATTCTCCATAGTGATTTGATATGTTCGCTATTTTTCCCCAACCCATCTTCTATTATCTTACACCCATCGACTTGAGCTACCGCAGATACTCGATTTATTGGGGCATGTTCGATAACTATTTAGACGTTCAATCTATTGAGATTCGTTTAAATGCGTTATCTGCTTATTGTTGACGTTACCGAACATAACACCCTACAACATTTATTATTGATAGATATTAGGATTCAACATGACTCATCCAATCATTACTGATCTAAACACTCGTTACACAGCTAAAAAATACGATGCAGAAAAACGCATCTCTGCGGAAGACATGGAAGTAATCAAAGAAGCACTTCGTTTGTCTGCTTCTTCAATTAACTCTCAGCCTTGGAAATTCATCATCATTGAGAGCGACGCAGCTAAACAGCGCTTCCACAACACTTTCGAGAACATGTTCCAGTTTAACCAGCCACATGCGAAAGAAGCGTCACACACGATCCTGTTTGCTCACGATCCTAAGTACACTAAAGAGAAATTCGCTAAGCGTGCTGATACAGAAGTAAGCTCTGGTCACCTACCCGCTGAAATGTACGAGCAATTCTTAGGTGCTTACGCATTCGCAGAAATGAACACAGACGAAACAGGTTTCAACGGTAACTGGACTAAGTCTCAAGTTTACATCGCACTAGGTAACACACTGCACACACTAGCTCGTCTAGGCATCGCTTCAACTCCGATGGAAGGCGTAGACGCTGCTATGATCGGCGAAGAATTTGCTGAAGAACTAGAAGGTCACGTTGTTGATGTCGCACTCGCTATCGGCTACCACAAAGACGGCGAAGACTACAACCACGGTAAACCAAAAGCACGTCTAGCTCTTGATGAAGTGGTTACTACGCTGTAATAGCTCCCATGCGCTATGCATCATGTACCAATAGCTACAGCGCTTTACTCTTTAAAACGCTTTTTCGTTTTACAAAATATATTTTAACAGAACCGTAGACTGTTAAATAACACTGCCTTGTTTTGGCCAGACACTCGTCTGGCCTTTTTTATTCCTGCTATTTAACGACCTAACGTTGCCCGAATAAAATTAGTCATAAAGACACTTAAGAATCATTTTGATTACACAAATTATACAGTCATAAAGACACATTTAAATAGGTAAATCCAAAAAAAATCAATGAAAAACAATATATTAAAAACATGGCACAACTAGTGCAGTGATGACCTTAGATATTTAAATAAGGTATTACCATTATGACTATTCACGTTAAATCAAATGTTCACTGGGTTGGCGTCCACGACTGGGAAACCGAGCACTTTCATGGCAAGGAATACCACATGAACAAAGGTACCAGCTATAACTCATACCTGATCCGTGAAGAGAAAACGGTGCTGGTCGATACCGTTGATCATCGCTTTACTGAGCAATTCCTTGCAAACCTTGAGATGAAAATCGATATCAACGACATCGACTACATCATTTGTCAGCACGCCGAAGAAGACCATTCAGGTGCACTTTCAGCATTATTAGCCAAAATCCCAAATACACCTGTTTACTGTACGGAAGCAGGAGTGAACTCGATTGTTGGCCATCACCATCAACCTAACTGGAACTTCAGAACCGTTAAAACTGGCGACACACTCGATGTCGGTAATGGAAAACAACTGATCTTCGTAGAGATGAAGATGCTGCACTGGCCAGACTCAATGGCGACTTACTTAACCGGTGATGAAATCCTGTTTAGTAATGATGCATTCGGCCAACACTACTGCGATGAGAACCTATTCAACGACCAGCTAGACCAAGTAGAACTTCATGACCAATGTCTGCGCTACTTTTCGAACATCCTGACGCCTTTCGCGCCTTTGGTGAAAGCGAAGATAGAAGAAGTGTTGAGCTTGGGTGTGCCTATCGATGTTATCGCTACTTCTCATGGCTGTATTTGGCGTGATAACGCAACGCAAATCGTTGAGCAGTATTACGAGTGGTCTAAGGCCTACAAAGAAGATCGTATTACGATTGTCTACGATACCATGTCGAATAATACTCGCATGATGGCCGATGCTATCGCTAAGGGAATACGTAAAGGCAGCCCAGAGACGGCAATCAAGGTGTTCAACATCTCCAAGCACGACAAGAATGACATCCTTGCCAACATCTTTCGCTCAAAGGGCGTACTCGTTGGTTCATCGACCATGAACAATGTGATGATGCCGCAGATCGCAGCGCTGCTCGAAGAGATACACGGCTTACGCTTTGCAGAAAAAAGAGCCGCAGCCTTCGGGTCTTCAGGTTGGACAGGTGGCGCAGTTAAACGCATCGATGCTCGCCTACGTGAAGCCAATTTCGAAGTCAGTGCACCACAACACATCTATTGGAAACCAGACACAGACGCCCTTAGTCAATGCATCGATTACGGCATGACACTGGCTGAGGTGTGGCGCACCGATACGAACGAGGTTAGTGAGCCTAAACAAGTTGAGCGCAACATTCAACGTATTGAATCAGCACCGACAAGCACCCCAACCGAGCTCAAAGACACGACAGAGCAGAAGCCAGAAGAATCGCAAGACAAGTCAGCACGCAGCGCAGACTGCACTTGCTGGCGCTGTACTGTGTGTGAATGGATGTACGACCCACAGTTAGGTGAACCGTACCAAGGCGTTGAGCCGGGAACACCATGGGCACAAGTGCCGGATGATTTCCTTTGCCCTGAATGCCATTTAGGTAAAGAAGTGTTTGTGGAGAAGTCATATGGATAACATTGTGATTGTGGGTGGTGGTTTCGCCGCCCTACAAACCATAAAGATGCTTCGTAAAGCTGACCAAAACATTGCTATTACTATGGTCACGGCGGACTCTGGTATTGAATACAGCAAGCCGAACCTTTCGCACGTATTCAGTAATGAGCAAACACCTCAACAGCTCGTGATGAATAATGCTCAGCAATTAGCAAAGCAATATAACGTTGTCATTAAAACCAACGTTTGGGTAAACGAGATTAACACCGAGCAGCAGTTTATTGTCGCTGGCGATGATGTCATCCCCTACTCAAAACTTGTACTAGCGACAGGCGCTACACCCTTTATACCGCCAGCAGAAGGGCTGCTTCCTCAGGCAACGATTACTCTCAATAGCTTGGAAGAGTTCGAAAAACACAAAGCTCAGATCGACGCTGCTCAACAAATCACAGTCATTGGTGGCGGGCTCATTGGCGTTGAGCTCACCTTCGACCTTCAAACCGCAGGCAAAGATGTCACCATCATTGAGCCTGCGAGTTACCTGTTGAGTAACCTAGTGCCGCCTTTTGTTTCTCTAGAATTAGAAAATGAGCTGCGCAAGGCAGGAGTAACCGTTGAGACAGATACAATGGTAAGCCATGCGACTTACCTTACTGATGGCGTCAGGCTGCAAACAGCGTCTTCTCGATTAATCAAGACCGACGTGGTCATCGCTGCTGCTGGGTTAATGCCAAACACCACACTAGCGAAACAAGCGGGCATTGAGGTGAACAGAGGTATCATCGTTGACGAAGCAATGAGAACCAGCATACAAAATGTCTATGCGATTGGTGATTGTACTGAGATTCAAGGCCAAGTAATGGCTTACCTACAACCCGCCGTATTGTCGGCCAGCATATTAGCTAAACAACTCACCACAGGAGAAGGCAAGCTAAGGCTGCCGCATATTATTACTAAGGTAAAAACACCCCGTTATCCTATTCAACTGGCAGGTAGAAATATTCAAACCGTTCAGAGTTGGGAAGCGAAGTTTGACCCGAAAGGGATTATTGCCAAAGGCTTTAATGAGTCTAACCAGCTTGTAGGATTCATTGTCACAGGTGAGCACACCCAATCTGCGTTTTCTCTGCTAAAGGAATTACAAATAAGTTCACCGCCACAAGCATAAACGCAGTTAAGAAAAGGCAAAGTAGAACAATAAAAAAAACCAGTCAATCGACTGGTTTTCTTTGTATCAATTCTCTGTATTACCACTAGCCTATAAACGAGATGTACCCTTGTAGGATGATCAGATTAACAATATCGATAAAGAAAGCACCGACAATTGGCACTACCATGAACGCCTGTGGCGATGGACCGAATCGACTCACCAAAGACCCCATGTTCATTACTGCTGTTGGCGTTGCTCCTAAACCGAAACCACAGTGGCCACCCGACATAACTGCTGCTTCATAGTTCGCCCCCATCACCTTAAAGGTCACAAAGTAAGAGAAAAGTCCCAACACCACCGCTTGAACACTAAGGATAACCAAGAATGGAATCGCAAGATCAAAAATATTCCAAAGCTTCAGGCTCATTAGTGCCATGGCTAAGAACAGCGATAATGACACGGTGCCAAGAATATCGACCGTTTCACTGTCGGTTTTGTGCAGTTTAGTCACTTCAAAAACATTAGTAATGAACACACCAATGAATAGCGCATACACAAAGTCAGGAATCATCAACCACGAAACTTCAAAAGTAGCGACCCATTGTTCTAGGTATCTCGCACCAGTGATACAGATAAGAAGAATGAAAAGAACCTCAATGACCTTCTTCGCCGTTACTTTGTCTTCTTCATATTCGTTGTAAGTCACCAACTCAGGGAAACGTTCGTGAGTTTGTGTGCCAGTACCGTATTCAGACTCTAGGTTGTTTTTATCAATCAGCTTTTGTGCCACCGGGCTACCAATAATACCACCGATGATAAGACCGAAAGTCGCTGACGCCATCGCAATTTCTAAGGTGTTGGCAATGCCATAGGTCTCTGAAAAAGTTTGTGCCCAAGCGGCGCCAGTTCCGTGACCACCAGATAGCGTAATTGACCCGGCAATCAGCCCCATTAAAGGTTCGAGACCAAGTGCCGTGGCGAGAGTTACACCCACACCATTCTGGATGATGATATAAACAGAGGCGACTCCTAGGAACAGAAATACCTTTGCCCCCCCTTTTATCAACTGTGTGTAGTTAGCGGCAAGGCCGACGGTAGCAAAAAACATCAGCATGAATGTATTCTGTAATGGCAAAGAGAACTCTAGATCAACGCCATTAAAGTGTAGGGCTGTAATAGCAAAAGCGACGATCAAGCCGCCCACGATGGGCTCTGGGATATTGTACTTTTTGAGAACCGGTAGCTTTACATTTACAAAATTGCCTAGAAACAAAACACTAATCGCGATTAGGAAAGATTCTAGTGGCCCTATTGAAATTAATTGATTCATATAACCTCTATATTTTTACGTTCTCATATTCCCTAATGAGTCTAGTGACCTGTAATTATGTGTTGCTCCGCTTATATTTATGTAAATAGATGAGAAGTTGTAGATTAGAAAAACGAGCACATTACCGTGTTCGCTCTGTGCTATGTATGTAACGTGTTAACCTTTATCGAAGGTTTTTTAACAACAATCACCTCAAAGAAATACAAGCCGACAGAAATAATATCGCCGCTCAATACCTTTCTAAATGCCTAATAAAGCAAAAAGGAGCTACTGCTAGCTCCTTTTTTATTACCATTACAGGTAATTAGAATTTTTTCGGGGCATAACCTGTCATAACCTCAATACGAAGCTCTTTACCAATCTTCGTCATTGGGTGAACAATCACTAATCCTTTTACAGACTTTTTCAGTTTCCCCATATCCGCTTGCTCAGCTTTGGTAATTTCTCGGCTAAATGGCATATCAATCAGCGATTTACGCTCTTGATTCACATCGAAGCTTTCTTTGTGTTTAAGCTGGGCAATTTTCTTCGTAAGTTTCTTAATCTCGTCTTCAAATTGACGAACAACAGGACGATCATTACGAGTTTTAGCAGCCGCTAACTTGTGGCGACACTTGTCTAGACGGTTGTTAATTTGTTGAAGTTCGTTTTTAGCACTCATAATAATTTCCTAAGATTAAGCAAGCCAACTTGGATTGGGGCGCGGAGTATAGCACAAGGGTTTACGCGAACCGAAATTTATCTGATAAATCGCCAGCAGAACCAAATATAAGCTAAACCTTCACTTTGTACTGGAGGTCTTGAGCTTCATCCCCCGTCATGCCTCTAAAACCCCAACAGTGGGATGGCTGCTCTTTTATCGTAATTTCGATATCTAAAGGGGAGATACCTAACTGTTTTTCTATTTCTGAGAAAATCTTCTTAATCAGCCGTTTTTTAGTGTTAACAGCTCGACCTTCCATCATGTTGATTTCAATAACGGTGTAGGCTTCAGATCGCCCTTCAGGATAAAAAAAGTCATCTCTTTCTAATGGAACAAATCGATGTGCCCGCTTGTCATCAGGTAAACCCATCTCACTGTTCAAACATTGCTGTAAAACATTAGAGAGCGGTAACTTAATAGGATTTAAACGCTCTTTGATACCATAAATAACGATCATGACCATTCCTTTGATGTGATGTCGGATAAAGAAATCTCCGTCAGATAGACGCTCGCTATCTCACCTATCCATTCGCCTACTATTTAATCATATAACCTAATGGCAATCATGAAAGAAGGGATAAACAATGAATTTATGAACAGGTGCAACAAAAAATGCAGACCACCGATTTACACTCGGCCACTCCCCGATAAACCATTGACTCATCAAATTGATCGTACACCAAACTAGGAACGTATATCCCTAAAATGAATTTTATGTTTAAGGAGTACTATGTGCCTAAATCAGCTAAAAAAATACAGCCGTTAGATAACACCGAATCAGAAGTACCTGACAGACTGCCAGTATTCCCGCTTCCTTTGTTTATTTTACCAAACGGTAGACAGAGACTACGCATTTTCGAACAGAAATATTTGAAAATGGTCTCCAGTGCGTCTCAAGGAAGTGGGTTTATCATCGCCCCCCAAGATGCAGCAAAACCCAAGACACTCAGCTCATGGGGAACCAGAGTAACGATCGTGGACTTCAATATTTCTGACGACAATATTCTTGAAATCGACGTTGAAGGCGTTCAATTAGTTAAGCTTAAGGACGCAATGCGTCAACAAGACACTCTGATCACCAGTCGCTTTCAAAACTTGCCTCACTGGCCGGAGTTAAATGCCAAAACCCCAAATATCATGAACTCGTTTCTTGTTCAGCTTTTCAGAGAAAATGAATCGATCAGAACGCTTTATCCAGCACCTGACTTCGAAAATTCTCAATGGACTTGTGCAAGACTCTTGGAAATGTTGCCTATCCCTCTAGAAAAAAAAGCCGAATTTACCAAACCCGCGAGCTTTCCTTCTCTCGTTCCTTTTCTTAATCAAATCATTACGGGGCAATAGACATTTTTATTCACTATAATTTCGTATAATAGAAATTAGTTTAAATAGAAGTGATCCCGAGCTTTACTTTCTGCGTAGTGTTAACCAAATTCGCATGATGGTCAGATACTATGCAAGTGGAAATGAGAAGTTCAGGGAAAGGCAAGGAGCATGTCATTATTCCCGATAACAAATTACCTACCGAAACCAAAGTACCAGCAGAGCTTTCAAGCTGGTTGATTTTGGTTGGTACAGAACGAGACAAGCAGGCTTTTACTAATTTATTTAAGTTTTTTGCTCCCAAGATAAAGCGTTTCGGTATCAGCAAGTTGGGTAGCGAAGCAGCGGCTAATGAACTTGTTCAAGACTCAATGGCTAATGTTTGGAAAAAAGCACACCTCTATAACGAAGAGAAAGGCGCGGCGACGACTTGGGTGTACACCGTGATGCGAAACGCTGCTTTCGATATGTTGAGAAAAGTGAAAGCGAAAGCGGAACAAACCATTGCAGACGATATCTGGCCAATCGATTCAATGATAGCGGAGTCTCAAAACGACGAGCTTCCATTTGGTGACCATCTAATGAGCCGTCATGTAATGACTCAGATAGAGAAACTACCTCTCGCCCAGAAAACGATTGTGAAAGGGGTTTACTTTCAAGAGCTGTCACAAGAACAACTCGCTCAACAACTTGATGTCCCGCTAGGAACCGTCAAATCACGTCTAAGACTCGCTTTAGCCAAACTTAAGGTCCACATGGGAGAACAAAACCATGATTAAACATCACCCAAATTTAAATATGTTGAAAAGCTTTGTTGGGGGTTCTCTCGCTGATTCCGTTTCTTTGATTGTAGCGAGCCATGTTGAGCTCTGTGAACACTGCCAACAACAAGTTAATCAGTTAACAGCCGAAGCTGCCAATAGTGTATTTGACACTGACAATTTAGAATTCCCTCTGGGTCATAGAGAAATCGATACCTTTCTTTCTGATGACGTAGAGTTTGATTTAGATGCAATTGAATCAATCACCGCTGACTTATCTCAATCCGTTGAAATGGAGCCAGAAATACAGAAAGTAACAGTAGCTAAAACCACTTTTACGCTTCCTAGAGCGCTTAACTCAGTCGCACTAAAAGACTGGATAAGTTTAGGGAAAATATCAAGAGCAAGACTCGACTTCGATGATGAGTCGCACCACACCAGTTTATTGCATATAGACAAAAACGGACAAGTACCTTGCCACACACATAAAGGTTTTGAAATAACCCTATTGTTAGAGGGAAGCTTCGAGGACGAAATGGGAGTCTATAACAAAGGCGATTTCATCTGGTTAGACGGTAAACACACTCATCAACCAGAAACGAAAGAAGGCTGTGTGTGTTTAACGGTTTCAAGCGACGCCATGCACTTCACTAAAGGCGTCAGTCAGTTATTCAACCCATTGGGTAAGTACATTTACTAAAAATAAGTGTGATTCAGGTATACAGAACGGTATAGAGACCAATAAATAAATAAATAAATAGTCTAAAATTAATATCGGCTTTTTAAAATCATAAAGTTACAGAGCTGCTATGTACAGCTCTGAACTTGTTAAATAGCCTAGACTAAATTAAACAGCACAGAGCGAAGGAGTTGGCCAATGGACAAAAAAATCAAAATAGGCATCAGTGCATGTGTTGCTGGTCACAAAGTTCGGTTTGATACAGGACACAAACGTTCTCGCTTCTGCACAGACGACCTTGCAGAATATGTTGAATTAGAGCCAGTTTGCCCAGAAATGGCAATTGGTCTACCGACACCAAGACCAACCATTCGTCAAACTCGTCAACTCGATGACATCATCCATGTCTCTCGACCAGATGGTTCCGGTGATGTAACCAATGAGCTTATTGAGTTTGGACAAAACTATTCAAAAAACAATCAGCACATTGCTGGTTTCATTGTTTGCCAAAAAAGCCCGACCTGCGGTATGGAACGAGTAAAAGTTTACCACCATCATGGCCGCGGTTCTGAATCGACAGGCGTGGGCATGTTCACCCAACAAATTATGGATGGGAACCCGTTACTTCCAGTTGAAGAGAACGGCCGCCTTAACGATCCGATTTTGCGTGAAAACTTCATGACACGAGTATTCACCTATCAAAAGTGGTTAGACCTTGTCGATGAGGGAGTGACTAAACACAAGTTAATTCAGTTCCACAGTGCACATAAGTACCTAGTAATGTGTCATCACGTAGAAGGCTATAAGAGCCTAGGCAAGCTACTGGCAAGTAATGATTTAGAGATAGATGAACTAGCAAATCAATACATTGAAGGCTTGATGACGGCATTATCTCACCACGCGAACCGTGGTAGTCATGCTAACACCTTGCAACACCTTCAGGGTTACTTTAAAAAGCAACTGAGCAGCGCGCATAAGCAAGAGCTTGCCAATCAGATAACCTCATTCCGCGAAGGTGTCATTCCTCTGTTAGTACCATTAACACTGATCAACCACTATCTAATGGAATACCCAAATGAATACCTTGAATCACAAGTGTATCTCAACCCTCACCCACAAGAACTTAAACTGAGGTACGGATATTGAGCGATATTTTATGGATACGACGAGACCTAAGGATTCACGATAATCCCGCTCTCGTCGCTGCAATTGAAAGCGGCGTAACTATCGCCGTTTTTATCTCTACCCCGCAGCAATGGCAACGACATCACCTAGCACCAATCAAAGCAGATTTTATCTACCGTCACCTCAAGCAGCTAGAATCACAGCTTTCGGAGTTCGGTATCACTCTGCTGCACCTCAAAGCCACTGATTTTAACGACCAAGCCACAAAACTAGTCGACTTATGTAAACAGCTCGATGCGACATGTGTCTACGCCAACTCAGAACCTGAGGTCGATGAACAAGCTCGCGATCAAAAGCTGATTTCAAACGGCCTAAACCTAAAGATAAGCGACTGCGATGTAATGCTGCCACTAGGTAGCGTTCTCAATAAACAAGGCGAGATGTTCAAAGTCTTTACGCCATTTAAGAACGCTTGGCTAAAAGAAGTTCAGGTAAAAGGCATCATCTGTAACCCTGCTCCTTTCGTGCCTACTGAGCTTTCACAAGAACAACTTCCTGACGACTTAAAAGCCTTAAGAATCTCCGCTGACTATGATTTCGACTTTCCTCGTGTTGATTCAAGTCGCTGGCCATTAAGCCAATATGTATTAAAAAGCGTGATTCCCAACTTCCTAGCAAACAAAGTCAACGACTACGCGGCGTTTAGGGATATTCCTTCGATTAAAGGCACGTCAGGGTTGTCACCCTATTTAGCAATAGGAGCGGTCAGTCCGAGGTGGCTAGCGATTCAATTGATTCAGCAGCAACCTGACCTATTATTTGACACTCAATTACCTGCCTTTTCTTGGCTTAATGAATTGATATGGCGAGATTTCTATAAACATCTGATGTTTCACCACCCTGATTTAGTGAAAGGCTCTAATTTCCAGTCCAAGTACAACGGCTTAGATTGGCATCAAGACCACACAAGCTTCAAAGCATGGTGTGAAGGTAAAACGGGTTATCCATTGGTTGATGCCGCAATGCGTCAATTAGTTGAGACTGGCTGGATGCACAACCGGTTAAGAATGGTGGTGGCGAGTTTCCTGACCAAGCATCTACTCATTGACTGGCGTTGGGGCGAGCGATTCTTTATGTCGCACCTTATCGATGGTGATTTTAGTGCCAACAATGGTGGCTGGCAATGGGCGTCAAGTACGGGCTGTGACGCTCAACCTTACTTTAGAATTTTCAATCCAATCACTCAAAGTGAAAAGTTTGATCCAAAAGGCATTTTTATTCGTAAGTACATACCAGAGCTGCAAAATATCCCTGATAAGCATGTACATTTCCCACATGACTTTATCGCTAAAAACGGAATAGACAGCGAATACTGGCAACCCATCGTCGAACATAAAGAAGCACGATTGAGAGCCTTAGCCTTTTTCAAATAATTAGAGTGAGTATTATGGATAACTCTCTATGGCTTGATAACTTTCTCAACATGTATCGAGAACTTGGTACCGAGAATTTTGATGTGCTGAAAACGGTGTATCATCCAAAAATTGAATTCCAAGACCCACTGCATCAAGTCAGTGGGATCGAAGCACTGACGCACTATTTTGAGAACCTATATTCCCAAGTAACCAGCTGCTACTTTCACATAGAGCACAAGTTTGAGGTGAAAGATGAGGCGTCTATATATTGGACAATGCAGTTTGCTCACAAGCAGTTGAATGGTCAAAAACCGATCGAAGTGCAAGGACACAGCCACCTTAAAATGCTTGATGGTCAAGTGGTCTATCACAGAGACTATCTCGACGTTGGCTCGATGCTGTACGAACACATCCCAGTGTTAGGTTGTGCTATCAAATCCATCAAAAAGAGAGCGAGTCGATAATGCGTATTATGATCACAGGGGCAACCTCAGGTATCGGCCAATCACTCTCACTCGATTATGCTCAACAAGGGCATGAAGTTATTGCTTGCGGCCGCAACCCAGACAAACTGCAGGCTTTAGTCGATTCCCACAAAACAGACCTATCACACTCATCCATTGAGCCACTCTGTTTTGATCTAACCGATTACCACAATTTCCCTGAGCTTGACCACAACAAGCCACTCGACCTGCTAATTTTGAATGCAGGTGATTGTGAGTATATCGACGATCCATTGAATTTTGATGCGGAGCTTTTCGAGCGCGTCATTAATATCAACCTGATCTCTATTGGCTACGCCTTAAAAGCATGGCTCAAAAACATCAAGCCCGGCGGTCGCTTGGTTTTGGTGAGTTCAAGCGCCAGCTTTTTGCCTTTGCCTAGAGCTGAGGCTTATGGCGCTTCTAAGGCGGCACTCACGTATTTAGGCAGAACGCTTTCGGTTGACCTAGCACAGCACGATATTCATGTCTCAATTGTGCACCCTGGCTTCGTAGAAACACCATTAACCGAGCGAAATACGTTCTCTATGCCTATGATTATTAGTAGTGAGGCCGCAACTCAGCGAATCGTAAACGGTATTGCTCAAGGAAAGAGTGAGATCGATTTCCCAAGACGATTCATCATGTTGATGAAGCTATTAAGAATGCTTCCAACTTCAGTTTGGCAAAAACTCGCTTCAAGGATGGTATAACAATGAAGAAAATCGCCATTATTGGTTCAGGCATCTCTGGACTCACTTGCGCGCACATATTAGATAAGCACCACGACGTAACAGTATTCGAAAAAAATGATTACGCTGGGGGGCACACCGCCACCGTTGATATTGAACATCAAGGCTCGGCGTTTTCTATCGACACTGGCTTTATCGTATTCAACGATCGAACCTATCCAAATTTCAATCAACTCCTCGAGCAACTGGACGTCGAAAGACAACCCACAGAGATGAGCTTCAGTGTTCACAACACTACCACCAAGTTTGAATACAACGGCCACAGCATTAATTCTCTGTTTGCTCAACGAAGTAACATCTTCAAACCTCAATTCTGGTCTTTGGTTTCTGACATTCTCAAGTTCAACAAATTGTGTAAGGCTCAGTTTGAAAGCAATGAGTTTACTCCAGACGTTACCCTTGGCAGTTTCTTGCGTGATAACCAGTTTTCTGACTTCTTTAGTCAGCACTACATTCTGCCGATGGGTGCCGCTATTTGGTCGACAAGCTTAGAAGAGATGGAAGAGTTTGAGCTCAAGTTCTTTATCCAGTTCTTCTATAACCATGGCCTGCTCGACATCGCCAACCGACCTCAGTGGTACGTGATTCCTAAAGGGTCTCGCTCTTATGTTGAGATCATCCTTTCGCGTTTGAACAAACCGGTTGCGTTGAATACATCAATCAAACAGGTCACCCGCCAAGAGGTTGGTATTACCATTGAATTTGAAGATGGTGGCACACAAGACTTCGATGAAGTGATATTCGCCTGTCACTCAGACCAAGCCCTGCGCCTACTTGGTGATGCGACCGAACAAGAGCAGCAGGTTCTGGGAGAGATTCCATACAGCCGCAACGAAGTGGTACTCCACACGGATACTCGCTTACTACCAGACAGAAAGCTGGCTTGGGCGAGTTGGAACTACATGCTCGATGGCGACAGCAAACGACCGGCCTGTGTCACTTACAACATGAACATCCTTCAGGGCATTGAAAGCCAAGACACCTTCTGTGTAACCCTAAATCAAAGTGACGCGATAGCACCTGAGAAAATCATTCGCAGCTTTGTTTATCATCACCCGGTTCTTAACTCGAACACAGTTGAAGCTCAGCACAAGCGTGAACAGATTTGTGGCAAAAACCAAACTCACTTCGCAGGCGCTTACTGGTACAACGGGTTCCATGAAGATGGTGTCCACAGCGCACTTGATGTAACCAAACGCTTCGGCTTAGATTTGAATACGAGTTCAGCGCTATGAACACTCACGCCCTGACACCCGACATGGGGAGCGCTCCCGAAAAGAGTGAAGAACTCAGCGGGATCTATTGGGGTAACGTCAGACATCGCCGTTTCGGCGACATCACCCACGAGTTCAGCTATCAACTATATATGATGGGGCTGGATCTTGATGAACTGCCCCAAACCACAGCGCGTAGTGCGCTGTTCGGAACTCAATGGTATAACCCGATTCGCTTTGTCGAATCGGATTATCTCGCTGAAAAAAAAGAAAATAGCATTAACAATGAACCAAAATCACTTAAGCAACGTATAGCTTCCAAAGTGCAACAACTTGGTGGGGTTTGGTCTGAGTCAAATAGAGTGACAATGTTGGCACAGTGCCGTTGTTTAGGTATTTATTTCAGCCCAATCAACTGTTTTTTCTGCTACGACGAAACCGGAGAGTGTCGCTATATGTTGGCTGAAGTGAGTAACACACCTTGGCGACAACGACATTACTACCTGATCGACATGCAACAAGAATTAAAGGTTAAGAAGGAGTTCCACGTATCGCCTTTTATGGACTTAAACATGACCTACTTTTGGAAGATTAAGCCACCAGCGAAACGAACATTAGTCCACATCGAAAGCCGACGAGACGAAAAGCTTTTCGATGCAACGCTGGCACTGACCAAGCAGTCAGTAACCAAGCAAAACATTCGACGAACAGTACTCAAAATTCCGGCGATGACGATAAAAGTCGTGATGGGGATTTATTATCAGGCTCTCAAATTATTCCTGAAAAAAGTACCGTTCGTGGCGCATCCAGACTCAACGTCTTAAGCGCCTTTACAGTAACTAAATAGTACAACTCAATTAACGATTTGGGCGTCTCAAACCAACGAACAACACCCAACCTTAGTTGACCTAAAAAATTAAAATGAGTTCTCAGCGAGGTTTACATGGAACAGCTTGCAAAACAAAACAACAACATTAAACAACAAGCTAAAGCCGTTGCTGTTTCAAGCAACTGTAAATATCGAGCTTTAATATTCAAGGTGTTAGAACGCCTGCAATTTGCGACGCTTGAAATCATCGAGCGAGACCAAAATTCAGTGTTTGGTGATCGAGAAGCAGACTTGAAAGGTCGAATTGTGATTCACGATGCGACCTTTTTTAGAGATGTTGTCATCAACGGCAGTATTGGTGCATCCGAAGCCTACATTGATGGCAAATGGACCAGCCCAGATCTGACTCGCGTTATCCAGATCATGGCGCGCAACCAATCGCAGCTAGACGAATTGGACGATAAAACACAGTGGATTTCTCGCATCAAAAACCTATTGTTGCGTCGAAAGAATGCCAACACCGAGCAGGGCTCTAAGCGAAATATTCTCGCTCACTACGATATTGGCAACGAACTGTATGAGCGCTTCTTAGATAGCTCTATGCAATACTCTTCCGCTATCTACAGCGAAGAAGCAGAAACCCTATCCAAAGCTCAGCAAAACAAAATGAAAACCATCTGTGAGCGCTTAGAGTTGTCAGAAAACGATAACGTGGTCGAGATAGGCACAGGCTGGGGTGGCTTGGCTATATTCATGGCGCAACACTATGGTTGCCATGTCACCACAACCACAATCTCAGATGCCCAACACGCGCTTGCAGAACAAAGAGTAAAAGCACTTGGCTTAACCGACAAAATCACCCTCCTTAAAGAAGATTACCGTAACCTCGATGGCGAGTATGACAAATTGGTCTCTATCGAGATGATAGAAGCAGTCGGCCATGAATATCTACAAACCTTCTTTGAGAAATGTTCTTCGCTACTGAAACCTTCAGGCAAGATGTTGATTCAAGCAATCACCATCGCCGACAGTCGTTACGATAAATACCGCAAAGGCGTCGACTTTATTCAGAAGTACATTTTCCCGGGCGGTTGTCTACCTTCGGTTTCAGTGATGACTCAACACCTTGCGACCAGCACAGACCTTGTCGTCCAAGAAATTAATGACATAGGCCTGCACTACGCTCGCACGCTTAACGACTGGAACATCGCCTTTGAAAACAGCTGGCAAGAGTTAGAGTCTCTCGGTTATTCAGAAGAGTTTAAGCGCTTATGGATTTTCTACTTCTGCTACTGTGAAGGTGCATTCAAAGAGCGCGTGATCAGCACACATCACCTAGTGGCCAGAAAACCTCGTTACTTTGGAGCAAAAGATGAAACAGTTTTGGATTATTAATCTGGTCCTGTTTCAAGCGACCTGGGTTTGCAGCGCCTTCTTTACCGCGCAAGCCCCGTTCATCGCGCCACTGATTGTGGTTGTTCATTTCCTTCTCTCTCCGACTCGCAGTCGTGACCTGAAAATCCTCTGTTTACTTCCATTGGGGCTATTGCTTGATAGCCTTATGCTTTACTTCGGCGTGTTTGCCGTCGATTCTGAAATTGCCAATCAATCATGGTTTCCCGTGTGGCTCATCTGCCTGTGGATCATGTTTTTGATCAGCTTCAACCACAGCCTTAACTGGCTTTTAAAATGCTCGAAAGTGATCTTGTTCGCCATAGGGTTCGTAGCAGGTACTAGTAGTTATTGGGGAGGCATCAAAGCAGGCGCCCTTCTTACTACTTGGCCAGATGCATCGGTAGTTGCTGCCCTTGCAGTGAGTTGGGGGATTTTGTTGCCCTTACTGGTGGCCACCTACTCCAACTTAATACAAACTGAAATGGCAAGGACAACGAGGTGACTTATGGCTTATTCACGCAACCCGACACAAACGTTCAAATCTGAGCGAGGTATTGTTCGCACTCATCAGCAAGCAAAAAACACACTTCTAAGCTTTATTACCCTCTCGCTGATTTTTGCTGCGCTGTTATTTGCCGGAAACGCCAAAGCCTCTGCTGTCGATGATTTAAGCAAACGTGGCCAAGGCGAAATGAGTTATCTGTTCTGGACTCTCTACTCCGCTGAATTCTACGCGACTCCAACCAACTCTGAACGAGCCTTAAAGCTTGAATATTACCGCTCTATCGATAGCAAAGACCTCGTAGACGCTACCGAAGATCAGTGGAACAAGCTTGGCTACTCTAACAGCAACATTCAACGTTGGTTGAAACCCTTGTACGCGATGTGGCCTAACGTTGAAGAAGGAAGCACTCTCACCATTCGCGTCGCGGAGGATAATGTCAGCCGCTTTTACTTCGATGAGCAACCAATCGGGACAATCCAAGACAAACAATTTGGTGAAGCCTTCTTAGCAATCTGGTTATCTGAAAACACATCCGAGCCCGGCCTTCGCAAACAACTATTAGGTTTAAATAAATGAGTCCAAAAATAAAAATAATAAAATTCGCTCTGGCACTGCTTTCTCTTACTTGGCTAGCGGGTTGTGGCTCTGCAAGTTTAGATAACCACGTAGACACCACTCCCGAGCTCAAACTTGAAACCTTCTTCAATGGCGAGTTAATGGCCTACGGCATCGTGCTCGACCGTTCTGGCAATTTACTGCGACGTTTTGACGCCAAGCTAATCGCCACGTGGGACGGTGACAATGGAGAGATCAAAGAGTGGTTCTCTTTCGCCGATGGTGAGCGCTCAACACGAGTTTGGAACCTGATAAAAACTGGCGAAAACACCTATTCTGGGACTGCCAACGATGTCGTTGGAACCGCTTATGGTGAGACTCAAGGCTCCGCCCTGTACTGGAAGTATGACCTCGAAATTGAAGTAGACGGCAGCACCTATGAAGTCGTACTAGATGATTGGATGTTCTTAATGGACGACAAACGACTATTCAACAAAACCGAAATGTCGAAGTTTGGCTTTAAGGTCGGTGAGGTCATCTTATACATCGAGAAAATCTGATTAAGCGAACCTTAGATTTAATATTGTTCGTTTAGCGCGAAATTTCAGCCCACAAAGATATGTTGTGGGCTGTTTTGTTTGATCTCGCGAATTGCATACCTGCAAGCTCAACGCTCTGTGCTAAGATGCGCCACCAGCACACAAATGGGCTAGGCTCACACATAGCAGTTCCTATTTGTTTCGCTAGCGTAGATTTCCTAACATGATTAATTGAAAAGGCTTTAAAGCATGAGCAAGTTGACCTCAGCGGAGCGTAAAGCTCGCGACAATGAACGTTTCTCACAACGCGTAAACGACCGCAGAGAAAAAGGTGAAGACGTCGTTGCTTACGCACTGACCAACAAAAAAGCTGTAAAATTCCTAACTAAGTCCGAGAAAAAACGTTTCAACGAAACGAAAGCGACTCTTCAAGAAGAGAAGCGAGTTAAAGAGCAAGAAGAGCTTAACCGAATCGAAGACGCGTTCACGATCAAACAGTTCGACGAAGAGTAACCTGATTCTAAAAACCGCTGGCATGACTTAACAAACCCAAGCAAGCATGAACTTAAATTATTTGTCAGGGTGAGCATGAAAATGTGCGACAATGCTCGGCGTAAATTCATATTCAAGGTTTATTATGAAACTTCTAGTTCGTAACCTATCGCGCTCTACTTCTGAGCAAGACATCCGTGTGCTATTTTCTGAGTTTGGCTCAGTAAAAGAGTGCAGCCTAGTTTTAGACCAAGAAACTGGCGACTCAAAAGGCTTTGCTTTTGTTGAAATGCCAGAGCACGAAGAAGCTAAAGCAGCACTAAACAAGCTGAACATGACTAAGCTTGGCAAAAACACGATTCGTGTAAAAGTAGCGAACTCTTAATCGAGTCAATGCTTCATAAGCCACATGGCTTAGCTTAACGGTAGCACAGATGATAAAGCCCGTAACGATATTCCGCTGAAAAACGCAATATCGTTACGGGCTTTTTGCTGCTCGCGATTCTCTTTTCACAACACAGCCAGCTTACTTAAAGCTCGCGTTTATAACCCTTCATGTTCATCAATCGCACGCCTTGCTTCTGCCATTGAACATCCAGATTCCATCACCAACTGAACGACCGTCATCGAGGGTGTCGCCGCTAACAGAGAAGCCAAACACACCACAGGTTTAGGCAGTACTTTGTCTATCGCAATGGCAATCCAACCGTCTTTTTCATCGGTGAGCAGGGCTTTAAATTCAATGAGTTGATGTTCTTGAGCGACCAATAACCAATTGCGTGAACGGCGAACTCGTTTCAACTGACATCCACACTCAGCAGCATTCGCCATCACTTGGCTTTTATCACTCACACGATGTACAAAACTATTCAGTGGGACGCTAAACATAACTCTCTGTCAACCAACTTTTGCCGATCACTGAAGTGCTTTCTACCAGCAACTCAGCACTTCAATCACAACTCAATAAAACTATGTGTAGGATTACACAGACACACAAAAACCGCCAGTCATGCGCCAAATAGACTCGCGGTTGTTCTATGTTAACGTGTGTTGTTTACGCTTTAGTTTCTACCACAATGTCCGTTTTTACCGAGTTCGCGATAAAGCAATTCTTGTGCGCTAAATGGTGCAGCTTATCGAGTTGAGCACGGGTTGGAACCTTGCTACCAATAAACACAATCTTAGGGCGTAGAGTCACGGTAGTAACGGACAAACGACCTGATTCATCTTCTTCAAGCACACCGACTGCATCGTCCACATAAGAGCCGATCACATACTTCTGTTTAGCCGCGATGCCCAAAAACGTCAGCATATGACAACTAGAAAGTGCTGCAATATAGGCTTCTTCTGGATCAACATTCTCGGCCACCGAAAGTGGCAATGGCACCACATGAGGCGAAGAGGAAGCATGTACGGTGACACCACCATCGAACTCCCATGTATGCCCACGGCTGTATTGATTGTCGCTAAAGGCTTCATCTTCCGCTTTTTTCCAACGAATGACAGCTCCGTATTCAGACATAATCCCTTCCCTTTATAGTGCTCAATAAATTAACGATCAGCGGGGTGATTAACACCATCGTTGGTGACCACATCACCAATATCAAAAGGGTTCACCCCTTCCAAACAACCGATATTAAAGCCATATTCATTTGGGCTTGAGCGGCGTTGATGATGGGTATAGATACCGCAGTTTGAGCAGAAGTAATGCTTAGCGGTATTGGTGTTAAATTGATAGAGCTTGAGATGCTCAGCACCTTTGATGATCTTGATACCATCAAGCGCGACAGAACCAACGATCGCGCCTCTGCGACGACAGATAGAACAATCACATCGACGCGGCTTCTCTATTCCGTTAGGTAGGCTGAGCTCTAGTTCCACTGCGCCACAATGGCAGGTGGCTTTGTGAAAAGGTTGGATAACCGTATCTCCGACGACTTTCATTTTTCTCTCCAATCACATCCTTATGTTGCTCGTATGATAACCAGTTCAATGATCCCTGTCCGTAAGCTGGTGCTGAGTTCGAGAGATCCGTCATACGTAGGTCGTCTACTCTTTGTCTGATCGCTCGACCAAACCACTAAAATTCTCAAGAAGATAATCTAAGAAGAGTCGGATACGCTTCGGCTGATATTTCTTACTGATGTACACCACATTCAAGTCGGCGCTTGATACAGAAGTCGAGGTGTTAAAGTTCTTCATGTAACCATTGAGCAGAGTCACAAGACGCTGGTTATTAATGTCATCTTGCACATCCAGCACCGATTTAAGGGCAATGCCCTCGCCTTTTAATGCCCAGTAGCGAATCACTTCACCGTCGTCTGAGAATCGCTTTGGCACAACGGTAATCGACTTCTTCATGTCGTGATCTTGGAAGTGCCATGTCTTGAGTTCTTCATTGCTGCGCAGCATCGCTAAACAATCGTGTTCGACCAAATCTTGTGGCGTCAACGGTGTTCCATACTTGGCAAGATATTCAGGCGAGGCACACAGCACACGTCGGCTTGGCGACAAACGTCTGGATATCAAACTGCTGTCGACCAACTCCCCATAACGGATCACGATATCCATGCCCGATTCCGCAATATTCGATAGGTTATCGTTCAAATACAGGTAAGGAATCACATCTGGATACTGCTGACAAAATTCCGACAAGATAGGCAGGATGTACTGCTTACCGATGTCTTTCGGCGCAGCGATCTTTAATGGGCCTTTAACCTCTTTGACACCATTCTGAATCAGATTTTCAGCCTCGCTGACATTATCTAATATCTCCAGACATGCCTTGTAATACAGCTCGCCTGAGTCAGTCAAAGACACATGTCGCGTGCTTCGATTCAACAACTTCACGCCATATCGTTCTTCAAGTGCCTGCAGCCTTGCTGTCATGGTCGCGGGTGATAAACCCAACTCTCGCCCCGCGGCAGCCAAACCTTGATGTTTCACAATACTGACGAACATCGCCATGTCTGAAAACTTATCCATGCTATTCGTGCCCTCGCCCCATTGTTCATTAAAACCGAATAATGAATTTATATTTTAGCCAATTATCAAATTTATTCGAATAAATATAATAACAACCATCAGCAGAACACTTAGGAATTCAAGACATGAACAACGAACTAGCAAACCAAGAAAAAAACACCTTCGTCATCATTGGTGGCACGTCAGGTATTGGTAAAGCATTAGCAATGCAATTGAGAAACGAAGACAACACAGTACACATTGCCAGCCGTCACACTGGTGTTGATATCAGCAATGAAAAATCGATTTGTGAATACTTCGAATCAATTGGTCCATTCGATCACTTGGTGGTCACGGCAGGCTCATCCGCTCCGGCTGGAAAAGTGACAGACGTTACTATCGACGACGCAAAGTCGGCATTCGATACCAAGTTTTGGGGCAGCCTAAACGTTGCTAAGCATGCAGCACGTTACATGAAACCTAACGGTTCGATCACGCTCACGACGGGCATGCTATCGCGCAAAGTGGTCGCTGGCACTTACGTAAAAACGGCAATCAACGCCGCACTAGAAAGCGTGACTAAGATACTGGCGAAAGAGCTATCACCGATTCGAGTCAACGCCGTCAGCCCAGGCCTAACCATGACAACTGCCTACAAAAACATGGATAACTCAGCTCGTTCAACCATGTACGACAACGCGAGAAACAACTTACCAGCAGGCAAAGTCGGAGAGGCTGAAGATATCGCAATGGGCTACCTATTCGCGATTAACAACCCATACGTAACTGGGTCAATCATCGACATCGACGGCGGCGCTCTGCTCGGCTAACCCCTTAACGACACAAAATGCAATTGTTAGGGCATGTATATAACGCCCTAACAAACAAAAATTAATATAGGTAGCTCATCATGAAACAAGAAGCCATCCATAAAGAGAAGATTCCATTCCAAGTTTGGATACTGACACTCGCAGCTTTTGCTATCGGCACAGCTGAATTCGTTATCGCCGGCATTCTTCCACAAATTGCGACATCCCTTTCGATAACAGAAGGCCAAGCAGGCTATCTAATCAGTGCTTACGCGTTAGCTATCGTTATTGGTGGGCCGATCTTAACCATCTATCTTGCACGCTTTAATAAGAAGAGGGTACTCATTGGCTTAATGGCACTGTTCATCATTGGTAATGTCTTGTCAGCCCTAGCGCCAAGCTAC
This sequence comes from Vibrio sp. RW, assembly GCF_027587105.1. Lineage (NCBI taxonomy): Bacteria > Pseudomonadati > Pseudomonadota > Gammaproteobacteria > Vibrionales > Vibrionaceae > Vibrio > Vibrio sp. RW. The sequence continues at coordinate 212,237 of NZ_JAPPTM010000003.1, forward strand.
CCATTACTACTCGCGAGCCGTGTTATCGCTGGCTTAGTGCAAGGTCCTTTCTACGGCATCGGTGCGGTTGTCGCAACCAACTTAGTGTCGGAAAAAATGGCAGGTCGCGCCGTTGGCCAAATGTTCGCAGGCTTAACGCTCGCTAACGTTCTTGGGGTTCCCGCAGGGACTTGGGTGAGCTTGCAATTCGGTTGGCATACCACCTTCTTTACCGTAGCGGCGCTTGGCACGATTGCGATGATCTCTATCCTAATCTCAATCAAATCAACGGGGCACAGTGAAGCGAAAGACATCAAAACTCAGCTTCTGGCGTTCAAAAATCCAATGCTTCTGATCAGCTTGGCGATCACCGCGTTTGCTTGGTCTGGCTTTATGACGCTTTACGGCTACCTAGCGCCTATCGCCATGCACATCACGGGCTACGGTCAAGAATCAGTAACTTGGATCTTAGTCATTGTGGGTATTGGCTTAATCATCGGTAACACTTTGGGCGGACGCTCTTCAGATAAAAACCTTGGTAAAGCTTCAATGTTTTGGGCTGTCGCGATGATCGTTTCATTGGTTGTGGTTGGCCTAGTCCTAGACGACAAGATCCTATTTGTTGCTGCCGTATTCATCTTCGGTATTGCTTCATTCGCCAACGTTCCAGCAATGCAACTTCGAGTAATGAGCCATGGTGGTGAAGGACAAGAGCTTGCCGCCACAGCCAACATCTCGGCATTCAACTTGGCTAATGCTTTTGGGGGATTCCTTGGCGGCATGGTTCTCGACAGCCAACTAGGCGCAGGAATGATTCCGTTCGCAGCCGTTGTTGTGCCTGTAATCGGCTTGCTGCTTATCGCTAAAGCCAACCGAGCTAACAAGCCACATAGCCACTCAATTTTTTGCCCTGGGGAAAGCAGGTAACTCCGCTTGCCACCAGCACTAGACCAAAACCAAAAACTTTAAGACCACATGACTCCAACAAGGTAAACACCATGAAAAAATTATTCGAAACATCAGAACTGAAAGGCCTAGAACTGCAAAACCGTGTGGTTATGGCTCCCATGACTCGCGCACGTACTAGCCAGCCCGGAAACGTACCTAACGATATGATGGCGACTTATTACCAACAACGAGCAAGTGCAGGGCTAATCATCACCGAAGCAACGCAAATTTCGGATGACTCTCAAGGCTACTCATTCACACCCGGCGTTTATACCGATGCTCAAATTGAAGGTTGGAAATCAGTAACAACATCCGCAAAAGAACAAGGCGCTGCGATATTCTGCCAGCTATGGCATGTCGGCCGCGTGTCTCACCCAACCTTTCAAAAGGGCGAACTGCCAATTGCACCTTCAGCATTGGCACCAGTAGAAACTCAGGTTTGGATTTCTGATGAGAATGGAAACGGCAACATGGTGGATTGCATCCAACCAAGAGCGATGACCCAAGCAGACATCGATCGTGTCGTTCAAGATTTTGCGAACTCGGCGAAAAAAGCGGTAGAAGCAGGGTTTAATGGCGTCGAGATCCACGGCGGCAATGGCTACCTAATTGACCAGTTCCTAAGAACCAACTCAAACAAGCGCACCGACAACTACGGTGGCAGTCGTGAAAACCGACTTCGCTTTCTAATTGAAGTCGTGGATGCAGTCATTGAAGCGATTGGTGCTGACAAAGTAGGCGTACGTTTAGCCCCGTTCATCACCTTCAAAGACATGAACTGCCCAGACATCGTGCCAACAATTTTAGAAGCATCAAAGGCGCTGCAAGCGCGTGACATCGCTTATCTTCACCTATCAGAAGCCGACTGGGATGACGCACCTGTTATCCCTGAAAGCTTCCGTATAGAGCTAAGAGAACTGTTCTCCAACACCATCGTAGTCGCTGGCAGCTACACACCAGAACGCGCCGAAGAAGTGCTAAATAAAGGCTACGCGGATCTCGTCGCATTTGGTCGCCCATTCGTGGCAAACCCAGATCTCGTATCACGTCTACAAAACGGCAGTGAACTAGCAGAACTCGACGGCGCGACCCTATTCGGCGGCAACGAAAAAGGCTACACCGATTATCCAGCGTTGTAGTGGATTTTAAATTGATAGAACTGCCTTAGATTTTTCTTCAGGTAAAAGAAAGGCTCGCATGACTAGTGCGAGCCTAATGCAGTTTAGGGGGTAAACCGCAATCGAGTTTAATCTTAAGATTAATTATTTAACTTATGAGCCTTTATGCACCTTTGCGCATTGGTACTCTATTTTTAAATGATTCACTGCAATTAATCAATCAATAAAAGTTAGCGTTTGGTCAATTTTAACCACAAAAATAGTGGCAGTTTAGTGAACGGCGTCTAGAAATTCATCATAAATCCCATTTATAGACTTCTCATTTGCCAATAACCCTCACCATTGGTTGCGAGCTGACTATGTAAGTAATCGAGCGTATCAGCCACCTTTCCGGCCATGCCTTGTGGCGGATTAAACAGCAACAAACCACTGCCGACAAGGCGGTCATCCCCCTTAGGAGCGCGCAGTCGCAATTCCGATTTTATAGGGCTTGGTAGCAAACCATCTTTCACCGCTGTCACGCAGTGGTTCAAAATCAGTGAGCTTTTATCATCGGTGTAAAGCGGATACCAGATCAGAGCAGACACTTTCTCCGACTGCTGATACGCCTTAACCAAGGCATCAATCACTGCGAGATATTCAGCATCGGTTTCATAGGGTGGGTCGATAACAATCAGGTGATGGTTATCATGCTTAGCTACATCATCAGGCAGCGATTTAAGGCCGTCACCCGCGGTAATGGTGAGCTTGCTTGAAACATCCAACTCGCGTTGCAACTTCTCAATATTGGTTTGAAGTAAATCGGCTTCATCTTGCTGAATATCTGAAAAATAGAAGCTATCTTGGCTACGCCCTTGTTGATAGGTAATGGCCGCAGAGCCGGGATACAGCGTGAGAAGCTGATTAGGATTGTAGTATTCCAGCACCGACATAAAAGACGCGAATGATTCTGGAAGATAAGCCTTATTTCGCCATAAGTACCCAACCCCTTCGGCAAACTCGCCCGCATGATTACTTGGCGCGGTGGTTAGATCATAAGACCCTGTTCCTGAGTGTGTGTCGATAACATTGAGGCGTGAGTGTTGCTGCATTAATGATTTAACCAGAGCACTCAATACGGGGTGCTTGAGTGCATCTCCATGATCGCCTACATGACACTGATGTCGATATTCCATTCCCTTGCCTCATCTCTACTAACGTCATATAAACATACTTCATATCTTGAGGGCTTGCTTGCTCAATCTATTGTTTTTTGAAATAGCCTCTTTTGACTAACTGTTTGACTCTTATAAAAAATAAAGCCCTTCGTCTTTTTACAACGAAGGGCTTTACTGACGTTACTTGCTAACTTGTACTGCTAGAGCATAGACAACCTAAGGATACTCACCCTCAACTTCTACCGGTGCTTTTACTTGGTAGTGACAAGGTTGCAAACCAAGCAACTTAGGTAGTGTAATACCGACTGAAACGGAAGACCACGTACCGCTGACAATACCGACAACCAATGCAATTGCGAATCCTTGCAGTGCCGCGCCACCAAGCAACCAAAGCGCTGATACAGTGATTAGCGTGGTGCCTGACGTCACCATGGTGCGCGAGAAAGTCGCTTTCACCGATTCGTTAAGCAAGTTATCAGTGTCACCGTTAGGGTTGCCACGCAACATCTCACGGACACGGTCGGCGATGATGATTGAGTCATTGAGTGAGTAACCCAAAATTGCTAACACCGCCGCCAATACCGTTAGGTTGAATTCGAACTGAGTAAAGGCGAATAAGCCTAAGATAAGCGTCACGTCATAGATGATCGCGGTAAGCGCCCCCAGTGCCAAACGCCATTCAAATCGTACACTCAGGTACAGCATGATCATTAGGAAACACACCAATACTGCCAAGCCGCCTTGGTCAACCATGTCTTGACCCACTTGAGGGCCAACCACGCTGCTGTTAAGCACTTGTACTTGGTCGCTCACCGATGACAAAACATCCACTAGGTTCGGTTGTGGCGCATCCGTCAATTGGCTGTAACGCAGTGTCCAGCGGTCTTGTTCTGCCATGCCAACCACTTGCACGTCTTGTTGGAAAGCCGTATCGAGTTTTGTTTTTAACGCGTCTTTGGTTACTTGGTCAGAAAGCTGAACTTCGGCAACCACACCGCCAGTAAAGTCCAAGCCCCAGTTAAAACCTTTAACTGCCACCAGCATCACAGAGATCATGAACAGCACAATAGAAATCACAGACATCACCTTACGAAGGCGAGTCATCTTTTTATCTGAAAAATAGCGTTCTGAAATATAGCGGTCTGAATTAGTCACTTTTGTTGAAGTTCTCATGCTTAAATCCTTACATCGTGGCGTTGGTCACGCCCCCAAGCCAAATTGATGATCGCGCGTGACGCAAAAATACCTGTAAACATACTGGTTAGAAGACCCAAACCTAGGGTCAATGCAAACCCTTGAATCGGTCCATTACCAATGGTGTACAGAGCCACGGCAACAATCATGGTAGTGACGTTGGCATCGAAGATTGAAGAGAACGCGCTATCAAAGCCACGATCGATGGCACTCGCAAAGCTGCGTCCTTCTTTCATCTTGTCTCGAATACGCTCAAAGATAAGCACGTTAGTATCCACCGCCATACCGACTGTTAATACCAAACCCGCAATGCCTGGCAGGGTTAATACCGCCCCCGGTAGCATCGCAATCAAACCAAATAGAGTGGTCATGTTGACGACCAATGCAGCGTTCGCAACCCAACCAAGGCGGCGATACCATAGCGCCATAAACGTGAGAGTGAGACCAAGGCCAAGTGCCAAAGCAGCAAAGCCGTTAGTCACGTTTTCAGCACCCAGAGATGGGCCAATAGTACGCTCTTCAATGATGGTTACTGGCGCAGTCAATGAACCTGCACGAAGCAATAGAGCCAGCTCTTGTGCTTCAGCCATGCTGCCTGCACCTGTGATTCTAAAGCGGCTACCCAATTGAGATTGGATGTTCGCCACACTGATCACTTCACTGGTTTTCTCGCTGTTACCGGCTTTGTCACGGCTGTATTCGCTGTAAACAGTCGCCATTGGCTTGCCGATGTTATGGCGAGAAAACTCAGACATTTTCTTACCCCCCGCAGAATCCAGCGTGATGTTTACTTCTGCGCTGCCCATCTCACCAATGCCGCTACGAGCATCGATAATGTGTTCTCCGCTCAGTACCGCTTTGCGAGCGACCACGACACGGTTGCCATCTGTATCTTTTAGCGTTTGAGTATTGCGCGTCGCGTTGTCGTAAACAGAGTAGAACGCCAATGATGCCGTTGCACCAATCACGTCTTTCGCGGCTGCTGGGTCTTGTACACCCGGCAACTCGATACGGATACGACTTTCACCTTGGCGTTGAATCGATGCTTCCGTGATGCCTAGCTCTTCAATACGGCTACGCATGATTTGCAGATTTTGTTGAACGGTTAGGTTGCGTAGCGTTCTTTGTTCATCTTCAGATTGCGTTAACGTCAGTGACTTATCTGAACGATCACGCAGCCAATGTGGGAACTCTTCACGAATCAGCTTTTGTGCTTTTTCGAAATCGGCGTCGGTACGGAAATCAAACTGAACTTGGTTGTTGACCACTTTACCGCGTGCATAAAGCACTTTGCTGGTGATCTCGTCGACCACAGATTGCGCTTGTGCGTGGTAAACCGGTTCCATGTCTACTTCTAGCAGGAACTGCACACCACCACGTAAATCAAGGCCTAGCTGAATTGGTGCGAAGCCCATGTCAGTCAGCCATTTCGGTGCTGCTGGCTCCATCGCTAGAGCAACGGTTGCGTTGTCTAATAAGCGCTCATTAAGCACTTCTTTGGCTTTCGCTTGTTGCTCGGCATCTTCTAGGATAACCACTAAACGTTTGTCTTTTTGAAAGGCTGATTTGGCTTGGATGCCTTCACTCGCAAGGTATTGAGTTACCTGAGTAGCATCGATAGTTTGCTCAGAACGATTACTGATTTGAACCGAAGCGTTCTCGCCATACCAAGAAGGCAGAGCACTTAGAACCATGATGATGATGGTGGCAATAAGCACCACGTATTTCCACTTTGCGTAGTGGTTGATTTGTTTTCTTGGAATGCGTTTTTTCACAGTCAAGATCTCTTCTTTTTACCAATCACAGTAAATGTTCGAGCATTTTAACCAGCTAGGGTGACCAGTTATTTACTACGATTGGTATAACTAATGTTTAGCGAACATGAGCGACGACTAGCGACAACCAGAACAAGCTGATTGAACGATAGTGAGGCTAAAATTATGTGTCGCTATATTTGATTAACTGGCGAGTTCAACGGGCACAAGTGTCCATCGATACGACCAATTTGGGGCCAAACGATTAGCTAAGAAGTTCTCGGAAATGCGAGTATTGAATATTGCCCTCTTTCCAACCAGAAAGCCGGGAGGACGGAGATCTCACAATACTGGTCCAGTGTTGTTTTTGATCCAACAGAGGTGTGTTGACCAACAGAGAGGCCAGTAAAGAAGGAGGTGCGAAGTCAATCAGCAGGTGATAAACCGGCTCAAGATCAGCCGAATTTTCTTGCTCACTGGTTAATATGCGTCGGTAAGTGGTCGCTTGAAGGCTCGATTCAGTATCGTGGTAGTTGGAGCTATCACCGACGGACGTGGCGCCCAACTGAATTTTATCGCACTCTAAATAGGCTGATGGATCATCAACCGCGGCTTGCTTACATTGTTTTTCCGGAGAAGATTGTTTATTCGCAAAGGACTGCGCTTGAACAGAGTCGATTTGAAATGGCTTAGAAGGAAACGAATAGCCGTTAGAATTCACTAAGCCAAAGCTCAGTAAAAATAACATTAAGACTAATCGGGTACCTAGTTTAAGCAATGAACAACAATCCTGAATGGTAGAAACAGCGACAATATAGAACAGCTATGAAAGTTACAATTGATTTGAAATCACAACCGCCGACATTTGACACTACGCTGACAATTGTTCACCTAATTGCGCTGTGTTTGCGCATCCTGCGTCGCGAGAAAACAAAAAGCCAAATGACTTAACATTTGGCTTCGATCCAAACCCGCAGATACAGGACTGATAGATTACTTACCTGAAAAGCGATTGAGCTTAATCGGCTTAGCTTTGTGGTCTTAACAAGTTCTTCAATTTATAACTGTTATCGCCAAAAATCTCTTTCGCATACTCCGTCATGTCTTTACTAGAAATAGAATCCGTCATTCCCTGTAGATCAAACAATGCTTCAACACCATAGTCATGAATTAAGTAACGCGAAATAAACCAAGCTTGTTCAGTCGGCTTAGTTTGGAGTGGAGTGAGATCTGCCACCAGCTGCTTAGCTGCCGTTCGAGTCTCATCTTCAGAAATCCCTTTTGCCGCTTCAACAATGACCTTATCAATCGCCTGTTCAATTTTATCTGAATTTTCTGGAGCCGTTAAAGAGCCGATTAGCCAGTCATAACTAGGCTCACTGTCTTGTGCAACCGAGTACACATAAGGCGCATAATCCAAACCTAACTCTTCACGAACATAAGCGGTTAGACGGCTCGACAATACACGCTGAAGCATGTCGTCCATAAACACATCTTTTGCGGTTTTATCCCGAGCTTGCTGGGAAATGACACGCAATAAATACTGGCTGCTGTCTTCATTATTGATGGATATATCCATTCGTTCTTTCGAATCAGTACTATAAGCCACCTGATAGTCAGGAGACACAACGGCTTCTAGTGGCAATGAAGCAACATATTGACGCACAAGAGGCTTGATTTCAGCTGGATTAATATCAGCAACAATAACCAACGTATTGTCTCTTAATTTTTGAAAGAGTTGATGCTGCACGTTAAGTATATCTTGTGACGTGACAGCCTTAATATCGTCACTTTCAAGCATGATATGACGGCTGCTTGTTTGATAGCTATTGCGGTTAACCACCTGAATAAATTGCCCCACAGGTGTTTCTAGATATGCAGTACGAGATTGAGAAAATTCAGATTTCACGGCCTCAAGCTGGTCACTGTCTATTTTGGGTTCAGTTACAATGGTGTGTAGCGCAGCTAAACCTTCTGCAAGCGTCTTTTTCTTGGCGCTTATTTCTAAGCCATGATGAGTAAAGTTGATGAAGGGATAGATCTCAATGTCTTCACGTCTCAAGTGAGCAGTTAGCTCCGAACCACTAAATTTACCAACACCACTACGAATCGAAGCTTGCAGCGCAATCTCCACAGCAGGAAACAGCGAAGGATCCAACGCCGCTTTTCCACCCTCACTCGCATAGTACACCCCAACATTATTACCCGCCTCAGAGTTACGTAAGTACCACACTTCAATGCTGTTGCTTAATGTCCATTGCTTCAAATTAGGATCGTCACTCACCTGAACTTGCTTGACAATTTCTCCTTGAGACGCTGGCACACTAAACGCAGAGCTTGCAGTAACGAGCAATGGTTTGTTGCCAGTTTTCTTATAGACTCTCCTGACATCTTCTAGCTCGTCATTCATTGCCTGCAAATCTTCTTTAGACGATAAACCTAGTCCCAAAATATATGGGCTAGAAAGTAAATCATCTAAATTATCATTTACGGCTTTGAGATCCGTACTCGAAAGAAACTCTTTCAAACTCGATTTATAATCAAGCTGTGATTGAACCGTCTGGTTAATCACCAGTGCCGTCGACTTACCATCCGCATGAGCCACTGCATCCATTTTTTCCCAGTTCACTTGAATGTCATCAAGATTCGCTTGGTAGGCCTGTATTACACTCATAAACTCATTCTCACTCACGCCATGATCACGTAAAGAGGCGAGAGTAGAAATAAACTGCTGCTGACTTTGATCTCGACTATCGACAGGAAAACCTACCGTTGTAATGGAATAGCGTTGGTACTCTAATAAGTAAGGAATCGAAGCAACCCATTGCACTGGTAGCGCAGCGTCAACAAAATCAGAATTCAATCTTTGTTGGATAAGTTGCTGGGCTATTTCGTCTAACCAAAGTTGATGTTGCTGCTCATGGCTGTGTGTCACTCTTTCCCCACGATCAATGACAATCCCGATACTTGGTGACTCACTCCCTGCTACGTACGCTACAAAATCTTGAGTATTGTAGTCCGTTGATGTTTTCTTCACGGGAACCGGTGTCGTGCCTCTTTGCCAACTAGAGAAGCTTTTTTCGATCAACGGAATCACTTCTGCCAGTGTAATATCACCTGAAACAATCACCTCGGTTAGTTGAGGTTGATACCAGGTTTGATAAAAGTTCTCTAATTCTTTGGCACTCACATTAGAAACGGATTTTTTATTGCCCATGGGATCGTGGCTTTGGTAATTCGTACCCTCAACCATATGATTATAGAACTGAAACGAAAGAGGCTTATCTTTAACTCGCGAGTGTCGAAACTCCCCAAGTATCACTCCTTTCTCTTTTTTGGTCTCACTTTCGGAGAGCAGTAAACCATCACCAATATCTCTAAACCATGCCAGCGCTCTGTCCAGGTTTTCATTGTCGGGTAAATCCAACTTATAGAGCGTTTCTTGGTAAGAAGTATAAGCATTTAAGTCAGCGCCAAAGCTAGCACCAGATTGCTCAAATAGTTCTACTACATCATTACCTGAAAAATTTTTGCTGCCATTAAACGCCATATGCTCAACAAAATGGGCGTAACCTTTTTGTTGTTCGCTCTCTTGAAAAGATCCGGCGTGAACAAGCAGGCGTACTGATACGGGTTGTTCTCGGTCAGGGTACACGTGATAGGTTAGTCCGTTATCTAACTCTCCTTTGACCCAGTACGGATCGGATTTCAATAACGTTTGCTGCTGAGGCGTTGAGCTGCAACCTAGCAACGCGGTACTTAATACGACGACTAAATAGTATGCTTTCATAACGATCTCTCTAAAGTGATTTCCTTCAATATATCCGATCGATAAAATGTAATATTTTCTTATTAAATCAAACAATTAAGATTTGAGAGGCAATCGATATTGGCATGAAAATGTTTAATTTATAAATTACACGAATGAGTAAGAGTAAGTAAAAGGTAAGGTGTCATTTAAAACTCGTTTATCACATCCCTTTAAACCGGACTTGAGAGGCGCGACTAATAGGTAGCTTCTCGCCCGACACATACGCCGACATCTGACCGGAGATGCCTTTTTTTACCTTATCAATGGCGGACACTTTCACCACTACTGAACGGTGGATTTGCCAAAACTCATCTGGGTTGAGTTGGGCAATCAGCTCTTTTAGTGACACACGAAGAATAAATTCTTCTAGCGAACCGCCTTGGCCTTTCTTAAATATCGAGACGTACTTGTCTTCAGCTTTGAAGTAAGCGACATCATCAACAGAAATCAGATGAATGTCTTCCCCAATACTGGCTTTGAGCCATGTGAGGTACTTTTTCTGCGATAGATAAGGAGGCTGCGTTTGCTGTGACGTCGATTGGGATAACTGCTGAAGCTGATTCATTAATGCCGCGATATCGGGCTGTAATGATGTGTTATCTGATGTCGCTTGGTTGCTCGACAAGCGCGCTTGAACCTTCTGACATGTGGCAAGTAAACGCTCTTCATTGATCGGTTTAAGCAGGTAATCCATCGCATTGTGCTCAAAGGCTTTAACCGCGTATTCGTCGTAAGCCGTAATGAAAACCACCAATGGCGGCGAAACTAACTTGTTCAGTTTTTTCGCCAACGAGATACCATCGAGCTCTGGCATACGAATATCGAGAAAGGCCACATCAGGCTTAAGCTGCTGAATGCTCTGCATCGCCTCCAAACCGTTTTGTGCCTTGCTGACGATCTCAAGTTCCGGCCAAACTTCAGCCAAGCTGTTGTCTAAGTGGTGTCTTAACAGTGCTTCATCGTCTGCGATAATCGCCGTTACGCTTGGCTTTAATACTGGGTTGTTCATGGTTAGTCCTTTAAATTCACACTGTAAATCGTCTGTCTTTCGTCATTGGTCTATGCTTTCTGATTTGTAATTCTAGGCAGTTGCGTCAGTCAACGGTAATAAGATCGTCGAGACTACCCCGCCTTCAGCTTGTTCAGTGATCGTTAGGCTCGCCTTATCACCATACAGGGTTTCGATCCTTTGACGAATATTGCTTAACCCAACACCGTGACCAGTATTCGCAGAAGTCGTTTTCAGCCCAGCGCCGTTATCAGCCACTTCAATCTTCAACTGTTCGGCTTGTTGGGTAATACGGATATTCACTTGGCCACCTGCGGCTTTTGGTTCGATACCGTGTGTGAGCGCATTCTCCACCAAAGGTTGAATCAAGAATGGCGGAATCACTTGCTGCTCGCTGATGTCGTGTGTCTCAATCGAGAACGCTAAGCGCTCATCCAAGCGTATCTTTTGAATATTAAGATAAGCGTCCAACAAATCGACCTCTTGTGCGATGGTCGATTGCTCAGTGCGGCTGTTTTTCAGAGTCACACGCAACAAGTCAGTCAGCTTTTCGAGCATCAGTTTGGCTTTAGTGCTATCACTCTCAATCAGCACATTGATGGTCGCCAGCGTGTTAAACAAGAAGTGCGGTTCAATTTGGCTTTGTAGCTGCTTAAGCTGACTCAATACCACCACCTTCTCTTGATCGGCCTGGCGACGCTTGGCTACTTCCAGCTCATTATCGGCACGTAACTGCTGCTCTCTTGAGTAGAAATAGTAAAAGCAAACCGAGCAGAAGATAACGCCCAATAGCACCACAGATTTAAGATCAGAGATATTAGAGCCAAAGAATCCATTCAACCAATAGTATGCATTCAAGGTACCAAAAGTCATCGCGACCACCATAGAGATACCTACATCAAACACCTTAGATTTCCTCTTCAACACCTCAACCAAAATAAAAGAGGATCCCACCGCGCTATAACCGAAACCAAAACTGATCGCGAGATTGACCACAAGGTCACCGCCCCAAATTGTCTGTGTGGTAATGGCGATGACGAAACAAAACAGAGTGGTTATCATGAAGCTTTTAATCCATGGAAACTGACTATTTGAAAAAGTGTTCATTAAAAGCGTCCTTTGATATTTAAAATAATCATATGACTATCAGGTAAGTTGGCATAAGCAGAATCACTTTTACCAGCAAGAAAGCGTGCAGCAAGTTCCAAATTCAACGATGAATCACCATTATCTAAAGCCTGGTAATTGATCCACTGAGTCGCAATAAAACCGCCATCTTGTGGCGATAACATCACATCGAATGTCGGCGTGATATCTTCAAACCAGCCATATGTCGAATCCAAAGACCAGTGGAACATGATGTTGTGTCGAACCAAATTAGCGTGCTGATAGCCTTGCGCATAAGAACCTGCCAACGAAGCTGTCATCGGATTAACCGACAAAGACTCTGCACTTTCTATCGCGCTTTGCCACTCTGAATTGCTCCAAGCGCGACTATCAAGCCAGTATTCCAATACCAGATTATGCCCGGTATCATTCGCCCATGTTAATCCGGCTAACGCTTGATAGGCCTCGCCCTGCTCTTCGAGGTAAACAGGTTTAAGCATTGAATCAGGCTGGCTGTAGCCAAGGCTTTGTCGTTGATAGACCACCGAACCATGAAACTCCCACGCGAGGTTTAATACCGAAACCAAACTCGCCCCAAGTAAGCCGTGGCGTACATCGTCATAATAAGCGACCCATTGATATTCGTGATCGCCCACTAGATTGTAACGACGTACCCCAAACCCTTGTTGCTGATTCTGCTTTTCGAATCCATTCACGTCCTGAGAAGTCCACGAAGAATCACTGTAAAGCAGTGTCCATTCTCCTGTCATATCGAACAGCGACGCCGAGGCCACTCCCGCGCCCTCTTCTGCGACAATGCCCACCGGGTTTTGTCGATAAGGCTTGATGATGTCTAACGGTCGGTAACCATAACCCACGCCCCAATCAAGGCGAACCTTACCGAGCGTGACATCGAGGTAGTGATCACCAACGAGTGAATTGGACAGTTCAATCCCACCTTGCCAGAACAACTCACGCACAATGAATTCCGATTCAAAGCTCGCGTCTTGTTCTTGGGGGTTGTTGCTTAGAATATCGTTGGCTTTCACTGCGAACAGACCAAGCCAATTGTTATATCCAACCTCTAGATCCAGCAAGCCATTGAATGACTGACGATTATCAGAGGGTAACGGGCTGAATGGCGACTCTCTCGATTCAACGGCTTCTGCACTCAGTTGCCAGTCCCACGCCAAGCTCAGGTCATCCGCTTGAATCGTGTTACTCACACAAGACAAGGCAAGTAAAGTAGCGATTGAAGACTTGATGTGGAATCGGCGATTGAAAACGTTCATGGCACCCACCTAAAGCCCAGACACACTATTACGTGATAAGTAAGCAGGGTTGTAGTACTTCTCTGCCAAGCTTTGTTCGCTCACTTCGCGGTACTCAATTACAGTTTTTTTACTTGGTTGAATCTTATCGAACAAGGTCATCGACACTACTGTTGGTAAGCCATCTCGCACGCCTTCAGTAAACCACGCTTGCTTGGCTAGTTTTCCTGAACGCAAATACAAATCCGCTTTAACTGGAAATGCACGGTCAGCTGTTAACCACAGATCAATCGATTGATAACTCGCGCCCTTGGTTTTCGCTGCTAGCTTTAGGTGGTGAGTATCGATTGTCTCGCCAGTCGGCATCTCAACGTGTTGTTCGGCAACCCACTCACCTTGGTAATCTTCGCTCCATGTCAGCGTCGAGATATCCCCTACCGAAGCTTCACCCAACAGTTTTTGCATCGGGGTGATACGAATTGGTCGACGAGATTTCGGCATCAGTAGCCAATAATTATCTTCAATCATCAGCATCTTTTGACCTGCTTCAACAGCTGATTTAAAGACCACTAATGACTCTCGATTTGGTCTTGTGTAGACGTTGTATTCACGGGTTTTGTCGAGTTGCTCGTCTTGATATAGAGCGACCAGAGAGACCACTTTCGACGCTTGTGCACTGTTCAAGCGGTAGCTATCTGCCTTAGCAATCATCTCAGTAACTTGCTGTGAATCGATGGCCCAGCTTGGCGACGATGCTAGAGCCAAAGCCCAAATAGAGCCTAAAATAGTGAGTGAACGAGTAAATTTACACATAAACTAGCGCCTCCGTGATTGGCTTATTTACGCCTTTGCGAGCAGAGAAGTAAGCAGCCAGCAAACATATCGTCAGCACACCTAAGGTGGCGTAACCAACCAATTCCAATGAGAAATAAATATTGAGTGGATAACCTTCGGTTCTTCCCGGAGGTGGTGGCATTTGCACATCAATCACTAGCAATAACACCGACACTAAGCCACTCACTAGCACACCTATCGCACTGCCAATCACAGCCAGTAAGCCCGCCTCTTTTAAAAAGCCTGCAACGATTTCAGAGGGGTAACTGCCGAGTGCCGATAAAGTGCCGATTTCACGAGTGCGTTCCGTAACCGACATGGTCATGGTGTTGAACAGCGATACGAAAACCACCAATGCCATCACCGCGCCCATGATGCCGAAGATACGGTCGTAAAGGTCTTTAACCTTGGTGTAGAAAAACGCGCGATCTTGCCATGGGGTGATCTCGATCTCTGTACCTTGATCACTTTGGCTCGCGCTATTTCGATCTAAAGCAGTTTGGATACGCTGTTGAACGGTCGAGGTCTTGCTAGTTTCGAAAAGAAATACCGACAAGGTGCTCACTTTGTCTGAAGCTAGAAGCTCTTGCGCTGTAGTGATGTGTACATACAGCTGACGCTTGTCCAACTCAGGCACGCCTGTCGAGTAAATACCCTGCACCTTAAAATCAAAAGCATTCAATGCGCCATCACTTGTGGTCGCGAGCAGTGTCACCCAATCACCAACCGCAACTTTAAGGTTACGAGCAAGGTCAGTTCCCAGCATCACTTGTGGTTCTTGGCTGTCGTATCTTGGTGATTTCACATCTGAAAGAGTCTGACCGTTGCGCACATCAAGGAAAGGACCTTTCATATCGAACTCACGCTCATTCACGCCCGTTCCCATAAAAATGGTCGACTTACTGCCGTTAGACACCAAGCCGCTGAAGTAGACTCGCGGCTGCACACCACGCACATCACTGTCGCCAATGATGCTCTTTGTGAGCGCTTGAACGTTATCCAGACCATTGCTCAGCGGCATGTCTTCATCTTGTTCAAAATAACCCGGCGTGCTCAAGGTGAGATGACCAGTATCGCGCGCGGTCGATTCCCTTAAGGATTCGTAGGTGTAAAGCCCATAACCACCCGCACTGGTGAGTGCAAATACGGCAATCGCGATGATCAACACCGACAACAAACTGCGTCGACCATTTCTTAATAGATTAAGCCACGCCAAACGTACCGAGGTTGGAAGCAAAAACGTGCTCATTCTTTGTGTTAACTTGCCCATGATATAGCCTCCGTTGCTGTGGCTTGTGGTGCCAGTTGTCCATCGATAAGTTCAATTACGCGATCACAACGCTGAGCCATTCTTGGGTCATGCGTTGCGACAATAAAGGTGGTGCCCATCTCATGACCGAGCTCTTTCATAATGTCGATCACAAGGTTGGCAGTATGGCTGTCTAAGCTGGCAGTCGGCTCATCGGCAATCACTAGGCTTGGGTTATGGATTAACGCTCTGGCAATCGCGACACGTTGTTGCTGGCCACCTGAAAGATTGTCTGGGCGGTGATGAACGTAATCTCCTAGCCCAACACGCTCTAACATATCTTGCGCTCTACTCTGTTGCTCTTGTTTCGAACATAGGTTCAACATCAATGGATAAGCGACGTTCTCAAGCGCTGTCATCACAGGAACCAGATTGAAACGCTGAAATACAAAACCCAACGACTGACGACGAAAGCGCGCAGCGGCAATCTGCTCTGTTGGATACGCTTTGCCATCAATGTTTATCTCGCCTTGATAGTCCATATCCAACAAACCAAGGATGTTCAACAGTGTGCTTTTCCCTGAACCCGACGGGCCACACAAAGCGACCATTTCACCGCGTTTGATTTGGCCATCGACTCCGTTTAGTGCATCAACACGTTGACCGCCCGTGACATATGCTTTGCCGATATCTTTAAATTCAATCATTCCGTTGTCCTCTGATTACCCATCCACTCTCAAGCTCTCGCAAGCCGCAATTGAATTTTCGCTGCTGTTACTTGGCTTTCGCTATTAGGGCCTTCGCCGTCATAGTTTCGATATTGCCAGCATCGGCCGTTTCCATTTGTTCTAGCCACGCTTGTGCTTGATTGAAGTCTTCAGCACGAATCGATGCGGTAATGGCATAACGGTAAATCCACGAAGTCGCAGCGAAATGTTGTTGTTGGAAAGCGTCTTCCGCCAGTAGCGAAAGGAACAGGTCATAACCACGATCGAAATGGTTAAACATGTCGGGTAGAGAGGTGTAAGTCACCGCAGCCATGGCGCGAGTCAGGTAAGAATCTGGCAGCCCTTGAACGCGAGGTTGCTCATGAATTGGTTGGTCTTCGTCTTTCAGCAGCACCAATGATTTATCAATGGTCGATAAGCCTTTTTCGACATACTTCATCTTGTTCCAAGGCAAGAACGCATCACGGCCCATTAAAGTCTCTGTACTTCCTAAGTAAACCAAAGTCAGTGGCGTCGCGCCGTCTTGTTGCAGCGTGTCGTTAAGACGTTCATAAGCCACGTCGACCATGTCTTCATTGCCTTGCACCGCTTGGTTATAGATATCAAGCACATCTGAACTCGGGTTCGCCAAAGCTAACGACGGTGCAAACGAAACAAGCGCAATCAGTAACGAACGCTTAAGCAGAGAATTGGTAGAGCTTGAAGTAAATGAGTATGAAGTAGTCATGATTTCTAATCCCTTTCAAATGTTGACGTTGAAAGGTTAACTAGAATTTGTCATGCAGTTTTATCAATGCGACGAATGGTAATAATGAGGAGTGGATGGTTGAGTGGAGGTGTGAGTCGTAGGAGCTGCAAACAAAAAGTACGAGTAGGAGAGGATAAAATGGACGGCTCAAAACACAATATGACATTTTACAATTAAAGCTTTGATCAGAGCTGACTCATTTCTGCGCCAAAGTAAACCAGAGGGCGATTGACCCCCATATTGCATTATATGTAAATTTTTCAGTTGGTTAGGTAGAATACTTGAGATATGCTGAATGTATAAACTCGTGCTCGCTCGATACTAAAATGTTATATTTGCTCTTAATTTAGCGTTATATTTGTTAAGGATATAGAAATGAAAGAAGAACCTATAATTTATGACAGATTGTCATGTGATAATTGTTCTGATAAAAGTAAACTTGACTTCGACTTCACAATGGCTTTTCAGCCAATTATCAACTGCAAAACGAATAAAATTTATGGGTATGAAGCTTTGGTTCGAGGTTTAAACAATGAATCAGCATTTTCAATAATATCTAAAGTAAATGATGATAATCGTTATTTGTTTGATCAACTATGTCGAGTTAAGGCGATAGCACTTGCATCCGAATTAAAAATGGATTCAATACTTAGTATTAACTTTCTACCAAATGCTATATACAAACCCGAACGTTGTATTCGAACAACATTAGATGCGGCCAATAAATATAATTTCCCAATTAATAAAATAATGTTTGAGTTTACAGAAGTTGAAAAAATTGAAGATGTTAATTTAATTGAAAGTATAGTTGAGTATTACAGTAAATTAGGATTTAAGACAGCAATTGATGATTTTGGCTCTGGTTACGCAGGCTTAGGATTGTTAGCTGAATTTCAGACCAGTATAGTAAAGTTTGATATGGAACTCATTCGTAATATTGATAAAGATCACGCTCGCCAATCAATAGTAAAAAACTGCTTAAATATATTTCGTGATTTAAAAATAACCCCTTTAGCTGAGGGTGTTGAAACTAAAGAAGAATTCACCTGCTTGCGAGATTTTGGCATTGAATTAATGCAAGGGTATTTATTTGCTAAACCAGGCTTTGAAAGTCTGCCAAATGTAGATTTCAGTAAATTTTAATTTAGTGTATATATTCGGTAAATATAACAAGTCATTCAAGTAAGGGTGCTAAAAGTTTGCTCAGTTCCGCTCCGCGGTATGTAATATTAACCTACGGAATTTTATATTTAAAAATTTCCTAAACGAGTTCATAATAGTTAGCTCATCAAGATAAGTACTTCTATTGCCTTATGAACTCATCTCAATAAAATGTCCGTTTTTCAGTATACTGATTTATTTATGTAATAATCCGCAACTTTGATGATCGATTTTTTTACCTGAGCAATCTGTTTTGAATGTGGACACCAAAGGGATATGGGAATCATTATTTCTTGTTTGATCTCGTCACATTTTACCTCTACCAAGTTTTCAGTCTCATATTCAGACTCAATGATAGACTTAGGTAAAAGAGCCCAGCCAAAATTATCTTGGACAAGCTTAACAATGACAGCCAGTTGATCAACATATTCATGTTTCGAAGAAACAACAGCCTTCTCCGTCATGTTATCGTCGACCATAGATTTCAGTACAAACTGGCGTAAAGATTTCATCGTTGAGAGTGTCTCGTTTGTTGGCTTAGCAGATAGTTCACTTTCTGCATGAGCAAACGGAACAAAAGGCATATTCCCCAAAAAAGTAAAATCAATACTATTAATCACTTTGCTTTCATATATGTTCACAATCCCAAAATGAATACTTCCGTCTTCAATTCCTGCTTTTATTTCTGGTTTCGTTCTGACCAAAAAATTAACGCTCATGGATGGGAAATCTTCATAAAGCTGTCGACGAATTTTAGAAACAACGTGATGAGGTAAAAAGCTCGCATAAGCAATCGTCACCGACTCTAACCCGCCAAATGAAAGACTCAATGCAAATCTATCAAGCGTTTTTGCCTGCTCTAGTATTTGCTTTGCGTAATGATAAAGGAGTACTGCATCTTCAGTGGGTTCGACACTGCGGCTCAACCTATCGAATAAGGTGATCGCTAACTGGTCTTCTAAACTCGTGATGACTTGTGCAACCGTTGTTCGGTGCTTGTTTAATTTTATCGCCGCTTTACTAAAAGCTTGTTGTTCATATACCGCAACGAAAGTATTTAATTGTTCAAGACTAAAGTTCATGTTATGCCCTGCGAGCCCTCATATTCGATAATAAATCTTACCACCAGAATCTATATTAACCAATACAGCGTCTGTTTCTCTTATCAAACAACACATTTCTATCAACATGCTCTAACTTCAATTCTAGATATCTTCCAAAATACACTTTACTAATATATTTTTTACCATGAGAAACCGCTCTCACCCCCTTTCCCGACGCTGTTTGGATGACAATGATGGTTTAAGCCCATCGCTAGCGAGTTAATGAGTCTAAAAACCTTATGTAAAGTTGCGTCATTGCTTCAGCAACTTAACTTAAATAATTCAGGAACTCCCCATGACTACACTCAAAATGACCGCTTTGTCTACGGCTTTACTTGCTACCATTTCTATTTCAGCATTTGCTGATGACACTCAAAAAGTTGACCCGTCCGATATGACTCGCGCTAGTACTAATATGTATGTGGCAACCAACAACATAGGTGATCTAAAGCTATCGGGCGCTCTATCATATACTTATGACAATGGGCAGATGTCTATGGTCACATTGGAAGGCTCAATGGATAATGAAGGTAAATATAAAGACAGCCGAGCTCAATACTTCCATGTGTTCAACGTAAATAATGCCATCACACCTCGTGTAGCTGCATCATTAGATATCATTGATAGCGCAAGTTTTACTACTGCTGCAGTCGGTGGTGTTGCTATTTTTAGAACTCCAATAGACTCTCTGACCTTTTTTGGCCGCGCAGCAGTGATGGGCGGTGAATATTCAGACAGCACAACTAGTGCCTTCGGTGTGACAGACAATAGCATCGTAGGTGGTATGGCTGCTGCTTATGCAGTTTGGAAGCCGGGCGCCGATGGTACTTACTTTGCAGCCTACCCAGAATTTACGTACATGGATGGTGATATTGAAACGAGTACTGTTAAAACCACCCTACTCGCAGCAACTCCTTTTTCGGCAGACAAAACACGTTGGGGGCAAGTCAAGGTTGAAAATACTTATGGAAGCATGGAATCAACCAATCAAAAACTAGACATTGACGACACCGTGGTTTGGTTCCAATACAAAGTATTCTTCTAAAGCGACCAAAATCCACAATACGTTCAAAGGCGAATCGAGAGATTCGCCTTTTTTAGTTTTGTTTTCCTTAAACTCTTTCACTCTTCTTTATCAAAATAGCCACGATTTACTATTCAGTTCGGCCTTACCACAAGCGATAATGGATCGCTCTGTAGATGAATGACCTAAAGATATCGTGATACTTAATCACGCACTCACAGGGAATCAATAACCAAGCTCAACAAACAAAACGCCAGTCAGGCGACTGGCGTTAGAAAAAAATAAAACTTATTCAATGTACAAACCTATCAATGATTGGCCACATTAGGTGGCAATCACCGTACATAATTAGCGGCTAAAATATTTAGCAATCTCACGAGCATAAGTTTCTTCTTGGTTTTTACCGTTACTGGTTGAAAAGAAAGATATAACTAAGTCTTTTTCTGGTGAAATATACATACCTTGACCGCCAACACCTGCCTTGAATAAATCGCCGTCCTCAAAGATTGCATCAAATTGATAACCATTTTTGATGTTTGTGTCGTTGTAGAAAGAGTTTTCCATCATCTTACCCACATAACCACCACCGTAAGCTTCTGGTTTACCAGAGTCTTGAATTAACGTAATGACTTCTTTGCTAACACCACCATTGCCCAACTTTGTGGCTGACGGAGTAAGTAACATACCGAATTTAGTCATATCTTCAATTGTGGTATTCATTGAGAAAAACATTAAAGGGTATCCCCCTTGTGGAGAAACAACAGTATAAGCGTCATTATTGGCCCCCATCTTCTGCCACATATCACGACTGACAATCTCATTCATGGGTAAGTTACGAACGTTCTCAATAAGTCGTGCTAGAACAAACGTATTAATTGAATTGTATTCGAATGTTTTTCCGCCCGGTGCTCTTCGCTTCATTTCAGCCAGCACTTCAAGTGGGCTTTGGTTGCCTTCACCTTCAAACACACCAATGGAAACCGCCCATTTAAACCAAGGTTGTTCTGGATTTATACGTGAGTCAGCCTCTGGCTCATCGTGCTCTGTTGCGTTCAAGCCTGTCGCCATATTTGCAGTATCAGAAACGGATACGGTATCCCAGTCAGATCCCTTTAATTCAGGAATGTATTTAGAAATAGGATCACTCGGGTTAACTTTCCCCTCGTTGACCAATTTAGCCAGCTCGATACCTACTGTGATTTTTGAATTTGAAAACCAATTATGCTTGTCTGTTTTTCGCATCGTGTTGTAACGCTCAAAGACAACCTCTCCACTCTTAACAACAAGAAAAGCATCGACAGGGTAGGAATCTAGGTGTTCATTTAGAGTTTTACTCTCACCGTGTACAGTCGCTGATATTTCACCAATATTTTGATCAATTTGATATGGGAATTGATAAACAGGTCCATCACGTTCAATTTGAGCGGTAGGGTAGAAACGACTTAGGTTCTGCCAAGCAAACTTGGATTGCTCGATAGGAAACTGAAGCTTAACTCGATTGCCTTTTTTCAAGAAAAAGTCATGAGTGTTGTAAACATCTGTATTTGTAGATAATTCATTAACGCTCTCATTGGCAAACGCTGAGCTTGCAGATAGAGCCGTTACTATGGATATAGCGATTAGGTTTTTCATATTGGTTTTCCTATGGGTATATAAGTGCTGTAGGGCGAACTGAATGCAAAATCTGCGAGCCAGTTGCCTGTATAAATACAGACACGGTATAAGGAAAACGGAATAACGCCTCATCGCCTCCGATGGATTGCTTCCATCAAAGATCAAAGTGGGGAGCATGAAAAGAAGTGAGTTAGACGGCACATAGTGAGTCGACTGAACCTTACTATTCCCCCGTTAGTCACCATATTCTAAATTAGTTGATCAAATTTAGTGATAAAGCTCAATATCCGACGCATCAATGACGTATCCAGTTTGAATATCTTGATTGCCATCAGAAAGTGCAACTGACGTATCAACCGCCCCTGTTTTAATGTTCCCTGTCACCCATACTGGTGTGTATAAACTTTGCAATTCATGGCCTTCGGGAAATTCGACCAAAATCGTTTGGTTTACAGGTGGGGGAGGTGTGTGAATGCAAGCCCCTGCAGTTGGCACTAAAATGAACTGCGTTCCTATTAAGCCTTCCATTTCGAGCGGGACTAAAAACCCGGCTAATTTCATATCGTTAATACTAAGGTCGGGAACAATATCGTTCGTTTGTTGTGTTCTTTGTACAAGCAGCTCACGTACGTTTAAGCCAAACTTTTCAGCCAATACCACGCGTTGATTGTATCCATCTTTTTCCATTGGACTTAACTGACGAGTTTTTTGAACAGCCTCGTAGGCGTAAATCTCAGAAAGTAGTGCCTTATTCCCAGGAGAAAGAACCTGATACTGATTCTGCACAGGTCTTAATGACTCCCAAGATATCGTTTCAGCCGCTTGTGTGAACAAACTAAAACAGCAAGCCATAACCATTAATAATGTATTTTTCATGTCAATATTTTCTAATAAGAATAAGAGCCAATAAACAAATGGCTAAGAAAATCTTAGCCATTGTCTCGTTTATATCATTCAATAATATTTGAATTACAGATTTTCGAGGTTATCCATTAGTTGGTAGAAGAACCCAATAGAGCGGCCGTATTCTTCAACTAAGATACGTTCGTTCACGCCGTGAAAGCCTTCGAATTCTTTTACGCTTTCTAATTGTATCGCCGTCATTGTATATATACATCAGGGGCAAAATCTCGGGCTTGGAAGTGCTTAGAGTCTGAACCACCAATAACAAAGAACGGTGAGACAATCAGATCATTACCCCAAGTTTGACGAATGGTCTTCTCTAACATGGAGTAGCCAGGGCCACTTGGATCCGCAACATTCGTTGCAGGCGTTGATGCTGATATATCACGAATGGTCATTCTTTCATCGCCTATCGCTTTCTTCACATGTTCAATAATCACCTCAGGAGTGTCACCCGGCATTGGTCTAAAGTTAACAACAGCGGTGGCTGCTGGCGGTAACACGTTATCTTTAATGCCGGCATTAAACATAGTTACTGCCGTTGTAGTGTGAAGCATGGCGCGAGTAACCTGATTTTTAGACATGACGTCAATAAACTTTTCCTCTAAATCTGTCACTGTATCGTTTTCACCATAAGCTACGGCTTTGTACAGAGGTTGTTGCGCTTCTGGAAGCTCTGGACCCATGTAACGGTATTGATATCTCACCGCATCATGAATTTTGTAAGGGAATTGCGCTGCTTCAACTTTCTCAACTGCTTTTGCTAACGCGACAATATTCGATTCTTCGCCCGGTTGTGATGAGTGACCACCAACACCATTGATAGCAATCTCAAGACTAACGAAGCCTTTTTGGGCAATACCGATTAATGCTGTATTTTCACGAATGCCAGGGAATATTCCAGGGACCAATGGAGCAGATTCGTCCATAACAAACGCGATTTTTTCATAACGTTGTTCAATGATATCAGCAGCGTGCTTCGCGCCTTCAGGCCCACCTACTTCTTCATCGTGACCAAAAACAAACAAAATGGTACGTTCAGGTTGGAAGCCTTCTTTTAGCTTCATTTCAGTAGCTTCTAAAAGTGCCTGAAGTTGGTTTTTATCATCTAAAGAGCCGCGTCCCCAGATATAACCGTCTTTAATCACTCCTGAAAAGGGCTCTTCTTTCCACTCATCGCGAGACTCTTCCGCAATTGGTACAACATCTTGGTGCGCCATAAAGATAGCGGGAGCAAGTGATGGATCTTTACCTTCCCAAGTGTAAATTAAGCTGAAAGGACGCGGGTCACCGACTTCTTCTCGCTTAAGCGTTTTGTGCACTAATGGGTACGATTCTTCAAGAAACTGGTGGTAGTCACGAAAAGCCTGCTCATCAAAATCACTGCGGTCTTGGTTAGAGATAGTTTGAAACTGAACCGCTTGCGATAAACGTTGCGCAGCGCCTTCTATATCAACTTGAATGTCGACTTTTTCGACACCTTGCATTTGCATCGAACTAAAGTCTTGCTCATCAGCCCATACTGAAACACTAGCGGTCAATGCCAAAGCAGAAGCGATACTGGTAAAGAGTTTTGATGGTTTTGTCATGATTTGAAGCCTTAATTAGATGAAAAGTAAATCTGTGTTTTGGTTTATGCGGTAATTATTAACCAACAATACAGACCAAACCAATCTCTAGCGATGGGCTACACCCATCAGAAGACGTCGGGAACAGTTTTTAAGGGGATGAGTAAAATTAGACATGACTTTGTAGGGGCGAAAAGTTTTTACAGTCTCGGAAATGATCCAAGCTCATCTTGTGATATGAGATTTGCAACAAGATTTTGTTCGACGGTGAGTTTCAGAACAAACGCTTCTTTGTATTTCTAAGTTATCTTAGGCAAAAAAATAGCCGCTAATCAGCGACTATTTTAGTTATCTAAGCGAAGCTTCTATTACTTCTGTCTTGCTACTTCTTCGTCTCTTCAACCACGGCTTTCATCAAAACTGAGGTATCCATACGGCCTTGTCCTTCAGCAGACAGTGCCTTGTATGCGTTGTTAGTCTTTTCCGTCAACGGCAGTTGGATACCTTGGCGATCTGCTTCATCTAAACAAAAACCTAAGTCTTTGATCATCCAATCAATGGCGAAGCCGAAATCGAATTTATCTTGCGCCATTGTGGTAGCGCGGTTTTCCATCTGCCATGAACCTGCTGCACCGTTTTTAAGGCAATCAACCAGAGTTGGGATATCCAAACCTGATTTTTCAGCAAGCACTAAACCTTCAGATAAGCCGTTCAATACACCCGCGATGCAGATCTGGTTAACCATTTTCGCGCGTTGGCCTTGGCCGACTTTACCCATCAGAACTGACGATTTACCGTAAGCTTCAAATACAGGTTGAAGGTCGTTGAATAGCGCTTGCTCACCACCACACATGATGGTTAACACGCCATTTTCTGCGCCCGCTTGGCCACCAGACACTGGTGCATCCATAAAGCGAACACCTGCTTTCTTCGCAGCGACTTCAAGCTCTTCAGACAGGACCGCTGACGTTGTGGTGTGGTCGACAAGAATCGCGTTTGGCTTCATTGCCGCCAGTGCGCCTGTTTCGCAGGTTGTCATGCTACGCACGTCGTCATCGTTGCCTACACAAACCAATACTACGTCCGCTTCGGCCACACACTCAGCCACGCTCTCAGAGGCTTTACCTTGGTGTTTATCAGCCCAGTC
Organism: Vibrio sp. RW; assembly: GCF_027587105.1. Classification (NCBI taxonomy): domain Bacteria; kingdom Pseudomonadati; phylum Pseudomonadota; class Gammaproteobacteria; order Vibrionales; family Vibrionaceae; genus Vibrio; species Vibrio sp. RW. The sequence continues at coordinate 237,664 of NZ_JAPPTM010000003.1, forward strand.
TAATGCTTTGCTATGAGTGCGGTTAAATACCGTCACCTCAAAACCGGCTTTGACTAGGTGGGCCGCCATTGGGAAACCCATGACACCTAGCCCGATAAAACTTACTTTCATTTCTTTCTCCTTTTCATTTGACTGAACTCATCACTATGAACTGATTGAAAACATTCAATCAAAGCGTCGATGAGCAAGGTCAATGCCTTCGGCTGATATTTTCTTTCTTTGTACACTAAATACGCTTGGCGATCACCCCGATGATACTCGGGGAGCACTTGAATCAGGTTCATTTCAGGGGAAACATGACGAAAAGGTAATGAGGCGACACCCAATCCCTTTTGCGCTGCAGCTGCCACTGCATGAATGTCATTAACAATAAACTTAGGTTTAATCGTCACCATTTGCTCTAAGCGGTCGGATTTGTACAGCGGCATGTCAAAAACTTCATCCACACTAATCCACGATTGTTGTTCTAGATCATCCGGCTTTTTAATAGCCTCGTGGGAATCCAAATATTCTGGACTCGCAAAAAAACCGTGCTTGGCCTTAAACAATTGTCGCGCAATCATTCCGTCCATGTCAGATATTTGAAATGTGATCAACAGATCGCGATCAGTTTCAGGGACCACTTGCTGCTGACTCAGAATAAGATTGAGCTGCACGTTCGGATACTGAGTGAGGTATTGCTCGACAGTCGGACGAAGAAATCCACTATAAAAGGCATGAGGCACCGCGAGCTTTATCTTACCTTGGATTGCATCACGCTCTTCAAGCAAGCAGCTAAAGCCTTGATGCAGAGATTCCATGCCACTGCTCAGCGCTGAGAAGGCCACCTCTCCATCTTTAGTGGCCACCAACTCCCGTCCTTTCTTTTCCAAAAGACGGATGCTCAGGCGCTCTTCCAAGGCGGTTAACCGGCGCGACATGGTCGACACAGGCAACTGAAGTCGCTTAGATGCCGATAACAACGACCCCTCTTCTACCACAGTACAAAACAGGAATAGATCATCAATATTTCCAAATATGGAACTCATACTTCTATATGTGCCTATTTTTCTCATTTATGGATAGGAGTAACCTTAATACATTCCAATAATAAAATCACTAAGGAGAGCGGATGAACAACAAGCTTCACTGGGTCACCGCGATACTGTCTTCACTGGTCATGGCTGTCATGATGTCAGGGATCATATCGGGTTATAAGATGGGCTTCAGCCAAGCATGGCCACCAATTTGGTTAGACAGCTTTTTGGTTGCTTGGCCGTGTGCACTCACACTGAGCCTAACCTTGTTACCACAAGTCAGAAAGCTCGCCGAGTGGCTATGTCGCCCGAGATCAAAAACGATAGCCAAAGTAATTTTATGCGATGAATAACGCCATGAACTACAAAGTTATTTATAGAACCACCGGAACAATGATCAAGGTAATTAATCATTGTTACCGACATAAAAAAACCGAGCACTAGGCTCGGTTTTTTAATAACTGTTCTTACTGTAAAGATTACAGCTCAGCGTTGTGGTAAACCTGCTGAACATCATCACAGTCGTCAAGCATGTCTAAGAACTTCTGGAACTTCTCAGAATCTTCTTCAGCTACTGGCGTAGTCGTTTGAGGAACGAAAGTGATTTCTTCAACGTCTAGCGTTAGCTCTGGGAACGCAGTGTTTAGTGCCGTCTTCGTTTTGAAGAACTCAGTCGTTGGAGCAAATACAGTGATAACACCGTCTTCTAGCTCAACATCAGTCACGTCTACGTCTTCCATCATTAGCGTTTCTAGGATGATCTCGTCATCTTCGCCTTTGAACTGGAATACAGCTTGGTGAGCGAACATGTGAGAAACAGTACCTTCAACACCGATTTTCGCGCCAGTCTTAACGAAACATTGGCGAACGTCTTGGAACGTACGGTTGCCGTTGTCAGTTAGACAGTCAACGATTACGCTTGTGCCACCAGGGCCAAAGCCTTCGTAACGAGCAGGTTGGAAGTCTTCACCGCCGCCGCCGTTTGCTTTATCGATCGCTTTGTCGATAACGTGAGCGGGTACTTGGTCTTTCTTCGCTTTAGCAATCAGGTGCTTAAGAGGTAGGTTCATGTCTGGGTCAGAGCTACCGTTCTTAGCCAGTACGTAAATCTCTTTACCGTATTTAGAATAAACTTTAATTTTTGCGCCTGCAGTTTTCGCCATTGAGGCCTTGCGCACTTCAAAACTTCTTCCCATCGGGATCTTCTCTCTGATTCAATTAACGGTGAAAATTCTAGCAAATTACTGTGTCATTTCAATTCTACAGCATTGCTGGGCAAGGTTTATCTGCGTTTATGCGACACCCATTACCCGTTTGTATTTTTCTACAGACTGCTCAAACCACACCTTTTCATCAGGGTCACTTAGCTTCATTGCTTCTTCAACAATGGCTTCAGGGCCACATTTCGCTTGCTTCAGTTTCCATACAAGAAACGATGCTTGCTTATCCAGTTCGATTTTATTTTTCTCACTGGGTGGAAGGAGTGAAAGGTTGATAGACATTATTAGCCTTCGTCTGTAATACACTTGGCCGAGAAATATATCATAGAGCAGGCTCATAAAACCAATACTATGAGCAATAGTGGGGGGTGTAGGGCGAGAAAGCAGCAAGTCGCTGATGCACATCAAGCTACTTTGAGAGAAGTAGCTTGATGAGAAAGTAGTGAGTATTTGGCTCACCTAATGAGCCGAATCATGAGGTAATCACATCACAAAGGCTGCAAGAGAGTAACCCCAAATCTACAAAACTAATCACTCACCGCGAACACATCGCAGCGTGAGGCGCAGATGAAATCATTCTTATGTAGTCCTTTGATTGAGTGGCTCCACCAAGTTACGGTGACTTTGCCCCACTCCAATAAAATCGAAGGATGATGGAATTCTTCTTCTGCCAACTCTGACACTTTGTTGCTGAATGCCCAGGCTTGTTTGTAGTTCTTAAACTTAAACACCTTCTCAAGCTGCGGGATGCCGTCTCTTTCCATGATCTGCCAATCAGACAACTCAAACAGTAAAGATTGTTGCTCATCTTTACTTAGGGCAATCGCGTCGATACTGCAGGCTTCGCATTTTTGTTCATTCAACATGTGTTGGTTCCTTGGGTTCAAAAAGTGGTGGTAGTAACCCCGCATCAATCGCGAGATCTGCTTGCTGTAATAGGTTTTTCTGACTGATTTCGAATAACTCAGATAGCTCTTCGATCACATAATATTTCGGCTGCATAATGTCGATGCGATAAGGGGTTCTTAAAACGGTTTGTAGATCGAACCGCTCACGAACGGCCAAGTCCCCTTCCAACGCGTAAATGGTTTCTGCCGGAGAGGAAAGAATGCCACCGCCATAGATTTTCAGCTTGTGCCCTTCTTTGACTAAACCAAACTCGACCGTAAACCAATACAAGCGGGCAAGATAGGCGCGCTGCTTGGATGTCGCCGCTTGGCCTAGTTTTCCATAATGTTCAGTGAAAGCCGCGAAATCAGTATTAGTCAACATTGCACAATGGCCAAAAATTTCATGGAAGAAATCAGGTTCTTGTAAATAATCAAACTCGTCTCGCGTTCTCAGAAATGTCGCAACGGGGAACTTCTTATTCGCGAGTAAATCAAAGAAACGGTCGAAATCGATCAATGCAGGAACAGGCTGAACCTGCCAACCTGTTGTTTCTTTTAGCACTTTATTTATCTCTGGGAGTTGAGGGACCCTATCTAACGGTAGATCAAGCAAGGTCAAACCGTGCAAATAAGCATCGCAAGCGCGGTCACTAATTACGTCCAGTTGCCTTTTCACCAAGTCGTGCCAAATGGCGTCTTCTTCGAGGCTCCACTCAACCCATCCCTCTTGGCTCACGGGCTTAGAATGATATTGAGTCATTACACACCTCCTAACGAATGTCTCCCTTTAAGCCTATCTCCACTCTTTGTAAGCGCCAATCTTCACTATTTTTCTAAACAGGTAGATGTGTAACATTTTGTTTACACAACTCTATCAAACGCTTATTTTTCTGATCTTTTGACTTTATAAAACCTAAATACCAGACTGAAATCGTTAACTTTTTGTTAAAGGTAAAGGAATGCACGAAAGCAATAAGTCCATTTGGCAACCAAGCGAGCAACGTATCGCCGATGCCAACGTAACCCGATTTATCGACAGTCTCGACCTGTCTGAATTAAAACCGCAAGGCTTGAAGTTAGAGAGGGAGCTAAGAAGCTATGCCGAACTCCATCAATGGTCTGTGGATCAGCCGGAATCGTTTTGGCAGAACGTATGGCAGTTTTGTGGAGTGGTCGGCTCGCAAGGTGATGACATCAAAGTGCAAGGTGAGAGCCGCTGGCAGCAAACTAAATCGAATCGCGATGCAGTTTGGTTTCCGAATGCGCAGGTAAACTACGCCGAGAACTTGCTGCGTTTGGCCAAGTCGATGCCTGATGAGCCTGCAATTTGGTTTGAGAATGAGCGTGGCGAACAGCAGAGTTATACATGGAAAACCCTGTGTGAAGCGGTCTCTAGCATTCAGCAATGGCTTGTCGATAGCGGAGTGAAGCAAGGTGATGTGGTTGCTGCGTATACGCCCTATCTTCCTCAAACCGTAATAGCGATGTTGGCAGCCACCAGCTTGGGCGCGATTTGGACATCGACCTCTCCTGATTTCGGTGTCGAGAGTGTGATTGAGCGATTTGGCCAAGTGAAACCTAAGGTGTTGTTCACCTGTAATGGCTACACCTTCAATGGCAAAACATTCGATATGACGGACAAGAACCGTGAAATCATCGAGCACTTAACCGAGCTAAAACAGGTGTGTCGGATCGGATATTTGGGAAGGAATGACTTTGAAAATGATGTGTCGACCCGAAGCTGGCAAAGCATCATCAATCATTATCAGCCACAACCTGTACGATTTGTGCGTGTCGGCTTCAATGAACCATTGTTTGTACTCTACTCTTCCGGCACCACAGGCAAGCCAAAGTGCATTGTTCACTCTGTCGGTGGCACCACCATCAACCACCTAAAAGAGCATCAGCTTCATTGCGATGTTAAGCCAAACGATCGCGTGTTCTATTACACCACTTGTGGTTGGATGATGTGGAACTGGCACGTCTCTGCGCTCGCTAGCGGTGCTTGTTTGGTGATCTTTGATGGTAGCCCGGTTTACCCGCAATCCAATGTACTGTGGGACTTAGCGCAGAGTGCGGATGTATCGCTGTTTGGCACTTCAGCTAAGTATTTAGAAGCGATTGAAAAGGCGGAGCTTTCACCAATCGACAGCCATTATCTTCCTCACTTAAGAACACTGTGCTCGACGGGTTCTGTGCTTTATTCTGAGCAGTTTGATTACGTTTACAAACACATCAAACAAGACCTGCATTTAGCGTCCATTTCTGGCGGCACAGATATTTGTGGCTGCTTTGTGCTAGGGAACCCAATCTCGCCTGTGTATCGCGGTGAGTGCCAACAGGCAGGGCTCGGAGTCGACATCAAGGTGTTCAATTCGTTTGGTCACAAGGTCAACCAAGAGCGCGGCGAGTTGGTGTGTACCAATTCCTTACCCAACTTCCCTGTTGGCTTCTGGAATGACACCGGAGAGCGCTATCACAGCACTTATTGGGATAGGTTCGATAATGTGTGGCACCACGGTGACGAGGTCGCGCAGAGCGCGCATGGCGGTTATCTGTTCTACGGGCGAGGCGATACCACACTCAACCCCGGTGGCGTGCGAATTGGTACTGCCGAGATCTACCAGCAAGTGAACACCATTGATGGCATTGTTGATTCGATAGCAGTCGGCAAAGACATCGACCGCAATGAGCAGATATGGCTGTTCGTTCAGCTGCAGCAAGGTGTGGTTCTAAATGAAACACTATTGGCTGCCATCAAGAGCAAGCTCAAATCATCGTGCTCACCAAGGCATGTGCCGAGCCAGATCTTTGCGCTCAGCGATGTACCGAAAACACGCTCAGGAAAACTGGTGGAATTGGCGGTGAAACAGGTCGTGAATGGTAAACCCGTCAAGAACATCGGCGCGATAGCCAATGCCGATGTACTCGATGAAATCAAGCGTGTGATTTCGTTTTAGCGCTCCTATCTCAAAAGATCCAAACAGAAGAAGGTAACTTCCAACGAAAAGGCCCTCCACGAATGAACATCGTGGGGGCCTTTTATGTTAGTGACTGCTAAGTCTTAATCTGTAGCTATCCGTTCGCATCTGCCTGGTTCTCTGGCATCGCATCGATAAACGCGGGCAACTGGTTACACGCTTCGACAATCGAATTAATGATCGGATAAGGCGACATATCAACATCAAAGCGCAGCGCGTTATACACTTGGGGCACTAAGCAAATATCGACGATACAAGGCGAGTCCGTGAGGCTATACACCGACTCACCGTATGCTTCTCTGTGCTTCGCCAACTTCTCTTCTAGAGCACGGAAACCTTGGCTCATCCAACAGTGAAGCCAATCCATTTTTGCCTCTTGCTCGCACGATAATTCTCTCTCCAAATACTGCAACACGCGCAGATTATTAAGAGGATGAATTTCCATCGCAATATCCTGAGCCATCGACAACGCTTGATAGCGCAGTGGTGATTGCTCAGGGATCAACAAGGTGTCTGGGCTGCTCTCACACAAATAGCTTTCGTCCAAGTATTGCAAGATCGTCAGCGACTGATTGAGTTGAACATCACCATCCACCAGCACTGGCACTAATTCACTGGCATTGAGCTCGCGATATTGTGGATCATGCTGCTCGCCGCCATTACGCACCAAATGTACCGATTTAGACTCATAGCTAAGTTGCTTTAGGTTCAACCCAATACGCACTCGATAGGTCGCCGAAGAGCGCCAATAACCATAGAGTATGATCTTCTTGTTCATAAAGAGCCCTCGTTCATAACGTCCCTCTCTGTCACTTTACTCTTGTCATTGGAATTAACGTGGTCGATATTGACTGACTTTTTGGTCAATCGCGCCAAAGATCGAGTCACCAGCCGCATCGAACATCTCTAGGCGAATCGAGTCACCAAACGACATGAATTGAGTTGAAGGCTTACCATCTCGAATCGTCTCTATCATGCGCACTTCGGCAATACAGGAGTAGCCCACACCACCTTCGGCAATTGAGGTGCCGTGGTCTGTGCCTTGCTTATTGGACACCGTGCCCGAGCCAATGATTGCGCCGGCCGACAGTGAGCGAGTTTTCGCAGCATGCACGACCAACTCTGCAAAATTGAAAGTCATATCTATACCGGCATTCGGGCAACCAAAAGGCTGGTCGTTGTAGGTCGATATTAGTGGTAAATGTACCTTACTACCCTTCCACTGTTCGCTAAGTTCATCGGGTGTGACCGCAACCGGAGAGAACGCCGAAGACGGTTTAGACTGGAAGAAACCAAAACCCTTAGCGAGCTCTGCCGGAATCAAGCCACGCAAAGACACATCGTTCACCAACATCAGCAGACGAATCGAATCATGCGCTTGCTTGGCACTAGCGCCCATTGGCACATCTCCAGTAACAACCGCGACTTCGCCCTCAAAATCGATACCCCATTCGTCACTGGCAAATTCAATATTGTCACGAGGACCAATAAAGGCATCTGAACCGCCTTGATACATGAGCGGGTCAACCCAGAAGCTCTCTGGCATTTCAGCACCACGCGCCTTACGCACCAGTTCAACGTGGTTTACATAGGCGCTGCCATCCGCCCATTGATAAGCGCGTGGCAATGGCGATTCACAATACTGAGGTGCAAAGACTTCACTGCCAGTCACATGCCCGTTGTTTAACGAGGTGTATAACTCTTCTAACTGAGGTGCAACGCTGTCCCAGTTATCCAAAGCGACCTGCATAGTGGGCGCCAGGTGCATCGCATGGAAGATTTCGGTGGCAGGCACGCACTGTTTGAGATCTCTACTCACGACCATCAATAGACCATCACGAGTACCATTTTTCTTGGTTGCTAATTTCATCCTTGTTGCCCCTTACTTCTCTTGCCAACTATAGACATATTCTTTATTCTCAACGCTATCGAGTTCGTCAGAGAACTGCAGCGCGTGGCGAGTATCGATCATCACCGCGACTTCATCGGTAAACTTCTTCTTATGCGCTTGCCCAGCCTTAAAGGCTTTAGGATGAGGCCCATGAGTGAAGCCCGCAGGGTGGAAGGTCACCATGCCCGCTTCAATGTTGTCGCGGCTAAAAAAGTCACCAGCGTGATAGAACAGCACTTCATCGTAATCATCATTGTTATGATAGAACGGTACTTTCAGCGCACCAGGGTCGCTCTCAATCGGGCGTGGTACAAATGTGCACACCACAAAGCCTGCGCCAACAAAGGTGGTGTGTGCAGACGGTGGCAAGTGGTAGCGATGTGACATCAGCGGTCTGATATCGCGCCAATTCACTTTCACCACCGCTAAATCGCCATGCCAGCCAATTGCGTCCAATGGATTAAACGGATAAGTAATCACGCTGACTTTGTCGTGGCGCTTCACCTGAACCTGAGTCTGGTTTTCTGAATACTGAGCGCGGAATTGCTCGTTGATCGACGGGATGTCGAGTACCGCAGGATCAAACACCGCGTGATTGCCAACCATGCCTTTCTCTGGCAAGGAGTAAGCCGCGTCGGTGTTCTCAATCATCAAGATGAACATCGGCTCGCTTGGCTCCAAGCGCCAGTTGGTCGAGCGCGGGATCATCACGTAATCCCCTTCGCTCACTTCTAAGTGGCCATAGTCACAATAGAGATCAGCACTGCCTTGATGAATGAACAGTAGCTCATCGCCATCGGAGTTACGTACCAAGAAATCCATCTTCTCATCCATACGCCAAACACGGATTTTACAGTCCGCGTTGTGCAAAAGATGAGGCACAGCCCAAGGGGTTATCTGACTGGCTTTATCCACCAGCGTAAAATCAAAAGCGCGAGGGCGCAGATCGCCCTCCCACTCCGACCAACCTGTTGGGGCATGTTGATGATGAAAGTGAGCCGCAGGGCCGAAAAAACCACTTCGGCCCGCCTCTCGCTCATAGATTGCCTCTTCGGGAAAATCGGCATGCGCTTGTTTAGAACACACCCCCTCCCGATGAGGGAACGAGATCCATTTATGCATCGTCTAATACTCCTCGACGAACCTGGTCCTCTTCAATCGATTCAAACAGCGCTTTAAAGTTACCTTCGCCAAAGCCTTCGTTGCCTTTACGCTGGATGATTTCAAAAAATACAGGGCCGATGACCGTCTGCGTGAAAATTTGCAGCAAGATGCCGTCTTTGGTCGGTGCGCCATCAATCAGAACGCGTAGGTCGCGCAGTAGATCAGTGTCTTCACCGTGGCCTTTCACACGATCGTCGACTTTCTCATAATAGGTATCTGGGGTTGGCATAAAGTCCATGCCACGATCACGCAAGGTTTTCACTGTTTTGTAGATGTCATTCGTAGCGAGCGCGATGTGCTGGATGCCTTCGCCGTTGTATTCGCGAATGAACTCTTCGATCTGTGATTTATCGTCGGAAGACTCATTGATAGGGATGCGTATTTTTCCACATGGTGAGGTCATCGCACGGCTCACAAGACCTGTCAGCTTGCCTTCAATGTCGAAGTAACGAATTTCACGGAAGTTACCGATACGCTCATAAAACCCAGACCACACGTCCATGTTGCCTTGCTTCACGTTGTGCGTGAGGTGGTCTATTTCATACAAGCCAACATTGGCTTCGGCCATGCGCTGTTCGGCATCATCATAGAATCGAAAATCGACGTCGTAGATGCTCTGCTTGCCATAGCGATCCACAAAATAAAGCAAACTTTCACCAATGCCATAAATGGCAGGAATGCTCAGCTCCATTGGCCCAATTTCTGTCTTGTACTCTTCACCACCGCCCTTAAACGCTTGTTCCATTGCAGCCGTTGCTTCGTTGACACGAAACGCCATGCCGCACACTGATGGGCCATGCACTTTAGCAAACGCTTCAGCTTGGCTGTGTGGTTGTTCATTAACGATAAAGTTGATGTCACCTTGTCGATACAGCCAAGCCTCTTTTGAACGGTGCTTGGCGATTTCAGCAAAACCAAGCGACACAAACAGCGCTTTAAGTTGCTCAATTCCCTTGTGGTCAACGGCCGTGTATTCAACAAACTCGAATCCATCCGTGCCAAGCGGGTTGTATGACTCCACCATGAACTTTCTCCTTGTACCTATTGGTTTTGTATTACGTGTTTTTTATTAAGTGACTTTTTATTCGTGCTTTCTATTACACGATTAAGTGTTGTGTATTTTTTGTCCTTAATTAAATTTGGCCCACAAGCCGAGATAATGGAATGCATCGAAGAAAATGGACGGTCACGGTGAAAACTCGTCAACTTGTAAATTAATTGTTACACACGAACAACTAAAACAGGAAAGTGAGTGCTATCAAGGGATTGAAAGGCGGTGGTTTAATTTACAACCTCACATAGGATGTGAATAACTTGTTACAGGTAAGCTTTTATTCGCACAGGCATAACTTACAGAAATGCATTGAATACAAAAAAGCCGCTGTAGTCAGCGGCTTGATGAAATCTAGAACGAACCTAATTCGAATATAAGATTTAGTTTAATCCCAGTTTAGAATCGACCAATTCGGTTGATCAGCCACTGCTTTCAAACGCGGGCATGGATTCACCAAGTAAGCAAAGTCAGCGTGTTCACACAAAGGTAAATCGTTGATTGAATCCGTATAAAAGTGAATGTCTGAGTAGTTGGTTTCTTGATTGTCTAACCACTCTTTTAAACGCGTCACTTTACCTTCACGGTAGCTTGGTACACCTGAGATCTGAGACGTGAAGCGACCTTGGTTTTCAATCAAATCAATACCGAGTGCGTTCTCGATACCAATCTTGCGGCCGACCGCTTCCACTAAAAAAGTCACGCTGGCTGAGATGATCAACATGTCGATGTTGTCGCGCGCTAGCTGCTCAATCAAAGCCTTAGACTGCTTGAACTGCTTAGGCAAAATATGCTGATCGACACACTCTTCAACCAAAGCAGTAACTTGTTTTGTTGGCATATCGGCGAGTGGCTGCATGGCGAACGTGAGGTAATCTTGCATGTTCAGGTTACCTTCTGAATACAGGCCCATTAAACGCTGATCTTCTTCGATAAAGTTCGGCACAGTGGCAATGCCCTTTTCAACCAAGAACTCATTCCAGAGCATCGCGGCATCGGCATTGATCAGCGTTTCATCCATATCAAATACATACAAAGGTTTGAACATCTTAGGCTCTCACAGGTTGAATTTCGTTAAGGTTAAACAGGAGTTCAAGTTGGCTGCCGTTTGCCAATAGTCGTTCAGAAGAACGGTTAAGTAGGTCGACCGTCAGCTCACACTCATCAACGTCTACTTGGTAACGAATCACGTTGCCCAACAGCTGGTGATTGCGAATGGTGCCGGTTTTCGGCGCAGAGATATGCTCGCCATATTGTCGGCCTTGCTCTTTAACGTAGATAGATTCAGGTCGAATCGCCACCTTCCACTCGGTTTCAATATTGAACAACTGTTTAGCCTTGTTCGCTTGCACCAAGTTGTAGTGTCCCATGAACCCCGCCACGAACTCATTGGCCGGTTGAGTGTAGATCTCTTCGGGTGTGCCTGCTTGGACGATCTCGCCTTTGTTCATCAAGAAGATACGGTCAGACATGATCATCGCTTCTTCTTGATCGTGAGTCACAAAGATCGTGGTCAGGTTCATCTCTTTTTGAATATCTCGGATCTGTTGGCGCAGATGTTTACGGATCTTCGCATCCAGGGCTGAAAGTGGCTCATCAAGCAGCAGAATACGTGGCTTCACCACCAATGCTCTCGCCAAGGCCACACGCTGACGCTGACCGCCCGATAGCTGATGCGGGTAGAATTTCTCTTTGCCCGTTAAGTCCACCAGCCCAATCACTTTCGCGACTTCGCGCTTAATCTCATCAGCAGCAAGCTTTTTCATCTTGAGGCCAAACGCAATGTTGCCTTCAACCGTCATATTCGGAAACAACGCATAAGATTGAAACACCATGCCGATGCCACGTTGTTGTGGCACTTGGTGAGTGATCTCTTCACCATTCACCCAGATCTCACCACCATCGACCGGATTCAAGCCTGCCAAGCTACGCAGCAGCGTTGATTTACCACAACCACTTGGGCCAAGCAGTGTGATGAATTCCCCCTTCTCGATGGAAAATTCAATGTCTTCAAATACTGTGTTGTCACCAAAACGCTTGGTGAGGTTTTTCGCATTTACATAGCTCATTATTTGGTTCCTTGGCTGAAACGACTTGCCAACCAAGTCAGTAAGAAAATAAACAGGAAGTACGTCATCACAAGGGCTGACGTGAAGTGACCGCTGGTTTGGCGCATGTTGTATAGGTAGATTTGCAGCGTCTCGTAACGTGTACCGACCAAGATGTTGGCAAACACGAATTCACCCAATAGGAACGAGAACGACAAGAACAGTGACGCCATTAAGCCTTTTTTAAGGTTTGGCAGAATAATCAATAAGAACGCCTTAGTAGTGCTTGCGCCAAGCAGGTGAGCAGCGTCCATCAAGTCATGTAGGTTGATCGCTTCAAAGCTGTTGGCAATCGCGCGATACATAAATGGCAACGCGATGGTGAAGTAAGTACCAATCAGAATCCATGGTGTGCCTATCAGTGAGATTTCGCTATCGGCATACAGCTGAAGCAACCCCACCGACGACACCACTGGCGGCACCGCAAACGGCAATAAGATGAGGATATTCATCACCTTGTCGAGTTTCGGAAAATAGTAAAACACCACGAAAATCGCAGGCAGAACCAACACCACACTCAATGACAGCGCCGCCACACAAATAAACAGCGAACGGCCAAAGGCTTGTAAGAAGCGAGGATCCGTCAGCAGATTGATGTACCAATCCAGAGTAAAGCCATCAGGTAGGATCGTCGCCCCCCAACGTGAAGAGATCGAGTAGATGAAGGTCGCCAAGATCGGGATCATCATGATGCCGACAATCGAATAGACAACCGTTTTGTGAAAGCGAGTATTTACGGTGTTCATTACTTTCTCTTCCCTGCGTAGCTTTTACTAATCAGCCATTGGTTAATCACAGTGATAAAGGCCAGCATCGCCATCAAAATCACGGAAATTGCCGCAGCTAGGTTGGGTTCTAGGAACAAGTCACCCGATACCAAGCTAGCGATTCGAATCGTAATTACGTTGTAGTTGCCCGAGGTCAACGCATACACACTCGCATACGCACCAATCGCGTTAGCAATCAAGATGATGAAGGTGCCGAACAAGGCAGGAGATAAAACAGGCAGCGCAATTTTGGCCCAGTATTGCCAGGTTCTTGCACCAAGCAGTGCTGAGGCTGCTTGCCAATTGTCGCTCAACGCATCGAACGCTGGATAAAGCAATAAAACCGCCAGTGGGATCTGGAAGTAGATGTAGATCGCCAACAGGCCCCACTTGCCGTACAGGTCGAAATCACCCAGCAATCCGTACTGCTTGAGCAATAAGGTTATCGCACCATTGGTGCCCAAGATGATGATGAAGGCGAACGACAGAGGCACGCCAGAGAAGTTGCTGCTCATGTTGGTGAAGGCAATCACCGCATCGCGGATTTTAGAATCAACGCGGCGCAGTGAAGAAACGAGCAGAGTCGCAATCGCCAAGCCAACAATGCTCGACCAAATCGACAACCATAAACTGTTGCCAAAAGCCTGCATCATAAAGGCAGAATCGAACACTTCAGAGTAGTTTTCGAGAGAGAGCTCATCGTCGTAGAAGAAGCTGTTGATCAGCACCCAAACCATGGGAGCCAGTTGGAACAGATAGAAAAACAATACGAAAGGCGCAAGCCACAAAGCGGGCTTGAAGCGTTGAAACAAAGATTTGGTTTTGAGTTGAAGCGCAGAGCCATCGCTCTGCGTGATGACAGAACTGCTCATAGGGCCAACAATTCCTGAGTGTAAGATTTATCGTGTTCAAGGTTGAGTAGCTGACACACGCTGCCGCAGATGTCGGTCTGTTTCACTGAACATTCTTGGTGTGTGAACTTATCGCCAATCACAAAGAATGGCACTTCACGCTCTTCAGGCAGAATGCCACCGTGAGACAAGTCATTGTTCATGCCGTGGTCACTGGTGATGATCACTTGATAACCATCGTCTACCCATTTCTCAAGGTAGTTCGACAGGTAGATATCCGCGCCACGTGCGCTGTTGCGGTATTGGCGAGAATCCAACCCATGCTTGTGTCCAATATCGTCAATGTTCATTGGGTGAATCAACAAGAAGTCAGGCTGATGAGTGACACGCAGGTGCTCTGCATCCAAGAACAAGGCTTCATCTGGGTAGTGGTCCCAATGGTAGAAACAGCCGTGTTGAATGTTCATGGTTTCGTCGTTGGTAAAACGGTCACGCACCGCATCAAATGGCGCTCGGTTATACAACTCGCTCACCCAGTGATATGCCGCGGCAGCCGTCACTTTACCCTGCGATTTAGCCAAGCTAAAGATCGACTCGTGATTCGACAAGCGCACGATTTGATTGTTAACAATGCCACTCTCGACAGGGCGAATACCTGTAAGAATGCACTCATACAATGGGCGTGACATGGACGGCAGTTCACACTGCATTGGGTAAAGTGTGGCGCGCAGCTTATTTTTTTGCGTGCTCATGATTTGCGAAGTGCCCTGTTGATTTTGGGAAACGCTGTGATTACTGTTTTTCGAGTCACTAAGTTCTAGAAGACCGTTCAGGTAGCCCATGCAATCACGGGCGACCTGATAATTCAGTCCATCTAGAACAACAAGGATAACCTTATTGCTCATGGTCTATTCTCTATTGCTTGTGTCTATAAGCCACCCGTTACAGGTGGCGTGTTAAGCGGGGTTATTGCTGGTGAATCAGTACGCTTTCTTGCCATTGGCGTGGTAGGCGACGTGCTGATTTTTCCCATGCTGAGAAGTCAGTTACTGGGTGAACGTTGCTGTATTGCTCGTTCGAGATCAGCTTGTCTTGTACTGATTTCGGCAGCGTAATGTTGCTACGGATTGGCCGCGCGTAACCTTCTGCTAGGTTGATTTGGCCTTGGTCGCTGAAGATGTATTCACGAGCCAATTTCGCCGCATTCGGGTTTTTCGCGTACTTGTTGATGATGGTGGTGTAACCAGAGATCACTGAACCATCTTGTGGAATGCTTACCGTAAAGCGCTCACGGTCGATCGTGTCGCGGTAGTTCAATGCGTTGAAGTCCCACATGATCGCGACTTCTACTTCGCCTTTTTCAAGGTTCGCGATGCTTGGATCTGTGTAAGACAGACGACCTTGCTTCGCTAGTTCACTAAAGAATTTAATCGCTGGTTTTAGGTTCGACTCGTCACCACCGTTAGCAAATGCAGCCGCTAGAATCGCGTTGTTTGCTTGCGCGGCTACGCCAACATCACCGACTGTGACTTTGTAGTCGCCTTCTAGTAGGTCGCTCCAAGATTTAGGTGCATCTTCAACAAGGTTGTTGTTTGAAATGAACGAGATAGTGCCGGTGTAAGCCAGAGCCCAGTGACCATCTTTGTCTTTCGCCCAGTCTGGAATGTCAGTCCAAGTGGTGGGCTTGTAAGGCTGAGTCACGTCTTTCTTCACAGCGACACGAGCAAATGCGAAACCAACGTCACCGATATCTGCGGTTGCGTTTCTTTTCTCTGCTTCAAATTTCGAGATCTCTTGTGCCGAGCTCATGTCTGTATCCTGATGCTTCAAACCGTAGTTTGCTTTCAGATCAGCCCATGTGCCTTTCCAGTTTGCCCAACTGTCTGGCATGCCCACACTGTAAACCGCACCCTCTTTTTGAGCGGCTTCAATCAGTGACTCAAGATCAGCATCCTTCGCCATCGCTGGCATTGAAAGTGTTGCCGTTATTAGCGTTGCGCCTATCAGTTTTGCAGGTGAACCGATTAATTTTTCAGGTAAACCACTCAGTTTGGCTGGCGATACAGTTGAACGGCTAAGCAAAGTTTTCATTGTCTCTATCCTTCTGGACTAGGTCAGTAAGTTCGTTTTGTATGCTATCGCCGGAGTGTGACGCTTTCGCGCAACTTATTTGACAGTTCATGTGCATTTCTATGGCAGTTATATTTCACGCATATGACAGCAAGCCCTTGTTTACTGTCACATTCCTGTTAACTCCATGGTTTACCTTATTAAGCACACGAACTTATGGACTAGATCAGCAATGAGAACATTGGGTACAGGGCACTCAGGGACACAGCTAGGAAGAATTAAGGCAAGTATTAGAGAGCAACTTCAATCCGGTATCTTCACCGAGGGGCAAAAGCTGCCCTCAGAAAGGGAACTCAGTGAACTGTTTTCCACCACACGAATCACACTCAAAGATGCGCTGGTGTCATTAGAAACCGAAGGCTTGATATACCGAGAAGAGCGCCGAGGTTGGTATGTGTCGCCCGAACGTATTCGCTACAACCCCTTGTCTCGTTCTCACTTTCATCAAATGATTCGGGAACAAGATCGCATAGCAGAAACACGACTGCTGAGCACTCGCACAGAGATGGCCGCGGGCAACTACGCCAAAGCATTAGAGATAGAACAGATCACCCCGATACACGTCATTGAGCGATTGCGCTTTATTGATGGCAGAGCGGTACTGTTCGTCGAAAACGTTTTGAAAGCGCCCCTATTTGAAAAGGTATTGTCGGAAAACCTCACTATGTCGCTGACAGGCATCTACCGAGAAAAATATGGCTACGAGACTAAACGATCGCGCTTTGATGTGATTCCAACTTCTGCTCCTGCGCATGTCGCCAAGGCACTGAACTTGGCTGAGGGTCAGCCTGTTCTAAAGATCTGCCGAGTGAACTACAAACAAGATGGTGAGTTGATGGACTGCGAATTGGAGTATTGGAGACCCGATTCGGTAGTGATTCATATCGACAGCATTGGTTAGTGCAATATTGATTAGAGAGGCTTTGGTTTGTGATGTACTAGTTAGCCCAAACAAAAACTCCGACGGATTAAGTCGAAGTTTTATTTTAACGGGTTTGCTTAGCAAGCCCCCCCTAACCTAGACAATTTTCTGTTCATGTTTGTTGGTTGATTCAGGAGCTTCAGACAAGAACCGCTCTACGATATCTCTCAACCTACCTTGATTGACAGGCTTTGATATAAACTCATCCATACCAACATCAAAACACAAATGCTTATCTCTCTCCACAACGTTGGCCGTGAGTGCGACGATAGGGATATGTTGTGAAGAGCCCTCCTCCAGTACTCGAATCTGCTTAGTTGCTTCGAAACCATCAAGAACAGGCATCTGACAGTCCATGAAGATCATCACGTAGTCATTGACTTTAAACTTCTCGACACCTACTTCTCCGTTGTCGGCAATGTCAACCTCAAGGCCCAGCTTCTTAAGCATCATCTTGGCTACTTGTTGATTCACTCTCGAATCTTCCACAACTAAGACTTTGCCACGAAAAGAGGCCGCGATCGCCGCTGGTTTTGGTTCTTCTTTGATTGGATCTTGTTTCTCTGCTTGTTTAGGTGGAACAGAGGCTGCTGATTTGGTTAATGGTACAAGTTCATTGTCTTTGAACTCGACCTCACCTCTGTTTGGATAGGTAAAAGTTGAGGAATCCACCGCTCTTGCGAGCACCTCACTAATGGTCCATTTAAGCTGGTTATCTTGATAAGGACGAGCAATGTAGGCTACAAACCCCACTTGTTTAGCGTGCACTTCATCTTGCTTTCTGGGATCGGCAGAGATCATCACCAACTTAGGGCATTCTTTACCAAAACGTTCTATCAAACGAGTAGCAAGCTGGAAGCCATCTATAGAAGGCATCACCTTATCAATAAGCACCAAGTCATAAGGTGCTGACTTGTCCATAGATTCTGAAACTAACTCAAGCGCTTGATTTGCCGTCTCACAACATTCAGATGCGACGCCAAAGGATTGAAGCTGTGTGGAAGTAATGCGCATGTTCAACTGGCTATCATCAACCAATAACACTGAGAGTTTGTTGAAATCGATACTGCTCTCATCGACGTCCAAACACGGATCAAAATCAGCAACAAAATAGAATGTACTTCCCTTACCCTCTTCACTAGTTAACTCTAATTGACTGCCCATCAAGCTAACGATCTTATCGCATATTGTTAGACCAAGCCCGGTTCCACCATAAATACGCGTGGTACTGCCGTCAGCTTGTTGAAACTTATCGAACACCGATTTTTGCTTGTCTTCTGCGATGCCGATACCACTGTCGATGACCTCAAACCTCACCCTTAGCTTTTGCTCAGGTTCGATCACTTGTTCTAAACGAAGCGAGAGCGTGACATGGCCATACTCAGTAAATTTGATTGCATTCCCCACTAAATTATTCAGCACTTGTCTTAACTGAGTGCCATCACCGATAACCATGGTTGGAATTTTAGGGTCAATCGCCAACTGGAACCTGAGCCCTTTCTGTTCAGCCTTCACTCTAAACGTCGATTCAACATCCGCGGCAATACCCATCATCTTCATTGGTTCTTGCTGCAACTCGAGGTGACCCGCTTCAATCTTCGAGTAGTCGAGAATGTCGTTAATAAGGTCAAGAAGTGTCAATGAAGAGGTATTGAGCATGTCGACATACTCTTTTTGTTCTTTAGGCATATCCATTTCAGAAAGCAGGGAGGAAAGACCGATAATTCCGTTCATCGGAGTTCGGATCTCGTGGCTCATGTTAGCAAGAAATTCACTTTTGTTTCGGTTGGCAACTTCTGCTGTATCTTTGGCTTTCACCAACTCTTGATACTGTTTACGGATACGCTCAATAGATTGGTTATAACTGACTTCTAGCGTGGATATTTCGTCTTTATATGTACATTCGGTTGGCGTTAAGTAGCGTGGCTTGTTGTCTTCTAATTGCTGTTGATTGATCTGATTAGACATGGTGATCAAGCGCTTTACGACGAGGTGATAAACGATGGTTAAACACACCAAAGATAACAGAAATATTTTAACGGCTTCAAAAGCTATCAATAACAAAACCTGCTCTTCAAAGTGATCAAAAATCATACCGAGGTCCGATTGCACCGTTAAAGTCGCAAGAGGGTAGCTTTTATCTCCCATCTGATGGACCATTTCCCATGACTGAGAATAAGACTGCTCAGAGGACATTTTCCCCAGTTCTAAAATTTTTTCATCGGGATTTTCAATGAGTAGGTAGCTTACAGAAGGTAGGCGTGAGATGCCCTCAGCTTGCACAAGTAATTGATCTCGATCTTCAACCCACAAGCTAGCCGTTAAACCGGAGAGGTAACCAGCTTTAACCTGTTCGATCTGAGAGCTGATAAAAGACACTCGGTTTTGATACTCCACATACAGCCCCAAGCCTGTCACGATGACTGTGAATAAGGTGCTAATGACGACAATTACCCCGATCAACTGTCGAGAGAGCCCAATATAGCGCTTTCCTTTTTTTACCATACAAAAATTACCACTATTGTTATCCCAGTAAACTACAATTACTCAACTAGTATAATAGTAGTCATTCATCAAATAACTAGGGAAGGTTATGAAAAAACATCTTATCTTTGCATCCATAGTGAGTTTGTTTTCAAGCAGTTATGCTTTTTCAAGCGAACCTATTCACTACTACATTATTGCGAGCCAAGCGCAACCTTTTCAGATCGAAACTGACGATTCATCTCACAGAGGAATCGTTTCAGATATTGTTAAGGCGGTATTCGATAGCAGCCAATATGAGATCAACTATCACACCTACCCTTTTAATCGAATGATCGATAAGCTCAATGTGAGAGAGAACCCCAACTGGTTAACCTACGGCAGCCCTAGCTGGGGAAACATCCAATCCGTTAACTTGTCGGAAGACCCGATTTACAATGTAAAACACGTGTTGCTCAGTAGCGGTAAAAAGCCGTTTGAGTTTAATACCATTGACGATTTAAGCGGAAAAGCAGTGGTATTGCTGATTGGCTTTGAGTATCCAAACTTAGAGCCTTACATCCAACAAGGTAAGCTCAACGAGATCCGAGTTAAAGATTACGCTGCCGCTTTTCGTGTCCTGAATCGAACACCAGGCGATACCGTGTTTGTGGAGATGGAATCACGAATCAAATACAACCTAAACGAGCAGAAGCTACGTATTGAGGACTACCAGATGCAAGGGTTTGGTTCTGTTATCAATAACTTCCCAATCCATTTGGCGTTCGACCCTGAGATGGATCCTAAGCTGCAATCTTTCATTAACCAACGTCTAGGTCAGATGAAAGACGATGGGCAACTCAATGACATTGTGCAGAGTTATTTATAACACCAGTACAATGTGTAGCTTTGGTAGCGTACTTTAGCGCCCTCTGATAACAAGTGTTCGTCAAAAATAGTGTTGTTACTAAAACAATATTCTCACCAAAACACTATTCACACCAAAACAAGAAAGGCCGCCCTGCTCAGCTTATATACCAAATTGCAGAGCGGCCTTTAAGGAACTGTCATTTACATAGGAGAGCTATTAGTGATTAATGCTAAGAGATCAAATGCAATTGTTGATTTCGAAGTTGTTGACGCACCTCCATCAAGATCTCGCCTAAACGGTTCTCGCCAGTTCCATCACCCCCGTCGCCCCAAAAGTGGTCTTTATGAGAATGCTCTTTGATCACTGAATCTCCAGTGTTAACAAGAAACAGCGCAAATCTGTGGTTCTGTCTAAACTTCTCGGTCACAATGAATTGCATGACTTCGACACGAATGTCATACCAATCTTCACGAACTTGCTCTTCATAATGTCGGCTCAAAGAGAATGCTTCAGCAGGAGTGCTGGCTTCAAAAATGGTATTGCGCAGCGCTTCAGAGGCAAATTTCATCGCTTGATAGTAGTGTTCACTGGTTGCCCAAACTTTATCATCAACTTTGATAGGACAAGCCGCAAAATTTGAAAGGTACCCGTTCGGATCTTCAGGTTCATAAAACAACACTTCTTTATTTTGGGACACAGAATTAGACATAGCCTTTTCCTTACCAAGGACATCACATATTTTTACTTCAACTTTAAAACTAGTGGCGTTGCATATTGCTGTCAAACGACTTCGTTCAAGAGTACGCCATGTGCGGTTTTTTAATCTGAAGGTCGTAACTTCAAAGAGGGAATAGCGAAGTGATACAGTGGGTTAGAGAGAAAATTTGTTGATTGAATATAGGTAGGAGTTAAAGAAAAATGGTTATAAATTAAAGGGTGGCGTTGTGCCACCCTTCTAAATGCAATGGAGATTATTAATGAATAAGGCCTAGTTCCCTCGCTTCTTCCAGACTAAAACCGCTTTCTCTGATTTCTCTTAGAGCTTCGATACGACGACGAGCTTCAGCAGACTTCATTTTCTTTTCTGGTTTGAAAGATACTTCTTCTTCAGCATCCCACTTATTTGCAATATTTGTCATTTCATCATGGTTGATAGAATTAATGGACATTTTTTCCTCCGAAACACCATGTAATGGACAAGTAATCTGTAGCAAATGTGATTTCGCTTGTTAAGAAGTTCTGTACTGAAATGTGATGATTCCGACGCTTCACAAACCTAATTAATAAATACCTCATTTAAACTTTGCCAAAGGCATTTTCTGCAATTACATTTAAAAAATTACCCATAATAAATATGGTTTGATCCAACTCTCATTTTCCTCTCTTTCAACTCTTCGTTTCTTCTGAAAATTCTTGAAATAACCCAAGATAAATTTCGAGGCACTTCATTCTTTTTGTGCTCATCGCTTTTACTAAATTCACTTCATGTTAATGATAATAGTTATCAATATCATAAGTGAGTATTTATCATGTCTGTGGAAAATTCGGATACACCACTTCTCGAAGTGAAGAATCTATGTGTCGACTACATCACCGACGACGGTGATTTCAACGCGGTCAAGTCCGTCAACTTTAGCATAGGCAAAGGCGAGATTTTTGGGTTAGCCGGAGAGTCTGGCTGTGGAAAAAGTACCATCGCGTTTGCCATTAACCGCCTGCATAAGCCGCCAGCTTTCATTTCTGGAGGTCAGATAGTCTTTGACGGACAAGATCTGTTGAACTTGTCGGACAACCATTTGAATACCTTGCGTTGGAGCGAGATCGCCATGGTATTCCAGAGCGCCATGAACTCGCTCAACCCCGTTTTAACCATCGAAGAGCAGTTTGCGGATGTGCTGCGTCATCATAAAGGCATGAACAATGAACAAGCCAAAGATCGCGCAGAAAAATTACTCGACCTAGTGAATATCCCACGTCACCGACTGACCGAGTTTCCCCACCAGTTTAGTGGCGGCATGCGCCAGCGTTTAGTGATAGCCATTGCTCTTGCGCTCAACCCCAAGTTAATCATCATGGACGAGCCGACAACGGCACTGGATGTGGTTGTACAGCGTGAGATCCTGCAACAGATACACCAACTCAGAGAGGAATTTGGATTCTCGATACTCTTCATCACCCATGACTTGGCATTAATGAGCCAACTGTGTGACCGCATTGCCATCATGCGTCACGGCCAAATT
The DNA here is from genome assembly GCF_027587105.1 of Vibrio sp. RW. Classification (NCBI taxonomy): domain Bacteria; kingdom Pseudomonadati; phylum Pseudomonadota; class Gammaproteobacteria; order Vibrionales; family Vibrionaceae; genus Vibrio; species Vibrio sp. RW. The sequence continues at coordinate 260,229 of NZ_JAPPTM010000003.1, forward strand.
GTTGAAATCAATCAAGCCTATGAGATTCGTAACAACCCTCAACACTCCTACACCCAAAAGCTATGGAGTTCATTCCCGAATATTCACCAACAAACTCACGCTACGGCGTGCTAGGAGAGCTCTATGTCACAACCAATTATCCAAGTAAAAAACCTTGTCAAAGAGTTCACCGTGGGTGGTGGCTTTGGTAAAGAAGAAATATTCAGAGCACTGCATGGCGTGAGTTTCGATATCTATGCCGGAAAAACGTTGGCATTGGTTGGCGAGTCAGGCTGCGGGAAAAGTACATGTGCACGAATAATGACTAAGGTCTACCCAGCGACAGAGGGAGAGATCCTGTTCAATGGCAAAGACATCTCTCAGCTAAACTGCCGTAAAGATACTTTGGATTACCGCAGCCGCGTGCAAATGATATTTCAAGATCCATTTGGTTCCCTCAATCCAACTCATACCATTGAGCACCACTTAACGCGCCCGCTTAAGATTCATAAGCAAGTCGCCAGTAAATCAGCTCTAGAAGAGCGCCTAAAGGAGTTGTTAACGCTGGTGGAGTTACCCATCGAAACATTGGTGAAATACCCTCACGAGCTTAGCGGCGGCCAAAGACAGCGGGTTAACCTAGCCAGAGCGCTCGCGGTTGGAGCTGAAGTCATCCTTGCCGATGAACCAACCTCGATGTTAGATGTTTCAATTCGACTTGGCGTGCTCAATCTAATGCAAAAAATGAAGAAAGAGTTAGGAATTGGCTTCTTGTACATTACCCACGACCTCGCTACCGCACACTACATCGCAGAAGAGACAGCGGTGATGTACAAAGGCCAGATCGTTGAATGGGGAGCAACCCAGTCGATCTTAACGAATCCACAGCACCCATATACGAAACTGTTGATTTCTGCGGTGCCGGATCCCGATCTACCATTTGGCGAACTCGTCAAAAATGAGCCAAACTATTCCATAGACGCAGATCGTATTCGAGAACAGAGCAGTGAAATACAGCATAATATTAAGAAGATTTCTGATAATCACTTTGTAAAACAGTGGGATAACGTTGCATGAATGAGCTAGGCACTTGGTTAGACCGAATCGGAGATTGGTACAAAGACCGAAAGCATGATCAAGTGGAAATATTGGAACCTTTGATCTTAATGCCTCCAGATGCTCTCTGGGGGCCTTTGATCACGGATGAACAGAGCAAAGGCATCGCATGTTGGTTAGATGGATGCCTGAGGATCTTTGCTTTCTATCGAAACTCAGACGAAAACCCGCATCACCAAGAAAAAGCATATCAATACCTAATGTTTGCTTATGGCAAGCTTCAGGCAGTCTCTTGTGACACGAAAGCGGAACCGGACTTACAAGGATGGTGTACACAGCGAGTACAACACTTGTGTGTACTCGCTTTGGAGTTTGCTAATCAGCAACAAGAACCGCGCTGGCAACAAGAATCAGAAAAACTGATCGAATCGCATGTCCGCTTTATGGCCAGTCAGCTCCAGAACGATGATCAAGGCAGTGTTCAACGTCAACTTCATTGACCCGCCCTTTCTCGATCAAATATCAACTGATTAAGTGCTTTCCATCAAGCCGTATGAATCATGACAAACATGATCTAACCTTGATCATGCTTCATGGCCGAATTTTCCAATTCATTGAATTTTAATGATTAAGCGAATTTCAAACAAAAAAAAGCGAGTCCCTTGAGGAACTCGCAAAAATCTATTCAGTATGATGTAACAAAATATGAGCCAATCTATTAATCATAAGAAAGGACAAAGGTTGTCTATTCGGGATAAATAATAATCAACTAGGTGCGTTATATTGTCATCGCTTTGTCAGTATTAGGTGTGGTTATTATCAGCATCGAATGATGATCGACTTACCTATTCACCGCGACAAAAATTAGCTCGCCATTTATAATTATAGTGTCTAATGGCCTATCGCCATTTCATCAAGCGCTAGAAACACATTCTCGTCTAAATGACCTTCGTGTACTTGCTTGCACACTTTACGACGTACCGCCAAGCCAGAAATAAGACGTTCAATCGACAAGTGTCGATTGCTGGTACTATCGCGATCGTTGTATAGCTCAATCAGCTTACTCAGTGTTTCGTATGGGATAACATCCTCCCCTACCCTCAACCAATCAAGCTTCTCAATAAGCTCTGAGCACTCTTCTTTGATTGAGGCATGTGAGTGCCCTGTCATCGCTGATAAAGCCGTTATACTGCGTTCTAGAGCTTCTGCAGAGGTATATCTAGAGAGAGTAATCATGATCTCGTCAGCGTTGATCTCAACAGAGTGTTTACGCTGCTTCACTCGACGTCCCAATTTTCCTCTTGGCGACGGTGCTTTACGTTGAATGGGCTCAAACTCACCATCAATAATTTCAGAAAGCTCTTCCAATTTCTGCTTGGAAACCATCTCGTTGCGTAATGGGTTCGGTAGCGTTGGCGCCATATTGCGTTTACCGGCGTTGGTGGTACGCGCTCTTGAATAACGCAGTACTTCTTCCACGTTACATTTGATATCAACTTGATAGTCGGTCGTTTTGCCTTTTTCGATCAACGATGTGATCGTCAAGTGATAACCCCACAAGTTTACCAGGAAGGTATCTTCCTGCTCTCCAACTTCACCCAGTTTTCTAAGTTCGCGAATCAAATCCATAGAGAAGCGACGCCAATCGATGTTACGAGCTAGCTTCTGATTCAGTTCACTCAGTAACATGCAATCCGTATGGCGACGTGCCATTCGGCTTCTAAAGTAAGAATACATTTGGAAAACCAAGGTATGCTGCTTCAGAATTTCTGGCGGAAATAAGAAGAAGTAATCACGAGTCAATAACTCTTCGTAGAACGAAGGTTCCCAAACGAGGATGTAGAGATTCGGTTTAATACGAATTTCGCCGTCAGAGCCCTCTGTAGGCGCTTCTTCCGATGCAGTAATGGTTCTAGCTAAGAATCGGAAACGATCACTCTTAAAGCCTTCTGGCATGTTCTCACTAAGCCAGCGACCGGTCAGCTCATGCAGTTGGAAATCCGTAAATTCGATACGATCAATACTATCGCGGATCGAATCACGTGCAGGGCCACTGTCTTTCTTGCCGCGTAAAGACAAAATATCAGTGATGTAGAGTGGTGTTTTGTTCGGAGTGTGTTTCGCGTCTAGATGGTAATCATCTTGGTGATGATCATGGTACTGAACGGTTAGCGTAAATAACGCGAAAAGTGTCATCAGATCATCAACCGTCATAATATTCTTAGAAGATCGTGTCTCGATCACAGCTCGAGTACCAGAGATCGAAACCATCGATTTCTGGTAGCTCTTACGCGTTCTTGGTGGTGCTAGTGCCTGATCAATAATCCCAGCCCAATTTGTTGGAGAAACAATGAATTGATCGGCTTCGTCTTTCATCGTTGGTGGGGTATTAAGCCCATGTTCATTCAATAAACGTTTGTTTACTTTGGTTTGAGCAAGAGCTTTGGAACGCTTTTGCTTTTCATTTTGTTTAACACTTTCTGTAACTAGGCTAGTAGCGCCTAGTACCGATATCAATTGATTTGGGTTAACAAAGCGATGCAGCATGGTTTTACCCGCAAGGCCTTCTTCAAAGCGAACTGGAAGTTGTTTAAAAAGACCAATATTTACCGCCGCTCTTAACCTTTGTTGTAAGGCAGCACGAGTGACTTGACCATCGGTTGATTCAATAATCTCTGTGGTAGAGACATAACCATCTTTACTACTAAAACCACGAAGTGAAATTAAGTTAAGAAGTTCAACTATGCTCTTGGTGACACCTTTGAAGTGTTGGTATTGTTCTATCCATTCTACGGCTGTTTCTGATACCTCAAATAAATGACCATCTTTGTGGCTTCGTGCCTTAATTAACAATTTTTCTTCTGGTTTCATTTTTGATCCGTATCACACTAACCGTAATATCACTATAGTTCCTGAATGATAAAGAAAGAATGATCATAAATAAAGAGAATTTATTGGCTTTTAAATAACTGATCTTTTTGATTAATATGATCTTAAATGATTAAGTGATCTAATGATCTGGACCTGGATTTACTTATAAGCATCTGAATTAAAAGAATTAAAATAAATCCTTTTGGAAAGCATGATCATAAAGAACACGAAACTATGATCATTAAACCAAAGAAAGCATGATCACAAACAATCAGAACGATGATCATTAAGTCATTGTAAGCATGATCATTATTACTTAGAAAGCATGATCATTGTACTTGTACAGCTTATCCACAGCCTCAGATTGATCATGCTCTTGTTAGTCGACGGTGTGGATATTTTTAGCGGCTAGTTTATCGGAACAATGATCAAGTAAGTGTATTTTTCTATTGTTTACACTCTTACAAATGCAAAACTTAGTCATTATTGCGTGTTAGCTGCTCGCTATGATGCATATAAAGATAACTCGCGCTAGATAGGAAGCATGATCATGAAATTGTCATGTTTGTGTATTATTTATCTGTGCAGATTGAATTTCCAAGCTGTGAGCCTTGATAAGTCTTGAATCCCCATTACAAAAGCATTTGTCCGTAACTTAGCTCTCAAATTATATGCTTCCGGTACTACATTTACTTGATCATTTTTCCGTAAGTTGATCGTTTAGAACGAACATTAACTTGGATTAATATTGATGAGGTTATCCCTTGATCATGCTTCATAATATCGTCTTATCAATTATCAAGTCAGTGATGTACCCCATGATCATTCTTCCGGCTACTCTCCTCCACTCTTTATTTATGATGCTTAGTTGTTAGGTTTACTTCTCATTCGATTGACCCCTTTGTGATTTTTGCATTGCCTGGTTGAGATTCCTTCTATTTTTAATGCAACTAACACGAACCGTAATCTATGGTTGTATTTCAATCGTTCCGCTGTTTTCCCCTTTTAAATACATTTACATTGTAAATAAGTGATGCTGTAACATTTTAAATTTAATAAAGAAATAGCACGATTATGCATGGTAAAACGCCCATTTTTTGTGTTTGTTTAAATCGATGTTTCATCTAATTGTAATAACATAGTCTATTTTATGTGATTTAACTCATAAATGAATGTTCATGTTTTTGTTGGATTTGCTGTTAATTGCTGTACAATTTTATGATTAGTTAATCATTACGGAAACTGGCAATGAAAAGAGAACAAACGATCGATAAGCTCTATCAGCTGGCCGAACAAACTCAACAAGTTCAGGCTGACCGAATTGAGATTATTCTGGAAGAGCGAAGTGATGAACATTTTCCTCCAATGTCTAAAGCTATGATGGAAACTCGTTCAGGCTTAACTCGTCGAAAATTGGATGAGGCTATTACTAAGCTTGAAGCAGATGGTCACCAGTTTACAAAGAACAACGCTAATCATTACTCGATTTCATTGACTGAAGCACACATGTTGATGGACGCGGCTGAAGTGCCAAAGTTCCATCAACGTAAGCAGCATACAGACAACAAACCTTGGGTTATCAACGTACAAAACCAGAAGGGTGGTACGGGTAAATCAATGACAGCGGTTCACTTAGCGGCTTGTTTGTCTTTGAATTTAGACAAGCGCTACCGTATTTGTTTGATTGACTTGGATCCACAAGGTTCATTACGTCTGTTCTTAAACCCACAAATCAGTGGTGCAGAGCACGACAGTATCTATTCTGCCGTTGATATCATGTTGGACAACGTGCCTGAGGACCAAGATGTTGACCTAGAGTTTCTTCGAAAAAGCGTGCTCTTGCCAACTCAATACCCAAACCTTAAGACCATTTCAGCTTTTCCTGAAGATGCGATGTTTAACGCTGAAGCATGGCAAAGCCTTTCTCAAGATCAGTCACTTGATATCGTTCGTCTTCTAAAAGAGAAGCTTATCGATAAAATCGCCGATGATTTTGATGTAATTATGATCGATACTGGCCCGCACGTAGACCCTCTTGTGTGGAACGCAATGTATGCGTCGAACGCACTTCTGATCCCATGTGCTGCAAAGCGTTTAGACTGGGCTTCAACGGTTAACTTTTTCCAACACTTACCAACTGTGTACGAGATGTTCCCGGAAGATTGGAAAGGGCTTGAGTTTGTTCGTCTAATGCCAACCATGTTTGAAGACGACAATAAGAAGCAGGTTTCGGTTTTAACTGAAATGAACTACCTGCTGAATGACCAAGTAATGATGGCCACCATTCCAAGAAGCCGTGCGTTTGAAACTTGTGCCGATACCTACAGCACGGTGTTCGATCTTACGGTTAGCGACTTTGAGGGTGGTAAGAAAACTCTGGCAGTCGCTCAAGATGCGGTACAAAAAAGTGCTCTAGAATTAGAGCGTGTATTACATAGCAACTGGCCTTCACTTAATCAGGGATAACAAGAATGGCAATTAAAACATCTGACTTAAATGCAAAGCTATTTGGTAAAGCAAACAAGCGTCGCGTAGCAACGCCGCAGGAAGCACAAACCGCCGCTAAAGAACAGGCTCAAGTGATTGAGCTTTCTGTTGCTGGAGAAGACTTAGTTTCATTTGAACTAGTTCGAATCCCTGCTTGTGATGTAGAAACTAGAACGGTCGTTTTTGAGGATAATGCTCGTGAGCAGTCTTTCTTAAATGAACATGCGCTTTCTGATGTTCTTACAACATTAAAAGAGCGCGGTCAGCAATATCCAGCGGTTGGTCGTAAGAACAAAGATGGCACGATTGAAGTTCTTGATGGTAGCCGTCGTCGTATGTCATGTATTTTGGCTGACAAAGAATTTCTAATCTATGTTGCTGAAAACATTAACGGCGAACACGCTAAGTTCTTATCAGATGTCGCAAATGCTCATAAGCCTTTGTCTTTATATGAGAAGGGTAAAGAGATGCAAGCGAAGCTTGATAAAGGCGAAGCTGAAGATCAAAAGGCACTCGCGAAAATGTTCCAGTGCAGTGAAGCTTTGGTGAGTGGCGCATTGAAAGCTGCGGCTTTACCACTTGAGTTACTTCAAGCTTACCCAAATGTGAGTGATCTTGGTCGTCCTACGATTGTTAAGTTGCATAAACAATTTGGTGGGCTAGATAGTGAAAAACAACAAACATTACTGGCTAAGTGCAATGCTTCTGAAGGCTTTGTGTGGCAGAGAAGTGAAGCGCAAGGTGTTACTCGCTTAACTAAAGATGTCACTGAGACATTGGAAGGTTGGATTCTGGAGCTATCCCCTGCGCCTGCGAAGAAAGCATCACCAAAAGTAGAGTTTATTAAAGGCCGAGCTTCCTACAGCCGCAAAGGTTCAAACTTGGCATTGAACCTTAAGAAAATTGATGATGCAACAATGCAAGAAATATTAACTTTCGTGGAATCGAAGCTCAACTAAGTTGTCGATATTTTCTAATCACTCTAAAGCCGCTTTATGCGGCTTTTTATTTGGCTGTGATAAACTGTGTTTAGATGAATCTGGACGCTAACTATGACAAATCCAACCAACACTTTTCTGCACACACTGTCTGACATTGCCCACCATAACGATCACCGCTATGGCGTGGTCTTTAATGGTGATTTAGATTGGCAAAATACTTCTATTTCCACCTTCCTTCAAGATGCTAAATCTCAAACCATTTTCCAGCTTGGTGGCGTTCCTTTTGACGGTGTGACTCATGCATCGGTAAAAAAAGGTCAGCAACTTCTTGGCCGGGAATGCCATGTTCTTGTTTGTGACTTTAGAGAGCAGTTTGACGCGAACGGTTTTAGCGCTGCACTGGGTTCGTTAATTGGTGGCGGATTATTGTTGGTGCTGCCACCAAGCGTCGATAAATCTGAGTTCAACGGAAGTTCGGGGTTTGGTCAACGTTGGTTAAAAGGACACTTCGACAAACTGATCCCTGTTTCGCAGAGTGATGAAGCTTCGGGCGTCATGCAAGGTGCTAGCTTATTTCCTCCAAAACTGGATCGGAAAAATGATATTGGTCGATTTGAACAACAAAACACGGCGATTGAGTTGGTTAAAAAAGTTATGTTTGGCCGTCGGAAGCGCCCCTTGATTCTGACCGCCGATAGAGGTCGTGGAAAAAGTTCGACACTTGGTATTGCGGCGTCACAGCTTTTGGTTGAGCGCCATGGGTTAAATATTATTGTTACAGCACCTACTGTTAGAGCCATCGAGCCCGTTTTTTCTCATGCGCTACAGCGACTCGACGCTTGCGAATTGATTAACGCTACCCACATTAGCCATCAAGGTGGAAGCTTAAGGTTTGTTGCGCCAGATGAATTACTCAAATCTAAGCCTGATTGCGATCTGTTGTTGGTTGATGAGGCGGCTGCTATTCCAATCCCTATGCTCAAATCTATGGCTGGTATTTATCATCGTTTGGTTTTTTCAACTACGGTTCACGGATACGAAGGCAGTGGGCGAGGGTTCGGAATTAAGTTTGAGGCTTGGCTATCGGAACATCGCCCGGGTTGGAAGGGGTACAAACTTGAACAACCCATCCGATGGAACAATAACGATCCACTAGAGTGTTGGCTGTTTGACTGCTTCCTGCTTAGCAACGATGTTCCGCCTAGTGATTTGGTTGCTAGCGATATTGCTAATTTAGGTGATGTTTCTGGTGATGCAATGAGTCACTTAAACTTGATCAAGTTGTCAAAAGCCGATTGTTTGATTAACCCAGTAAAGCTTCAACAGTGCTTTTTTCTGTTAGTTGACGCTCATTATCAGACGTCACCCAATGACTTAATGCAGTTTCTTGATAATCCTGCAATTCATTTGTACGCAGTATGGCTACAAGGTGAGTGCTTAGGTTGTATGTTGGTGACGGAAGAGGGTGGGTTAGATAAAGATTTGATTGCTCAGATTCAAATTGGAAAACGCAGGCCTCAAGGACACCTTGCTCCTGTATTACTGGCAAACCAACTTGGCTGCAGAGAAGCGGCGACTAGTCGCTGCCTTCGAGTGATGCGCATTGCAGTTTCAACTCGTCATCAAGGTCTGGGCATTGGCCGTTGGATGTTGGCTAAATTATCAGAGCAAACCAGCCAAGCGGATTATCTAGCGACAAGCTTCGGTGCCACTAGTGAGTTGATTTCATTCTGGCGCGATAACGATTTTGTACCTGTTCATATTGGCCACCAGCGCGATCAGGCAAGTGGCTGTCACTCGGTACTAATGGTTAAACCGCTTCACGGAAATGCTCGGGCTTGGATTAAGCAACTGCAAAGCCATTTTGAAAATAGTTATTGTTTTCTCGTGTCGGGTTCTTTGTCTTCTCTTGAAGTTGATATGGTACGTGCATTATTGCCTAAGAGTGTACGTGCATTATTGCCTAAGAGTGTACGTGCAGTGAGCGAGTTGGAAATTCAATTAGTCAGGAATTATGTAGAGGGCGGCAATAGTTATGACAGTATTGGCTTTAGCGTATTGAAATTAATTTTGCTAGATAACGCTCGTGATTCCGTTGGTTTTCAAGCCCCGTCTTTTAGAGTTCAAGACTCTGCTGTTTCTGATTTACTCATCGCAAAGGTTGTGCAACAAAAAGAGTGGGGGACTTGTATCGACCAATTCAATCTTGTTGGGCGCAAGCAAGCCGAGATTCAGTTTCGACAAGATATCAATTTTCTAGTGTCAAATTTACACTGTAAATAGAGGGGCTGAATTTTAAATTGATTTACAGTGTAAATTTGAATAAGAGATTTACACTGTAAACTAAGCATCAATATAGGTGTCGCGTTAAACTGTATTGGTGTTTTTTATCTTTGTCAAAATCACCAACCTTGCTACTCCGGCTCCGCGCTTATCAATTGCTATTTTGGTTAGGCAGCCTGTTCACGTGGTTGCTTGCCAACGAAACCTGCCTCTCTTTATCTGTAATAGAGGAGCGAATGATTAAATAGCTCAATATTATTTATAAGTCATCTTTGCAGAATCAAAAGTAAGTGATGTAACGCTGATTATTCAAGTGTGGTGATTTTAAGGTTAGAACGAATTATATAGACTAATTAATAACTGAGTCATTAGGGATACTCAATTCGAATGTGGGATAAAATCGTTACATTATCAGAAGATAAGCAACAAGTGATTGCGTGTCTTCCGTCGGGAATAGTGGTTGACGCAAACTTTGACAACAAGACACTATCACCAGCCTTGGAAGCGTTAGGCGCATCTAACTATTTTATTTTCGAAGAAGAGGTGTTGCGTTTTGTTGTTCTTGCTAAAGAAGGCAAGGGTGAAGCGTACGAAGGCGTTTTGATTGCCGAAGTTCGTAATGCAAGTGTTGCGGTTGAAGTGTCTGATGATGAGATGCTCGCCACTCTTGTGGTTACTGGGCCATATAATGGGAACGTATTACGTGGCAGCGACATCATTCACAGCTTAGCTCAGGCACACATAACAAAAGGCATTAATAAGCTAGCGCTCAGAAAAGTGCTGATGATGAGTGGCAAGCTTAAGCCTGGTGAAAAGTTTACTCAGCCAGTAGCGAAGGGCACTCAACCCGTGAAGGGGAAAGATGCTAAGTTTACCGCTTTGGTTGAAGATATTACCCGCCAAGTATTGAAACCTCATAGTGAAGATGTTGGCAAGATTGATATGCGAGATTTGGGCGAGACTATTACCGTTGGTAAAGATGACCAATTGATGAAGCGAACGCCAGCCACCAAAGGTATTGCTGGTTTTACGGTCCAAGGTCGAATTATCCCACCGCTCCCAGGACAAGATATTTTAATCAAACCTGGAAAGGGCACTTATATTTCTCCTGACGATCCCAATTTATTATTGGCTTCATACTCTGGTTTACCCATTATCAAAGAACGAACCATTGAAGTCGATGACGCCCTGTGTATTAGCAATGTTGATGTATCAACCGGACACGTTAAATTTAAAGGTAATGTGTTTGTTTCTGGAAATATTGAACCGGGGATGATAGTTAAGGCAACGGGAAGTATTACTGTCGGTGGTTTTATCGAATCGGCAGAAGTTCAAGCTCAAGGAGATATTAAAGTCGCGAAAGGAATTATTGGCCACACGACCAAAGAGGGCGATCCTAAAAGCTGCAAGGTATTTAGCAAAGGCTCCATCACCGCAAGTTATGCGCAGAATGCGGAGCTACAAACGGTGAATGATATTCGACTTGGCGTACATAGCATGAGTAATGACATTCGATGTGGCAAGAATCTTATCGTGATGGATGCTTTGAAGAAGCACGGTACACTCAGTGGCGGTGCTGCTAAAGTCGGCGGAAAAGTGGAATGTGTTTTCTTAGGGGTTGAGGGAGATACCGCAACCAAGGTTCACGGCTTTGCACGTTACGATGGATACCGACAAAAGATAGCCGAGTTGAAGGAAACCTATAAACACGCCCAAGAACAAACCATGGATGTGATTCGCCAAGAGCTAGAATTCAAAAAGCAACCAAAAGCTGAGAGAAGCGAAGAGCAAGCGTTGACCATTGAACAGCAACGAGAAAAGAACAATCACGCGATTGAAAGCACCAAGTCACAGCTGGACACGCTAGAGGCAGAATTTGAAACAAACCTTGCTGAGTGTACAGTCGAGGCTCATGAAAAAGTATATACCCGAGTCACGATTCAGTTTGGTGATGAGACGGTCACAACCAAACGAACGCATGGCGGAAGTGTCTTCTCATTCAATCAATACGAGATCCAATGTACGTTCAAGATGGAACAAGAAGATATCTCCTTGTGACTGAACACTGCTGAATAAGGCAGATTTACTTTTCTATCTAATTGAATAAATAAAAAGAGGGAGCTGATGCTCCCTCTCTTTATTTTTACTTATGTCTTAAATTTTGGGTCGTTTATTTGAGACCGGCTTAGCTTGCTGCTCTTACTTTTCCTTGTTTGAGGTCTGACAAAACTTGCGCTTTTGGACCATCGGCAATAATGCTTCCTTTTTCCATGACAATCACTCTATCTACAATGTCCAACATTGAAGTCTTATGAGTGATTAGAATCAAGGTCTCACTTGGTAACAATTGGCTAAGCTGATGCTTGATGTGCATTTCTGAGCGGTTATCCATGGCACTGGTTGGCTCATCCATCAATAAGACCGGTGGTCGTCCTAGGAAGGCTCTAGCAATCGCGACAGATTGACGTTGGCCACCTGATAGCAATCCTCCCCCCTCGCCGACCTGACGCTCTAGCCCAGCAGGATCTTGCTGAGTAAAAGCTGTCACACCTGCACGATTAGCTGCATCCATCACATCACGGTCATCCACCAAAGGACGCCCCAAGGTAATGTTGTCTCTTACTGAGCCATAAAATAGATTACTGTCTTGTGGTACACAGCCTATATTACGTCGTACATCGACATGGTGTAGTTGTTCCATATCTGTGTCATCAATACGGACATGGCCCTCTGTGGGCTTGTATAGGCCCATAATCAGGCGCTCTAAAGTCGTTTTACCTGAACCAATACGACCAATAATGGCCACTTTTTCACCTGGAGTGATATTCAGAGTCAAATCCCTTATAGAAGCCATTGGAGCGTCTGGGTAGTGGAAAGTCACTTTGTCTAGCGCAATATGACCTTGAATAATAGGACGGTGAATATAACGCTTACCTTCTTCTTGCTCGTCTGGCATCGACATTACTTGTTCGATCAAGGTCATCGATGATTTTGCTTGGTTATAACGAGTTGAAAGTAGTGATAATTGGACCAGAGGACCAATCGCACGACCACTCAACATCGTTGCTGCAATCAATCCACCCATGGTGAGTTCACCTTCTGCAATTAGGTACACACCAAAGATGATCATCCCGACATTGGTACTTTGCTGAACAAAGCCAGCGGTGTTTTGGATACTGTCGGTAATGCGGCGACTTTTAATGTTCCAATTCGCCATGTGAGCAACGGCTTCTTCCCAACGGAATTGAAACTGGCTTTGAGCACTGAACAGTTTAACGGTTTCTAGTCCTGCCAAACTCTCAATCAAGTTCGCGTATTTTTGAGAAGCGAGACGAGAGCCTTCTTCTATCGTGCGACGCAATGGGCCCTGGATTAACAGTGCATAGATGACCAGAATGACTACACCTGTGACAGGAACAAACACAAGGTTTCCTGCCATCAACCAGATTAAAGCCAAAAACATGATTGCGAAGGGTAAGTCGATTAACGAGCCGATGGTTGCAGAGGTGAAGAACTCACGAATTGATTCGAACTCTTGCAGATTTTTTGCGAAAGCGCCAACAGAAGCTGGTTTTGCTTCCATACGAATGCCCAATACTTTACTGAATAATTTTGAGGAAATTAGGATATCGGATTTTTTACCAGCGACATCAATAAAGTAGCTTCGCATTAATTTTAAAAGCAGGTCAAAAAGGAAGACCACAAAAATACCGCTCGCCAACACCCAGAGCGTTTCAAATGCGAGGTTGGGCACCACTTTGTCGTACACCAAACGCGTGAACATTGGCGCAGCAATGGCGAAGATGTTGATCAGAATAGAGGCGATCAACACATCACGATAAATGTTTTTAGACTCCCAAATGGTGCTCCAAAACCAGTGTCCTTTACGAGTCTTTAACACTTCGGGTGATCGTTCGTCATAGCGAAACTGTTTCTTTACTAGGAAGTAACGACCAATGAACTGCTCTTTCAGCTCTTCGACAGGAATGATGATAGGCACCATTCCACTCTCCGCTGTGATAATTTCAGCTTCTTGTTTTTCAATGTCGATACTGTTGAGAACGCATGCCTCGCCTTGCTTTAGCAATAGAACGGCAGGCAGAATCAGGTGAGGGATATTTTCTAAGTCGGAGCGGTTCTCTTTTGCCACTAACCCCGCACGTTCAGCAGAACGTGGAAATAGGAAAGGGGTTAGCTTACCGTCTGATAGTGGCAGCCCATTGATCAACGCTTCGGGTGAGTTAGCTAATCCGTAATATCGGCTAACGTAGATCAGTGAGTTTAATAGTGGATCTTGCATGCGATATAACCCTTACAACTATTTATCAACAATGAAGCCTTGGAACACTTCTACGTAGTTATCAGACAGGATATCTAGCTGAGTCTGAGTTTCTATTCGAGACGCAATGGTGGTTATGCCTAAGTTGTGAGCGGTTCTAGATATTGATGTTAAGGTAAACTTCTGTTTTTCATCATCAAGGTTATGCGTGAACAGGTAATCTAGCTTCACATAGCTTGGACGGTACTCGTTGATGTAATCCAGCGATTGGAAGTTACGTCCGTAGTTATCGACACCAAACATGGCTTCAGTGTTGCGAATGGTGTTACACAGCAGCGCTGTGTAGTGCGGAACATTAATGAAGCAGTTTTCTGGAATCTCAAAATGCAGCAGGTGAGCGATTGAAGCATTTTGTTCAAGCATTTTACCGATCCAACGGATGAAGCTTGGTTGAGATATACTGCTTGGTGAAATGTTGATAGCAATCGGGCTCGTCACCTCGTTTGCATTGAGCTTTTCAATCATTTTCTCGATAACGTATTGGTCGAGAATGTGGCTCATTTCAAGTTGTTCTAGTGCGTATAGATATTGGTTGGCACCATAACGAACCCCCTCTTTCTCAATCGCAGAAAACACCTCTTGGTGATACGTTTTACCAAAAGCATTGTTTGCCGCTTGGAGACGGAAAGTAATTAGGTCGTTGATGATCGCCTCTTCAACTAGCATACGCCATTGTTGTTTACCCATCACGGCGCCATGGTCGTCTGCTGTGACATAACCATAAGCAAGCTCACGGTTAGCCTTGGAACTTGAGAGCGCGTTATCGACTAACGACATGATTTCAGTACTGGTTTTACGGGTGTTGCTGTAGGTGACGCCCAATGCAAGGTGTGGATTAGCCATACCTGTTGGATCTGAGCCAAGGCCTTGAATGCAGTTTACAATGCTACTCGCGACGAGTTTAAGTTCGCTCTCATCGATGTTTGGCATAATGAAGCCGAACTCGTCGCTAGAAATACGAGCAATGGTGATATCTGGTGATGAAATTGAAGCTTGCAACTGTTCGGCCAATTGGTGAACCAAGGCATCACCTTCTTGGTAGCCTTTTTCATCGTACTCTTCGCTAATGAACTCGGCCTTTAGTACTGCTAAACCGCCCAAACTGGATTCTTCTAACCACTGAGTTAGTTGGGACATGTAGTAAGCACGGTTACCTAATTGAGATACAGGGTCGATATACGCTCTTTCACGCAGCTTCTGTGCTTCTTTCGCCTGATTTTTAAAGGCCAATTCAACTTGAGTCGACATGTGGTTGATACCATCGACAACTAAGGTTAGATCTTTTGTCTTAGGACGGGCCAGTGGTTCGCCAAACTGATTTTTCGCAATCTGATCCATTTTAGCAATGATCATAGAGAGCGGACGTAATGCTCGTTTAAGGATCCAAGAGATAGAAACTAAACCCAGCAGGAAGATCGCGCCAAAGGTGGTCAATAAGCGGGTGAATGCTTGCCAAAGTTGATCATAGGCGGGACCTGGGTGGCTGACAATCTCGACCTCCGCCAGCTGCATCCAGCCACTGGTTATCACACGGCGATCATGAACAGGTTCAAACAGATTCAGATTAGTAAACCATTGCGGTACGCCTGTAGGTTTAACAGGATATGAGCGGAGAATGTCATCACCACTGTCTAGGAAAATCAATCGAACGACTGAATAAGAACTGCCATCAAACAGGGCGTTGATGACAGACTCTACGGCCACCTTGTCCTTTTCTTCTAGGTAAGGGGCAAGGGCCAGCCCAACAGTATTAATGGTATTACTTACCTCAGAGCGTTGCTGCTCCTCTAAGTATCCACGGGTAGTATTGAATTCGATCATAAAA
This sequence comes from Vibrio sp. RW, assembly GCF_027587105.1. Classification (NCBI taxonomy): domain Bacteria; kingdom Pseudomonadati; phylum Pseudomonadota; class Gammaproteobacteria; order Vibrionales; family Vibrionaceae; genus Vibrio; species Vibrio sp. RW. The sequence goes on from NZ_JAPPTM010000003.1 coordinate 276,010, forward strand.
ACTGATGTCATCAGCAGTATGAACACCGCAACCATCCCGACCACAAGCTGTTTATATAAAGTCATTGTACTTACTCATCGTAATTTATAATGGGTTTATTTAATTTTAGAGAGCGTTCACGAGAACGTAAGTCGTTCCATAAGCTCAACCTTGAAGATTTACCTGCTAACTTACCGCTGCCTGCTGCCGACTTGATTAACCAAAGGTTCCTACCATTGAAGCTGTAAATCGGTCGTAGATCTTGTCGCTTAGAGCCGCGTTTTATTTCAGGATTTAAGTTGTCCAGAATGAGTGGCTCCGCACTGGGTGTAGAGTAGTACGCCAGCACCATATGGAACTGGTTTAACTCAAGTGCTTTTACATACACCAATCGTAGTTTCTTATCTGGGACACCCAGTTCAAGCAAAGAAAAGTACTTTGCTATAGTGAAGTCTTCGCAATCACCGGCATTACTGCCTAAAAACTCCAGTGGTGTCGCCCAGTAGTCGTTTTTACCCCACAGTACTCTGTCATCGACAAAGTACATTTGGTTGAAGAACCGATTAATGGATTCGAGTTTCTCTGTCTCCCTCAACCCTTCGTATGACGCAATATTTGAACGCCACGTTGCCACTCGTTTTCCTGCTCTCTCTCCGTAGGTTTCAGAGACGGCATCTATCCATCGTTGATCACTCTTATTGAGCGCCACAGAGGTAAAAGAGGTGAGTACTAGCAACAATAACGAGGCTCGAGACTTCATAGTCTTTGCTCTTGTCTATTCGTTGTATGCTGCAAGGCGTTATTAAACATCAAACGTCCTTACTCTTTTAATGCGTTGTTTTGAGCGCTTAATATCGGTTTCAACATGTATTCAAGCACGGTTCTTTTACCTGTGATGATATCGACAGAGGCCGTCATTCCCGGAATGATAGGCAGCTCTTCGTTGTGCCCGAAACTGTATTTTTCAGTACGTACACGCACGATGTAGAAACTGTTGCCTTCTTCATCTTGTGTAGTATCGGCGCTGATGTGTTCTAACACGCCTTCTAATCCACCATATTTAGTAAAGTCATAAGCACTAAATTTAACAATAGCGGTCAATTCTGGGCGAAGAAAAGCGATGTCTTGCGGAGCTATTTTTGCTTCAACTAGTAGCGAGTCTTCAGTTGGTACAATCTCAACAATGTCCATACCAGGCTGAATGACTCCACCAACGGTATTAATGCCCAATGTTTTTACTGTGCCTGTGACGGGGGATACCACCACGGTACGATTGACTCTGTCTTCCAGGCCAACCGAAGATTCGGTCATTGCTGAGAGTTTGTCTTGTGCTTGGTTCAGTTTTTCTTGTTGTTCTGAGCGGAAGCTCAGCGCTGCATCAATACGACTTAGCATGGCCTCTTTGATTGCGGAGCGCAGTAGAGGAATTTTGAGTTCACTAGAGGTCATTTCTCGACGAGTATCGTTTACTTGCCTTTGAAGCTTGAGCAGTTCAATTCTTGGCACAACCCCTTCGTCAGCAAGCGGCTTTGTTATTTCTAATTCTTGGCGGGCGAATCGGTAACTCTGTCTTAAGTTATCGACGCGAGCTTTTATTTCAATAAGATCTTGTTGCTTCTGCTCAACCTGTTGATCAAAAACGGAAAGTTGATTTTTTAGATTGTTCAGGTCTTGGCGATATTCTGCTTTTTGGCGGTTAACCAGTTTTGGATGAAGCTCGTAGAACTTTGGAGGGAAGGCTAATTTACCGTAGTCGAGTGAGACACTTTGCTCCCAGTTTTCGACGGAGAATTCTTCGTTGATGATCACACTGCTAAATGAAGCAGAAAGCATCAGCACGTTGGCTGTTAAGTTGGCGACTTGTTGTTCGCGTTCACGAAAGTCAGAACGGAATCGAGTGTCATCGATCAAGAGAAGCTGTTGACCTTTTTTAACGCGTTGACCTTCTCTAACTAATATCTCTTTTACTAGGCCACCCTCAAGGTTTTGGACAACTTGGATTTGGGACGAAGGAATAACTTTGCCTTGACCAACGGTGACTTTATCGACTTCAGCCCAAGAGGCCCAAGCAATAGCAGCAATAAAAAACAACACGATCATCCACAGCATGATACGCGCACTGGTGGGCGTATTGAGTAGCAGTGCCGCTGTTTTATCATCGGCATACTCAAGTTCGGTGTCGTTCAGTTTGCTGTAATTCTTCTGGCTCATGACAGTCCTTGGTTACTAAATAAAGTACAAGCTCATTGAGTGTATTCTTACTTTTGATAAATGTTAAGATTTTGCACCTTTAAATATTTGAATTTATATATCTTTCAATTCTTATCGGTTTTTGAAATCCGTTTTATCGAGCTGATGCTTTCTTAGCTTGTCATAAAGTGTTTTTCGCGACACTTGTAGTTCTTGTTGTACCTCTTTTAACCGCCCTTGATGGCGATGTAATGCCTCAACCAAGATAATTTGCTCAAAGCTATCGGTACGTTGGTTTAATGATAGTTGTTGCTCCTCAATGCTCGTATCAAATTGGTGCGCATCACTTTGCTCGTTTTCATCATTGCCGAGCGCTGGCTGCTTTACTTGAGTTAACACTCTGAGTTCAGCATGTTGACGAAGCTGTCGAATATTTTCGCTCCAATGAGTGGCTATTAGCCGTTGAATCTCTTTTTCTGTGATAACTGGCGGCGGCAGTTGATAGCGGCTTGCTGCACCACGAGCAAAATGTTTGAACAAAGAGCCAATATCTTCTGGCCTTTGTGCCAAGGGTAGTAAATCAAAGCGGCGCAGTGCATTTATAATTGTAGTTGGAACTATTGTGCTTGCTATAATGATACAGGTTGCATTGGTCTTGCATGAGTTTTCACGAAGTAGAGTGGGTTTTAGGTTTGCTAACCATAACCATTGCTCCTGAGTTAATACCTCTGTCTCATGGATATAGAGTGTTCCGCCCTGATATTTGAGAAATAGCTGCAAAACAAATTGATGAAATGACGCTTCATCACTGCGTGGTAAATTGAACGCGGCAATAGGACAAAGCTCGGCCGTTTGATGGCTGTGTAAGTCATGTGTGTACTGCGCAGTAATTCTTTTGCCCGTTCCGACGTCACCGACAAACAGCAACAACGGGTTTTGTTTGCAATCTAGAGTGATTAACTCACGGCGTAATTTCTGCATAGAAGGGGATTGGCCAATGAGTTTCGGCCCCACCTGATTCTGCATTGCTAACTCTTTTCTTAATAGATTATTCTCTTCAACCAAGGCGAGTTTGTCGGCGGCTTTTTTTACTGTGGTAAGTAGAGCATCAACAACAAACGGTTTCTCGAAAAAATCATAAGCGCCGGATTTCATTGCAGACACCGCAGTTTGTACATCGCCGTGTCCTGTGAGTACGATGATTTGAAAGTTGGGGTTTTGGTTTAACAACTTTTGAGTAAATTGAATACCATTCATCACTGGCATGTGAATATCAGTGATCACTATGCCTGCCTGTGTCACTTCAATTTTATTTAGCGCCTCAATGGCATTTGGGAAGCAGACAATGTCGATGCCTTCAATGAGCATCGCTTGTTCTACGGAGTCTCGGATGGCGGGTTCATCGTCTACAAAATAGAGTTTGGTCATAGAGTGCAAGAGCCGAGTCCTTAACTGTCGGTCAAAATTAGGCGTTAGCCCTCTTTTTATAAAGTGGAATATCTAGCGAGAATAGCATGCCTGAGGGCGCTCGCTGTGTTGCTCTAATCGTGCCGTGATACGCTTCAATAATCCGTTTCGATATTGAGAGTCCCAGCCCTAAGCCTTCTGGTTTGGTGGTGAAAAATGGATCAAAGAGTTGCTCAAGTTTATCATCAGTAATGCCAATTCCGTTATCCCAAATGATCAGCCGGCATGTACCATTTTGCAGTTGCCATTCAACGCCAATTTGCGGGCTAGCCAGCTGATGCAAATTTAACGTTGTTTGGTGGCCCAGGGCTTGCTGTTCTTTCAAGGTTTCCTGTTCAAGGCATTGCTGTTGAAGTGCTTGAATAGCGTTGTGAATGAGATTAACCAACACTTGTTCAAGCTCTGTAGGGTGAATGGCAATATTAATGTCATTTGGTACTGTACTTAATCTAAGGGTAATGCCGTGCTTGATCATCAATGTACTGAGAATAGTGGTGGCGTTGTTTATCGCTTGATGAAGATTTGCTTTATGGTGCTGCTGTTTGGTGACCTTACGGGTGAAAACTTTAAGGCGGGTGATGATCTTTGTAATAGATGCATTCAAAGCGATCATTTTATCTAGGTTGTTTTTGACTAAGTCGGAACGTCCCATTTCAAGCAGCTTTACGCTGTTCTCGCTGTAGGTTCTCAGGGCAGCAAGTGGTTGGTTGATTTCGTGATTAATGCTGGCTGACAGCTCCCCAAGCACGGCTAGTTTGGCGGTGTGTGTCAGTTCTTGCTCTGTCTGTTTAAGCTTTAGCTGAGACTCTTGATATTGAAAGATGGTTTGCTGAAGCTGCTGGTTAGATTGTTTTAAATATTGGGTGCGTTTATCAACGGCTTGCTCTAAGTTTTGGTTGAGTCGAGTTAACGCCACTTTCGCTACATAGGTCTGACGCCACGACCAAGCAATGAGCACCACCAAGCTGTAAATGACGACAAAGATTATGTCAATCTGTAGAACTTTAAGGATTTCAGCATTAGTCTCTTTTAAAGCAATTACTTGGTATTGGTTGTGGCTAATTTCTGTGGGGTAAAGGTTGAAATTACCAAGCTTAAATAATTGATTCGCTGTGAGGTGTTTTTGCACTTGGTTTGCTGGAATACCATTGCTCTGATTTGCTTCGTTAACTTCTTTCGCAACGCTTGAAGAGCGAAAGGCTTCGATAATCGAAATTTGGCTTTGACCGTATTGGCGTTGAAGGACGATATCTTGTTGCTGCTGCTGACTTAATGGCAGTAATGAGTGATAAAGCCAGTGAATCTGGCTCGAAAGAAAAACCACTTGGTTCGAGTCGAGTACTATGATCTCAAAGTCGTCGCTGGTTAGGATGTTTTCGAGATTCTCTAAACTCACCTTTACGGTAATAACCCCCACAACTTCCTTCGCGATATACAGCGGTGAAGATAAAAAATAGCCTCGCACGTTCGAGCGAGCACCGAGCGCGACATATTGCGTATTGTTGCCTTTAATCGCAGAGGCAAAGTAGGGGCGAAACGAGAAGTTCTCACCGACAAAAGTTTGCGCTTTTTGATAATTACTTGAAGCGACCACTGTGCCGCTTGGATTATGGATATAGATGGTATCGGCCTGGCTTTGATTCGACCACTCAAACAACAGCTTATTGAGTTGTGTTGTGGTCATCCTATCTGACTGTGGTGACTGGTCAAAATAAGAAAGTAGGCGTGGATCGTGACTGAGTAAATCTGGGATTTGTTTGAACTTATCCAACTCAGAATCGATTTGCAGATTGGCTTTATTTGCAGCTTCGTTAAGTTGTTGTGTAACGGCTTTTTCTTGAAATTTCACTGCTAAAAAGTGAGTGGCGGTGAGTCCTGCTGTTCCCAATAACAATGAGAGTAAAACAAAAGGGGTCATCAGGTTAGGCAGTATCTTAGTCACTAGGATCTCAGCTTATAATCGGTTTATATAAAGATTATCAATATGGTGTCTAGAGTACCGAGATCTCGTTAACACAGCGAACCTTCTTTGAGACAAAACCAAGGCTGAGACTTGTGTTTCAAAGCATTACGGCGCAAAATCACAAAAAATTAAAAGGAGCAATCAAATGGAACTGACAGACATTCGTCGCGAATACGCTAAGGGTGGATTGAGACGTAAAGACTTGGCCGCAGACCCGATTGAGCAGTTCAATCTATGGCTAGAGCAAGCCATTGAAGCTAAGTTGACTGACCCTACTGCCATGACAGTTGCTACGGTTGATGAAAATGGTCAGCCATTCCAACGAATTGTTTTGCTGAAGAATGTGGATAAAGATGGCTTCGTTTTTTATACCAACTTAGGTAGTCGTAAGGCGCACCAACTTGAGCACAACAGCAAGATCAGCCTGCATTTCCCTTGGCACCCGTTAGAACGACAGGTTCACATTACCGGCACGGCGGAAAAGTTGACTGCGATGGAAAACATGAAGTACTTCTCGTCTCGTCCGAAAGAGAGCCAGTTAGCCGCTATTGCCAGTAAACAAAGTAGTCGTATTTCTGCTCGTGGGATTCTAGAGGGTAAGTATCTAGAGCTAAAACAGAAGTTTGCGAAAGGAGAGATCCCAGTCCCTTCTTTCTGGGGGGGATTTCGAGTGCGCGTTAATAGCATCGAGTTTTGGCAGGGTGGCGAACACCGTCTGCATGACCGCTTCTTGTTCTCACGTCAAGACAACCGCTGGGACATTGATCGCCTAGCGCCTTAGTCTCATTAACCTTAGTTTGCTTCATCGAAATAAAAATACCGTTGATTTTGTGTTTACTCACATCAACGGTATTTTTTCGATATAGAGACACTACTTGGCTATTTAAAGTAAACCCTGAGAGCTTACAGCTCTCGTAATACTCTGAATCCTAAGTAGTTCGCGGCCGTTGACGGTGGTACATACAGTTCGTTAAACACTTTTGCTTCGTCTGGCGAGAAGCTCCATGCGCCACCTTTCGCTAAGCCTTTCTGAGTGGCTGTCCATTCCCATACGTTCCCCACCATGTCGTAGAAGCCCGTTGGTGTTGGTAAGAATGACTTAACCGGGGACGTACTGACGTTTGACCAAGGAGTACCAGCCCAGCCGGTATTGGCTTTACCTGAACGAAATTCATTGCCCCACCAGAAGTTGGTATTTTGACCTGCTCTTGCAGCGGCTTCCCATTCTTGTGGCGTTGGTAAGCGGTAGGTGAAACCTGTGTTGTCAGATAACCAACGCGTGTAAGCCTTGGCATCGTTTTGGCTCACACAAACGACAGGAGAGTTATTCGCTTGCTTAAAGCCAGGGCTCTGCCAGTCGTTGTCAGAAACCGTCGTGATCTCGGCATTGACGAACTGATCACAAGTATTCATCAGCTCTGCGTCTGTCTGGTAGCCAGTACTTTCAACGAACGCTTTAAAATCTTGAACACGGGTTGGCGTTGCTGCTAATGCAAATGGTTGTTTGATTGTGACTTGCTTGGCGTTGTGTTCGCCCAACAGGTAACGACCAGAGCCGACAACAATCATTTCTGGGCTCTGAAGGTTGCTCCCCATTGGGTCGGCAAACTTAGTGCCAACGTTCAATGAGTTCTGTTTGGCTTGTAATACCGCTCTTAGGTTGTGATCGCGGGTTATCTTCAATTCTTGATTGAAAGGAAGGTAGCCTTCTTTCACTATCGTGACTATGTGTGGGCCCGTTGGTAACATCACTTCAACCGGAGTACTGCCATAGTTCACGCCGTTGATAGAAACTTTGTCGTTGTACTTATTTGAGCGAACCACTAAGTTGACCCAAGCGACTTCTTTTTGTTGATCGTTGGTTTGTTGCTCGCTTTGCGTGAAACAGTTGGACGATTGAATATCAAGTAGACGGCAAGGTGTATTTTTGTCTGGACGCGTTTCTAGGTTTGCAGCAATAACCGCTCGGTAACGATTATTTTCAGAGAAGCCAGAGGATTTTACTTTGTGCTGCAGAACGTGAATGTTTAGTGAAGCAGATGCGAGATGTTCTCTCACCGCTTTTGATTCAGTCGCGTTGTCCACAAGGCTTTTCTGAAATTGTTTCACCGCTTTTTGAAGCGCTAAGGTCACGGTTTGCTCTGAACATTGCGCCAATGTCATGTCATTGCTACAACGGTTAGTAAAGCTGACCGTTTGTTCTTCGGCTTGAGTTATCTCGTTTCTTAGTCGCTCAGCTCTTGCTCTTAACTTGTCTTGACCTAGATTTGCGATTGAAGCCTCTACAGCTGTTTTCTCTGCTTGAATAGCTTCTAACTCCATAGCTAAGCCTTGCTGTTTCTGTTCTGCGTCTGAAATCGCAAGCTTGCTCTCTTTTACGGCCTTCCAAGCGTCTTGGAATCGGTTTTGAGCTGGAGAAATATCGAAATCTGGCTCATCAATCATGCGCGAGTAATCTTGCTCTAGGTCAGTTTTTGCCTTTGCGAGTGCTTGCTCTGCTTGAGCTGATAACTTAGCGAGACGCGCGGCTTGCTGTGCCTGATTGTCGACTAGGTTTTGTTTCTCAGACATTTTCTTTTTAACAGACGTTAAATCGGCATGTTTTTCGAAAAGTAAGCTTTCAATATCGGTGACAGACGCTGCGATCGCTGGTGGCGTCTCAGCAAAAACAGCAGGCGTCATTAAGCAGGGAGCAAGTGCAAATAGTAGAGTGGGGAAACCTTGGCGCATGTTGGGCTACTTCAATCGTAAGTTAGGTTAATCGAATAATCTAAACTAACACGCCATTTCGTCTGTAGCTACTTTCTATAACTATCAACAAAATGGCGAGTCATCATTCAGCTTTGTGAAATAGGCACGGCTATTTATATCGAGCTTAGCTTTTTATATCGACTGAGCTCTCTCTCATTATAGAGAGGGAATTTAACTTTCCTTGCTAGGAAGGAGTTTAACCCAAATAGTATCGCTGCCGCTGATGGTTACAGTGCGGTTGTAAGACTCATAACCTTCTTTTGAAATAGTTACTTGGTGACGACCGCTTGGTAGAGCAACCTCAATAGGTGTGCTGCCGTACTTAATGCCGTTGATGGTGACTGAGTCATTGTATTGATCAGATCGTACCGTCACATTAGCCCACTGTTTGTCACTTTTTTTAACTACAGCTGCGTCACTGCCTGTTAAACAGTAGCGTGTTGAGACATTCAATAAGTTACACGCTGCAACCGCTTCAGGTTTAGCTTGAAGTTGAGCTTGCATCTGCATGAAGTATGAATTGTTACCAGAGAAGCCACTCTTGATCGCTTGGCTATCTTGAACATGGATATTCAGCTGAACACCTTGTAAATTTTGTTTCGCGAGTGCACTTTCTGTGAGCTGATCAAGTAATTGAGACTTAAACGTCTGTACTGCTTTTTGGTTTGTTAAGTGCTTGCCTTGAGCAGTACACTCACCCAGTGTCATTGTTGATGAACATGTGGTGGTGTAGCTGGTTTCAAGAACAGCACTTTCACGAAGCTCTGTGGCGATACGTTTAACTCGAGCTGCAACTTTTGATTCTCTCAAGTTAGCCAGCTCATTATTTAGACGAGCTTGTTTTTGCTTGATTTGAGAAAGGTGAATCTCGCTCTCGTTCATCGCTTGTTGGTTATCTAGCTGAGACGATTGGTTTTCTTTCACGGCTGCCCAAGCATCTTGGTAGCTTTTCTGAAAAGAAACCAAATCAGTATCTGGATCTTCAAGCAAGCGACTGTACTGTTTGTCTAGCACAGACTTAGCTCTGTTGCGTTTTGCCTTCAGTTCTTCACCTTCGCGTAACAACTTGGTGTTTTGGTTTTGTAGTTGTTTTAAGTTTTCAGTCGCCGATACTTTGGTTGCTGAAATACGCTCAATATCTGAGTTTTTCTCTGTTAGCTTTGCATCGATAGCTGAAACGGGATCGACTTGATTCAGTTCTTCAGCGGATAACGATGCAGATACCCAAAGAGGGGATAGCGCAAGTAAAAGCGCTGAAATTCGAAAGTTAGTCATAGGTCCCTGCAACTTATAGATTGAAATTGGCTCGTTAATAAAGTGTCAACTTTCTAGTTGTGAGTCACTAGTTATTATCAATTAACACAGTACCCGTCTTTATACCGTTTTATTGCCATCCAATCTACTCAAAAGCCAAGTTTCGGTACTTCGGATACACTTTTTACGGGTTAAAGGTTAATTATTTGAGCTATATAAGAAAATTTTGGCGTGATTGTGCTGATGTTACGTTCTCATCTATGAATCACTTTGACGGTCTGTGTGAGTACTTTTAAGCCCCTAAACTTACCGGAACGATTGGTTCTACAATGGCCGTAGTTTATACACTCATGATCATCTTTCCGGAGGCATGATCACAACGATCACGGTAGTGATCTTTTCGTAAAGTGTGAAGAAATGACTCTCATGATCATTTACAAATTCATCTTAAGTAGATTTCAGAGTAGTATTATTAATATGTCGACTTCAGTATTTTGATGCCATGCCAAAATCTTTACCTTTGCCAAACCTAGATTTGTCTCCGATAGGCCTTACTGCGCCTCGTCCGGCTGAGATCATTACTTTGCCATCTCACATGGATTGCCACGATCACCATTATTCGCAGGTAGTCATTGGTTTAAAAGGACGGGCTGAGTTTGAGATCAACGGGAAAGGTAATCTTGTCGGGCCTGGGCAAGGTTGTGTGGTAACGGCTAGCTCTGATCATGCTTTCGGGGGAGTGGTCGGTCAATCGGATATTCTCGTGCTTAATATGCCTATGCCAACCGATAATGACCCTTTGATGCTAGAGAAGATAAACCAGTTAGCATCATCGAATGTCTACTTCCAATTAGACGCGCAAATTCAAAAGCTTATTCATATGCTAGTGCAAGAGATGCAGGCCAGCCCTGATGATCTCCTGTTGAGTCGTGCGTGTAATGATACGGTGATAGCGTTGATGCAAAGACACATCTCAACATTTGAAACTTCAATAAAAGACTCACGTTTTGATCTTGATGCATTGGATCGTTACATCGAGCAACACCTCGCAAATAAGATCTCAGTCGCGCAGTTAGCAGGCAGTGTGTTCTTGGGGGAAAGCCAATTCCATATGCTATTCAAAGAGCAAATGGGTATTACTCCTCATCAATATGTGTTGGGTAAGCGTATCGATCGCGCCCGCCGCTTAATCGAACAAGGTAATCTTAGCCTTGGTCAGGTAGCAGAACTTGCTGGTTTCTCCGGTCAATCCTCTTTTACTCACACCTTTTCGCGCCTTCAAGGCATGTCACCATCTCAATACAAAAAGCAAATTTCTGTTAAATAATGGAACGAAACGCCAGGTTATATTAAAGTTTCATATGTGACGTTGTGTTTGTTTTGTTAATAAAGCGAGTTTTTGGCAAAAAACCCGGAGTTTTTGACAAGTAATCCTTATATACTCAAAATACACTGCTGCCATTGTAGAGAGCCCGAACTCTTTTCGGGTGTGAGATTAAGGAAAACGCATGTTTACAGCTACTGATGTGTTAAAACCAGAATTCAATGAGCAATCGCTTGATGATCTATGGTCGCTTATCTCACCATTGTATATGGTGGATGAAACCCAATGGCTAGAGCAGCTCCTGCCACTAGCTACCCCTTCTGAGTCTGAAAAGAAGCAAATCGCAGACAAAACGACATCATTGATCGAATCTATCCGAACGGATAAGACTTCTATCCAGATGATCGATGCCTTGTTGCTTGAATACAGCTTAGATACTCAAGAAGGCATCTTGCTGATGTGTCTGGCGGAAGCTTTGATGCGTATTCCTGATTCAGCAACGGCTGATGCGCTGATTCGTGACAAACTCAGTGTTGCGGATTGGAAATCTCACCTGAAGAATTCTGACTCGGTTTTTGTTAACGCATCCACTTGGGGCCTAATGCTAACGGGCAAGGTGGTTGGACTTTCATCTAATGAGCAGAGTGCGGGTCAAGCAGTAAACCGTTTAGTGAACAAGCTTTCTGAGCCGGTGATTCGTAAAGCGATGCACCAAGCGATGAAGGTGATGGGTCACCAATTCGTTCTTGGTCGCAGCATTGCTGAAGCACAAAAGAACGGTAAGTCTATGCGTGACAAAGGTTTTACCTACTCATACGACATGCTAGGTGAAGCGGCACTGACTACGGCAGACGCAAACAAATACTTCAAAGATTACCTAATGGCGATTGAAGCCGTAGGTCGAGATACCTACGTATCTTCAAAATCGAGCCCAGCACCATCGGTTTCTATCAAGCTTTCTGCACTTCATCCACGTTATGAAGTGGCGAACGAAGATCGCGTATTGACGGAACTGTGCGACACGCTAGAGCAGCTATTGCGCCGCGCCGTAGAGCTTGATGTTGCGATTACGATTGATGCGGAAGAAGCCGATCGCCTAGAGCTTTCTCTAAAATTATTCGAAAAACTGTACCGCACTGACCTTGTGAAAGGTTGGGGTAAATTTGGTCTGGTTATTCAAGCTTACTCAAAACGTGCGCTGCCGGTTCTAGTATGGCTAAACCGCCTAGCGAAAGAGCAGGGTGATTTAATCCCGCTTCGCTTGGTGAAAGGCGCGTACTGGGACAGCGAGATCAAATGGTCACAACAGGCCGGTTTCACTGACTACCCAGTTTACACACGCAAAGAAGCGACAGACGTAGCTTACCTTGCTTGTGCGCGTTACCTATTGAGCCCAAGTGTTCGTGGCAATATCTTCCCGCAATTTGCGAGCCATAATGCTCATACGGTTTCTGCTATCGCAGTGATGACTGAGCACAAAGACTTTGAATTCCAACGCTTACACGGCATGGGGGATTCCCTTTACAACCATGCGATGGAAGCTTACCAACAGTCAGTACGTATCTACGCACCGGTTGGCAGCCATAAAGACCTTCTGCCATACCTAGTACGTCGCTTGCTAGAAAACGGCGCAAACAGTTCGTTTGTACATCGTTTGGTTGATGCTCGCTGCCCAGTTGCTGAGTTGACACAACACCCTGTCGATATGCTTCTGGCATTTGATACATTGCACAACACTAAGATTCCATTGCCACCGGCCGTATTCCCTGATCGTAAAAACTCTTACGGTGTGAACATTGATATCGAAAGTGAAGCGCATCAGTTTGAAGAGCAGGTTAAGTCTTACCTTAACAATCAATGGACTGCAGGCCCTGTGATCAACGGTGAATCTCTTGCTGAAAGCATGATCAAGGCTGATCAGAACGTTGAGCAAGTAACCGCACCTTACGATCGTCGTATTAATGTGGGTCAGGTGGCTTTCGCTAACCTTGATCATGTTTCCGCAGCGATCACTGGCGCAGATGCGGCATTCGCTGATTGGAATGCAACTTCGGTTGAAACCAAAGCGGCTGCGCTTGAGAAGCTGGCTGACCTGATGGAAGACAACCTTGCTGAGCTAGTGGCGATTTGTCATCAAGAAGCGGGTAAGACGATTCACGACAGCGTTGATGAAGTGCGTGAAGCGGTCGACTTCTGTCGTTACTACGCAAAACAAGCAAACAACCTACAAGGTTTCGAACTAAAAGGTTTTGATGGCCAAACACGAATCGCTTCTCGACAAGGTCGTGGTGTGTTCGTTTGTATCAGCCCTTGGAACTTCCCTCTCGCCATTTTCCTTGGCCAAATTACGGCTGCGCTAGTCGCGGGTAACACTGTTGTGGCGAAACCTGCTGAGCAAACAAGCTTAATTGCAGCTCGCGCCGTGGAACTGATGAATGAAGCGGGTTTCCCTGCTGGCACCATTCAGTTACTTCCAGGTCGTGGTGCTGAGATCGGCAGTGCGCTAACCAGCCATGATGCGATTGCGGGTGTTGCCTTTACGGGTTCAACCCCAACAGCGCAACGTATCAATGTGTCACTGGCAAGTCGTAACGCTAAGCCAGTTCCGTTTATCGCGGAAACCGGCGGCCAGAACGCGATGATCGTCGACAGTACCGCACTGCCTGAACAGGTGGTTCGTGATGTGATTCGTTCTGCATTCGCTTCGGCAGGTCAACGTTGTTCTGCATTGCGTGTGCTTTACATCCAAGAAGACATTGCAGACCGCGTAATTGCATTGATTCATGGCGCGATGGACGAGCTTAGTGTTGGCATCCCACATCTACACAAAACCGATGTTGGCCCTGTTATCGACCAAAATGCGAAGCAGAAGTTGTTGGCGCACTTAGAAAACATGACCAATTCCCAGAAGAAAGTGGCTCAGCTTTCTTTAGGTTCTGATTGTGAACATGGTGATTTTGTTCCACCAAGTGCTTTTGAAATCGATGACATTAGTTGCTTGAAAGAAGAACAGTTTGGCCCTGTGCTGCACATTGTTCGCTTCAAAGCGAGTGAGTTAGCGCAAGTTGTAGACCAAATTAACCAAACCGGTTTTGGCTTAACTATGGGGATCCACAGCCGTAACGAGACAACTTACCGTTGGATCGAGAAACACATTCGTGTGGGTAACTGTTACATCAACCGTGACCAAGTGGGCGCTGTTGTTGGGGTTCAACCATTCGGCGGTCAAGGTTTGTCGGGTACTGGCCCTAAAGCGGGTGGTCCTCACTACCTATACCGCTTTACTGATGTTCATTTTTCTCAATCACAAGACAAGGCATAAGGAGCAGTATCATGGTTCATCAAGTGACAGGTTTTTCTGATGCTTTGCTAGCGTGGGAACAATGGAATCTTACCGACTTTGATTATAAGAGTGCTCAGGTACTTTCATTTAAGTCAGAGATCGAAAGCCAATCTGCACCTTTGGCTGTAGTAGCGACTTATCATCTAGAGCAAGCGTCAGCATTACTTGCAGAACACCACCTTATGCCAGGTCCTACGGGCGAAACCAACGAGTTGTATGCTGCAGGTCGTGGTGTGGCTTTGGTGATTGTTGATGATTGCGAAGAGAAAGTGCCAGCACTGCAAACCGCAATGGCAATGATTACTGCTGCACTATTGGCTGGGAACAGCATTCAGTTGTGCAGTGATGATGTGCAGTTCAACACCTTAATTGCCGATGCGGCAAAACAAGCGAATCTGCCAACTAACTTGGTTCAAGTTGCCTCGTATGACGCTGCACAACAGCTGCTGTCTTGCGATGTACGAAGCGTAGGTTATGTGGGTAACTCAAAAGCTGCACAAGCTATCAATTTACAGCTTGCTAAGCGTGACGGTGCAATCGTTGGTTTAGTAGCTGAAACGGATCTTACGGCAATGAATGTTGCTAACGATCCACACTTATCGCTGCGTTTTATTACTGAGCGTACGCGAACTATAAATATAACAGCCGTGGGTGGTAACGCGACCTTGCTCGAACTGGGAAGCGAAGCTCACTAACCTTCAGTAAAACGGGCTTTGAGATTCCTCAAAGCCCTATATCTCCTAACTAAATGATTAACCTTTTCTCTCATGGCGAGATTAATCCATATAGTCAGGCATGGAAGGCATTCTACAAAATGAGGACTATCAAATGATAGAAAACAGCTTTGCAATAACGACGACGTTTATTGCGTATCTAATTATGATGCTAGCAATCGGTGTTATTGCTTACAAACGTACATCTAACTCAACTGACTACTTCCTAGGTGGTCGTTCGTTAGGCCCATGGCCTGCTGCACTTTCTGCTGGTGCATCAGACATGAGTGGTTGGCTGCTACTTGGCCTACCAGGTTACGCTTATGCTGCTGGCTTTGAAGCATTCTGGCTTGCTGGTGGACTACTTGTTGGTACTTGGGCGAACTGGCTAATCAGTGCTAAACGTCTACGTACTTACAGCATTACAACAGAATCACTGACGTTGCCTGAGTTCCTATCTCGTCGTTTCAATGATAATTCGAAGTTGATTCAAACGATCTCTGCTTTCTTTATCCTTTTATTCTTCCTTTTCTACACAAGTTCAGGCTTAGTAGCAGGTGGTAAATTGTTTGAAACGGTATTCGGTCTAGATTATACAACAGCAGTTATTATCGGCACGGTATGTGTGGTTTCGTATACCCTGTTTGGTGGTTTCCTTGCGGTATCTTGGACTGACTTGGTTCAAGGTCTGTTGATGTCTGCTGCGCTATTGATTGTACCAATCGCAGCTATGAACGGTGGCCTTGGTCAGCTATCTACTGACCTTCATAACATCAACCCAGAGCTACTAACGCTATGGAATGATGCGAAAGGTGAGCCTCTTTCTGCTATCGCGATCATCTCGCTAGCGGCATGGGGTCTAGGTTACTTTGGTCAGCCACACATCCTTGCTCGTTTCAAAGCAACGCGTAGCAATAAAGACCTAACAACAGCGCGTCGTATCGCTGTGATATGGACTGCACTGTCTATGATTGGTGCTATGTTGGTGGGCCTTGTTGGTTTAGTTTACGTGACTAACTCTGGCGCGCCTAAGCTAGAGGATGGCGAGAAGATCTTCATGCTTCTTGTGAACGCGATGTTCCACCCAGTAATCGCAGGTATCCTACTGGCTGCAATCCTAGCGGCAATCATGAGTACTGCGGATTCACAGCTTCTTGTTTCTTCATCTGCAATGGCAGAAGATCTGTACAAGCAAGTACTTAAGAAAGATGCGACGTCTGAAGAGATCGTTCGTGTAGGTCGCTTCGCGGTAATCCTAATCTCTCTTATTGCACTTGCGCTAGCAATGACACCAGACAGTTCAGTACTTGGCCTTGTGTCTTATGCATGGGCTGGTTTTGGTGCTGCATTCGGTCCTGCTATCGTATTGAGCCTGTATTGGTCTCGTATGAACCGCAACGGCGCTCTAGCGGGTATCGTGGTTGGTGGTGTGACGATTGTACTTTGGAAACAGTTCACGGGCGGTTGGTTCGATGTTTACGAAATCGTACCGGGCATCATCCTATCGACTATCTCTATCGTTATCGTGAGTCTAATTACTGGCGAGCCAGAAGAGCAAGTTAAGAAGCAACACGCTGAGTTCGAGAAAAACCTTGTTGAACTAGACTAATCGTCTGAACTGAGGTTTTCAGCTAAGTCATAGGGCTGGATGCTCACTAGCTCAATGATGACAAGAGTTTACATTGTAAACCCTAGAATAGAGTCACTTCGGTGGCTCTATTTTTTTGTCTATTTTCTAATGCTTTGGGTTCTTACGGGTCAATATTAGATGAAGACAATACCTTTTATCGAGCTTAGCGTGATTAGAAGCTGGTGAGAGCGTTCAGCGCGTTGGGAAGTGAGATAGTCGTCATTGTATGTTTGATGCATGTTGTTTATCGGGACAGTTATTTGAGGGTTTTACAATGTAAATTGACGATACTCAAATGTGGGGGACTGATATTAGTGACGTTTGATGTCAAAAATATAATAGAAAAATGACTGTTTTTTGAACTTGGCGCCCACTTTTGTAATTAGCTCCGTGAATTGTGGAACCTAATTGGACATGATGTGTCAATTGTCAGTAACTACTAAAGACCTATAGGACAAAGGTATGCCTGATCTCTATTGCAAAGGATGTAAAAAAACAACACCACATAAGTCGGTAATGAAACGTTGTGAATCAGAGCCTGAGACAGCTTCTGGTCGTATGATGCAATGGACGTCAAAACTATTTAGTGGCAACCTTCACTATAATATGGAAACTCAGCACTTCTGTCGCACGTGCAATTGCCGCTGTGAAACTGGAAGCACAGCTCCCCGAGTTGGTCTCGCTAACGTATAGTAAGTGTTTACTAACCTAGAAAAAACCTCCGTTAGGGAGGTTTTTTGTTTTCTATGTCGTTTTAAATGCAAGTTCTGCTTCAATGCTCTTGTCATCATTTTTCACTTTCCTTCCACAATTTGAGCACTCGATTTATTAGTGCTTGAGTAACATGTTTTGATTCTGCCCATGAGCTAATACAGTACGGTTTGTACGCGATTTTTTGTGTTTTAATCATGGAATTATCCCTGACCTTTGCTCATTCTATTATTCACTTTGGTATTTTCCCTTCTTTCTTTTCTGGCTCAATTTATGTGTTAATCGGGTCATGGCTATATTAGTTTGTTAATAACTTAAGATTGACAAGGTTTACTATCATTTTTCGGGTATTTACATTTTCCCTGAATGTTGTTGATGTATTTAGTTTTTAAATGTGTGAGCCGGGTTTTGCCCGATTGCTCTTAGTATGGAATATACTGAGCCGAATTTAGAATGTTTAAGGAATGTTATGTCTCAGCATCAACTTGATCGTATCGATAAAGAGATACTAAGAATTCTGCATATAAAAGGGCGTCTGCCAGTTGTTGAATTAGCGAAACAGGTAAACCTAACAACTTCTCCTTGCTCTGATAGACTGAAACGATTGGAAAAAGAGCGTTACATAACGGGTTATCACGCTGAATTGTGCTCAGAAAAGTTGGGGCTTGATGTGCAAGTCTTTATCCATATCCGTCTCGATCAAACCAGTTTTTCGATTTTTGATAAATTTGCCCAAGCGGTTGAGTTGATGCCTGAGGTGGAAGAGTGCTATTCATTGTCTGGTGACTTTGACACCATGATCAAGGTTCGAGTTAAAGATATGAAGGCGTACCAAGCGTTTATGGCAACCAAACTAGGCACCTTGCCAGGCGTTATTCAGACGCGTAGTGAAGTCGTGATTGAAGAGCATAAAAAGGGTTTTGGTGTAAACCCTGAGTTGTTGGCAACTTTGAAGTAGAGCGACGTCTTCGCGGCTTCGTAGCTAAAGTGGGTGTCGATTGGATAAAAAATGGAAGCTGATGAGCTTCCATTTTTTGTTGGGTGCCAGAAAAAAGCAACCAGATAAACTGAGAACGAGCAGACTAAAGGGTAATCGCCGCAGAAATTAAACCGATTATACCGCCGAACACACCACCCCAAACGACTAGCCACCCAAGGTGTTTCTTGATCATGGTTTGAACCATCTCTTTAACAAGTTTTGGTGTTAGTTCATTTAAACGCTGATCGATTATCGCTTCAATGTTCTCTTTGATTTCATCCATCATTGCAGGCGATTCAAGTTCATCTTTAATGGCATTTTTTACAGAATCACTCTTGCTGATTTCAATCACAGATTCTTGCATCTTCTCCACAAATGGCGCTTTCATCGGCTGTAGTGCTTCTGTGCCACCAACCATTGCCAACATGCCACCAAACTGTGAGTTCTCGATTACATGAACCAGTGAATCGAACGCAGGATTAAAGTCGATCTTCTTAATCACTGGCTCTAGGTTGAGCGATTTGCCGGTCATCTCACTGCTAAGGAAGCGGTCGATGTTACTTTCAGTAAAGAACTGTTCCATCATCAGTTGCTTAATGGCTGCCTTGAACTCTTCAAAACGTGCTGGAATGACGCCAGAGCCATATAGGCCGGGTACTTTTTCGAACAACATATGGATCGCAAGCCAGTTGGTGATGGCACCAGAAAATGCAAATAGGCCTGCATAAAGCAAGTATTGGTTTGCTGTCGCATAGCCGCCAGCAAGCAGTGCTAACGCAAGCACGTTAGTTAAGACACTTTTGTTCATGGTTGATCTCTAGAGTGAGTATTGCGCGCATTTTAAGAAAAAAACGCCAAGAAAAAAACCAAAAGGATCAATCTAGTGGTGGAAAGGAAAATACAGAGCGTCGAATGACTAATATAAAAAAGGCTAGCCTTCCCCCGAAGTCTAGCCTTATTCCAGAACGCGCAAGCGAAGCGCCTTTGATGTTAATCTCATTATATAGTTACGAAATAACATTCTGCTATGTGTAATTCACTCGTTAATTAACAAATTGATGTGAAATACGCCGCATAATTTAAAATAGCACATGAATTAAGCGTTTGATGTTTGGTCAAGATCATCGGCAATGAAGCCTCCCGTTTGGTGACTCCACAGCTGTGCATAGATACCATTGTGGAGAATGAGCTCTTGGTGAGTGCCTTCCTCAACGATCTTGCCTTCATCGAGTACGATTAGGCGATCCATCGCAGCAATGGTCGACAAACGGTGTGCAATCGCAATCACTGTCTTACCTTCCATTAGTTCAATCAAACTTTCCTGAATGGCTGCTTCGACTTCTGAATCGAGTGCTGATGTTGCTTCATCAAGAACAAGCAGTGGAGCATTCTTCAGCAGTACGCGAGAGATAGCGACACGTTGACGTTGACCTCCCGAAAGCTTAACACCACGCTCACCTACTTGCGCATCGTAACCAACATTACCAAATGGGTCAGTGAGTGTTTCGATAAACTCATGCGCATGCGCCTGTTTAGTGGCTGCGTAAACTTCTTCATCCGATGCTTCAGGACGACCGTAAAGAATGTTGTCTTTGATCGAGCGGTGAAGCAGTGAAGTATCTTGAGTCACCATACCGATGTTGCTACGTAGAGAGTCTTGCGTGACCGCTGATATCTCTTGGTCATCAATCAGAATTCTGCCGCTTTCTACATCGTGGAAACGTAGCAGCAAGTTAACCAAGGTTGATTTACCCGCACCTGAACGGCCTACCAAGCCCACTTTTTCACCCGGCTTGATGTTGAGATTAAGGTTGTTGATCACGCCCTTGTTCTCGCCATAGTTAAAGCTTACGTTGTCGAAGTTGATACCGCCTTGTGGAACCTTAAGAGGCTCAGCGTCTTTCTTGTCTTCGATAGCAATGGGCTTAGACAGCGTTTTAATACCGTCAATCACAGTTCCTAGGTTTTCAAACAGTCCACCGATTTCCCACATGATCCATTTCGACATGCCGTTAATACGCAAAGCTAAGCTGACTGCAATCGCAATCGCACCCACGGTGATCGCGTTATCTAGCCACAAGTAGATAGAGATCCCTGCAATGCTGAACACCAGTAAGTAGTTAGCAAACTCAACCAATATGTTGAAACCTGTTACTAAGCGCATCTGTCGATGTACGGTGTCTAAGAAGCTCTCCATGCCTTCTTCGGCGTATTCGGTTTCTCTTTTGCTGTGTGAGAACAGTTTGACGGTTGCGATATTGGTGTAGCTATCGACGATACGGCCCGTCATCAGCGATCGAGCATCGGCTTGTTCTGAAGATACGTCTTTAAGTTTTGGCACGAAATGTAGTTGAATACCGACGTAAATAAATAACCAAATCAACATCGGTGCCATTAAGCGCCAGTCTGATTCTGCGAGCATGAATAACATCGCCGTGAAGTACACGGTCACGTAGACGAATACGTCAACCATTTTGGTCACTGTTTCACGCACCGCAAGCGATGTTTGCATGACTTTGGTGGCTACACGCCCGGCGAAATCATCTTGATAGAACGATAAGCTTTGTTTCAAAAGGTAGCGGTGTGCTAGCCAACGAATAGACATTGGATAGTTGCCCAACAGGGTTTGGTGAAGCAATAGCGAGTACACACTGATTAATATCGGCATCGCAACCAGCAGTAGTATCCCCAATCCTACCAGCGTTGATTTATTGTCGGCCAAGAAAGTATCGGGATTGCTTGTTGATAGCCAGTCAACCAATTGTCCCATGTAACCAAATAGTGCGACTTCGATTATCGCGATGGTCATGGTCATCAACCCGAGTAAGATCAACGGTTTTTCAAAGCCTCGAGTGTAATGGCGACAGAATGCTAGTATTCCAGTGGGGGGTTGTATTGGCTCTCCCTTTGGAAAGGCTTCGGTAAAGCCTTCAAATTTCTTGTACATAAATTTCCTTTTATAAGCCACTGCATCACGATGTGCAGTTATGTTTTTATAAGTACGATTTGAGTTCTATAAGCGTTAGCGTTACGTCGTTCGAGGGGTTTTGTTTGAAGAAAACGTAAAGAGTGCTTTTAAATACATCTATTTTAGATTGAATTAGACAGGAAAAAATTAAGCTTATTTCAAACGTAATTGATTGTTATGCAACGGTGATAATCCTAACGTTAAATGGATTAAATTGTAATCAAAACTCGTGGTTAGCTAAAAAGTGAAGTAAGAATATTTATTCAACAAGTTCCTTAACTGATATGCACGCAGTTGGTTCTTTCTGGCGTGCTGTTATATCACAGTAAAAATCACGGAATAATTTAAGTTATGCAGTTATTGTGTGGGATAAATATTCAAATCATTATTATTTTCAGTGAATCTTGTTGTAACAAGTTGTTTACACTTCTGAGGTAAATAAAAGATAGGGATGGTTGAGATGTTAAACCTACACAAGAAATCACTGCGTATTACTAATGTTCAAAACGCCAATTGCGTTGTTATGGTTCCGCCAAAAGAATTTCGATTTAACGAAGAAACTGCACGTGATAATGAGTTTCAGCACAGAGTTAACTTGACCGAACCTGAGATTAAGCTAGAGACGATGGCTGAATTTAAGGCAATGGTGGCCTCGTTGCGTAAAGAAGGTGTACAAGTTGTAGAGTTTGATTACCCCGAGTTAGGGGTAGAAACACCTGATGCTGTTTTTCCAAATAATTGGTTCAGCACTTGTGGCGATGGTAGTTTGTTCACTTTCCCTATGGCGTGCGAAAACCGTCAGCATGAAGTAAAGCCACACGCCTTAATTGAAGCGCTAGAAGCCTCAGGTCGTATTGTTAATCATAATGAGTCGCTAGAGTCTTATGTTGCACAGGGCTCTTATTTAGAGAGTACTGGCGTTATGGTTATCGATCATATTAATAAGACGATCTACGCTGCGCTTTCTCAGCGTTGCGACCGTGAAGTGTTAGAAGATTACGCTAAGCGTATTGGTTACTCTCGCGTGGTCTCATTTCAAACGGCACTACCGTCTGGTCAGCCGATTTATCACACTAATGTGATGATGGCGATCGGTGATAATTTCTGCGTGATTTGCGATGAAGTGATTCCTGAATTTGAGCGTCGCTTTGTTGTGAAGTCACTTGCTAAAGATAAACAGGTTATCTCTATTTCCATAGATCAGATGAATCGGTTCTGTGGCAACATCCTGCAGTTGGAGACAGTGAATGGCGATAAGGTAATCGCAATGTCTCAATCGGCATATGATGCTTTTTCTCCAGCGCAATTAACTCAGCTTGCAACGCATGGGAAGCTGTTGCCATTTAACGTAAAAACCATCGAAGACATCGGTGGTGGTTCCGTTCGTTGTATGTTGGGTGAGGTGTTCTTACCAACGCGAATTAATCGCTTGTAACACGCCATCGGTCTTTTATTACAGCCGTTTAGTACCATTCTATTCGTAGAGTGGTATTTTTGTCTTTAGCCTTGAAGGCAAGTGTTCATTAGGCGCTCGTGAAAGCTCTGTGCTCGATAAATTGAGCAGATAGCGTGACCACTTCCTTGGAATACACAAGTGCAGTGTGATTGAGCTTGAGGGCGCAGGTGTCAGTCGCGCCTCTTAGGTTTGCGTCTTCCAGTGTGACCGTACCGTCACCTGGGTTTCTGCCTAATACAATACGTCCGACTCCGGTATCGTAGGTGCCAGTGATAACCCCAATCGGTACATCGATATCGTAATCACCCAAACCATCACTTAAGATTATTTCACTCGAACCAAAGATAAATCCAAGCCCATGATTCGACAGTGTCTTAGCGATGGTTGCTCCATTGTGCGGGGTGCCCGCAGTGATGATGCAGGTGTCAGAGAACTTGGGTTGATAGAATTTAAAGTAGTGGCGAATAAGTAAACCACCAAGTGAGTGACCAAAAAAGTAAACTTCATCGTGTTCATCAAAACGAGCGTTTACAAAGCGACTGAGGCGCTTAGCGGCAGAAGGAAAACGTAAAGAGTTGTAGGCAAACTTGTGCGTTATAAAGCCACGCTTTTTAAAACTCTTATCAAGATACTGCATGATCAACGCAGGCATATACAGACCATGAATTAAAACTATATGTTTGTTTTTATTATTCATTTTTGTCCTCCGTCTGATGATGCCTTCCAGTATATTGAGTCACCAATTTAAACTCAATAAAACTTATTGTGAATGAGAGACAATTGACGATCATAAAGCGTGAGTTCTTTTGAATGGTAAAGTTAGCAGAAAGTGAATGACTTTTAATTGAAAGAGGGATAACTATTTTAGCCCTCTTTCTGAGTCTATTGATGATGCTCCACAAGGGGGAACTTTACTTTTGTGTATCTTCAGTTTTCACAAGAGTAGTGTGGATAGCTTCATTTTTAAGTTCCGGTTCGACTAAAACCTTGATCACGCCTTTTTGTAGGATCAGGTTATTAGGGTAGGTGATGATGTTGCCCGAACTGTGTCGGAGAATCACGTGGAACATGGTGATATCGATGATCACGCCGCTGATGTCTTCGTCTTTCTCTGCGACTTTTACTTTGTCACCAATACGATACGGGAACACAAAGAATATCAGTACGCTGGCTGTGAGGTTACTTAAAATTGACCACTGTGCAAACAACGCGACACCGAGCACCGCAAATATGGAGGATAAAAACAGGGAGATGTCGCCAAAACCTAAGTTTAAAATAATAGTAAAAATAGCGGTGAAGAGTAGAAACAGAGTGATATTGAAACATTTAAGCACGGACTGTTTACGCTTCAATGCGACACGCTTATTTTTTGCTAGTGCTTCGATCCAATTCTGACCTAAGCGTTTTATCACCCAATACAAAACGATAAGAAGTAAGCCTAAACCTGCTTGTTTAAACCACATATTTGATTGTAAATACTCAACCATTAAATAAACCTCAATTTTCTCAAAATAACGACTTCTATCGCCACGATCATGAGCAACCCAACACAAAACAGTGGGAATGCCACTGGGTTCTCTGTTCCTGGGATACCGGCAATATTGACTCCGAGTAAACCGGTGAAGAAACCAGCTGGGAGGAAAATACCTGCAATGATTGAAAATAGGTATGTATTTCTATTCATTTTTTCAGCTTGATGCTGACTTCGGCTAGCAAAAAACACATTAATCTGATCGATGTAAAACTCAATCGATTCATTAATTCTCAGCATGGTGTCGAGACTGTTTTTTATATGACTGTTGTGTTTGTTGAGAGGAGTCGGTAGTTCATTCATTAAATCTTCGAAGACGTATTTCTGTGGTTTCAAATAACGTCTTAATTTGAGTAGCCTTGAATGCAGAGCGTTGATGGATTTTATATCGATATGGGAGTCAGACTCCAGATCGTCAATCAGTTGTTCTACAGGCGTTAAGAAGTTCGAAATGTAGTGGTTTATTCCACGTATCATTCCAAGCAAAACATCTGGCAGTGATGTTGGGCCTTGGTTTTGTTTAAGGTCGGAGAGTAAATTGCTGACTGCTTTCGAAGGGACTTTGCGCGTTGATATTAAGGTGCCTTTGTACCATAAGATGCGCAGGCTCAGCATATCATCGGGATTAGCACCTTCGTTTAGGTTAATGCCTCGTAGGATGATTAAAAAGCAATCATGGCCAAACTGTTCAAATCGAGGACGAGTGTCATCTGCGAGCAGAGAATCCACAATAGCGTTCGAAACTGTATTATTTTGAAGCCATTCTCGTAACCCTTCAGCATCTCTTTGGCAGTGATACCAAGTCGCTTGTTCGAATGGTTCTGGGGTGGTGTTGTGTTCATGTGCCACTCCCTCTGAAAATTGCCAGCTTGAAATTATGAAAGCGTCCATTCGTCGATCCTTAATGATATGAGGTATATCGAAATGACGGTGCCATTTAAGGCGCCATACTGAGCACGGTTTAATGAGGTTAGTTTGTTTTTGTGAGTAGTATGGACTCTCTTTGTTTTCTCGAACAAATGTAGCTCATTGTTTAGTCATTATAAATTAGCATTAGAGTACAGCGTTAGCGATGGATAAAAGAGAAAAAACTGAGGTGTTTTCTTTGTACGCAGGAGATAAATCGATGACAGTAAGTCGCTTTTTACCATCACTAACATAACGACAAGCACAAGCTTAACGACACGAGATATTCAGTCAGGCTAAATACACACTCTCTAACATTCAGTCTAGTCTGTTATGGCGAAAGCTCTAATTGGATCTGTGTCATTTCAGAGCGTTAGCGTTTCAGAGTGTTGAAGTTAGTTTATTAGAGATGGCTGGTTATGCGATAGGTTGAGAGGTTTGAATGATGAAATTGACTATTGGGGTGAGAACGGTACAAATTCACTCTACTGAGTGACCTTCATGACAAGGTGGAACAGCAAAGTGAATGAGTATGTTTAGCTTATTCTATGTGACTCAATCACATTAGAAGTTGTATGAACCACCGAAGCTAATGCTGTTGAAGGCAAG
This sequence comes from Vibrio sp. RW, assembly GCF_027587105.1. Lineage (NCBI taxonomy): Bacteria > Pseudomonadati > Pseudomonadota > Gammaproteobacteria > Vibrionales > Vibrionaceae > Vibrio > Vibrio sp. RW. The sequence goes on from NZ_JAPPTM010000003.1 coordinate 301,784, forward strand.
TGTTTTGTCTTCCTTCTTAGAGCCGTAGTCGTTCTCAACACTAACTGCATCTGCTTGCGAAATTAGGCGCAGTGTTAAATGTTCAATCGGCGTGTATTCAACACCAACACCAAAGTGGAAGCCAGTACCACTGTCGTCATCGTAACCAGCACTCTTATTTGCGTTTAGGTCAACAGAACTTAAACCAGCCAATACGAATGGGCGGATTGTGTTGTCGAATGTGTAACCGATGTTTGCGGATGCAGATATAGATGTCGGTGACAATTTAGCCGCCCCCTTTTTGTAGTTTGCGTAATCGTTGTAGCCAAGTTCAACACCAACGATACGGTTGAATTGGTAACCGCCGTATAGGTTGTAGCCCATGCCGTCTGAATCTAAACTACCTTGACCATCTGTATCAGAATCTTGGTAGAGACTAAGTCCGCCACCAATGTACGCACCACCGTCAGTGCCTGCTGCTAAAGCTGGAAGAGAAACCGCGCTGATTAACCCTAGTGCCAATGCTGATTTCGTTATCTTGTTCATCTTTGTTACTCACTCTGTCATGTTTTTAAATGTGATTGTCGGTCACTGTCAATTTTTAATACTTGTTGTTTTTGGCTACTCGGCCGTTGTTGAATATTATCCCTGAGTCTTTTGCTCATTACTGTATGGCTTTGTAAGTTGAATCGTTACATAGTGGGCGAGTTACACATCGAGTTGCTTATATGAGTCAGCCAGATTATGACAAGGAGAAAAAGATGTTAACGAGACAGAAGACGGGTTTGGTGGTTGTGGATGTGCAAGGCAAACTCGCACGCCTTGTTGATGAGAGCGATACCCTGATTTCTAATTGTGGAAAGCTGATTGAAGGAGCACAGGTTTTAGGTCTTCCTATTGTGAGCTTGGAGCAGAACCCAGAGAAGTTGGGGCCTACCGTTAGTGAGTTGAATGACTTGTTGGGCGAAGCTAAGCCGATACCAAAATTTACGTTCAACGCGTGTAACGAGCCCAAGTTTGTTGAGGCAGTGCAAGCCAAGGATGTGGATACGTGGTTGGTGTGTGGCATAGAGGCTCATATCTGTGTTTATCAAACCGCCATTGGTTTGCTGGATCTTGGGTACAAGGTTCAGGTAGTTGGTGACTGTGTTAGTTCACGAACCGCGCTTAATAAGAAGTTGGCTATCCGAAGATTGGCTGGCTCTGGTGTTCTAATCACAGGATTGGAAATGAGCTTATACGAGCTAGTGAAAGACTGCCGCGCCTCTGAGTTCAAGCAAGTCCTATCCTTGATTCGTTAATCATTCTCTTAAAGCCGCTGATTTGAATAATCTAATCGTGTTTATCAGAGGAGCAAGTTAGACAACACATCGGTGATTGGGTATTTAAAAACTTAATGGCTGATGTGTGTCAGACGTTGGGTGTCAAGTTTTCAGTGCAAGCGGAACAACAAGCGAGTGCGCTACCCGTCTCTTTATAACCGATCTATTAATAAAAATATTATGTGATTTACCTCTCACTTATTTACTTAGCGCGCTAAGTAAAGTAAAGTGGTTAGCACGCTAAGTAATTGAGGTTTTCATCATGGTTCAAGACACCCACAGTCTTAAAGATCTTTCTCTGGCCGAGCAACTTGCTCGCGTTTCTCGTCTATGGAAAATGGTCGCTGACCGTGAACTCGCACCGCTTGGTCTTACGCACCCACGTTGGACGGCGCTATGGAAACTGCAACGCCTCGGTGACAACGTGAGTCAGAAAAAACTCTCGGAAGCGCTCGAGATTGAATTGCCATCATTAATGAGAACGTTGAATCAATTAGAACAGCAATCGCTCATCACTCGACACTGCTGTGCTAGTGACAAACGTGCTCGAATTGTGGGTCTTACCGATGACGGTAAGTCGTTAATCAATAAAATGGAAGCTCGCATTATTCAAGTTCGTCGCCAGTTGCTCAATAGTATCGATGATGACGAGATGAAAAAGCTCTCTTTCATTCTTGAACAAATTACCCATAACGCCCTTGATGCTCTTAGCGAAAAGTCAGAAACCACACAATAAAAGAGAAGTTACTATCTATGACCCCCGACGAAAAATTCGCGCGCTGGATTAAATTTTCCTGTTTCGGATTTGTTCTTGTTTTTGCATATTTTCTTGTTGCTGATCTCACCATGCCATTAACGCCTCAAGCAATGGCAACCCGTGTCGTAACTAAAGTTGCACCTCAAGTCAGTGGACAAATTACCCACGTATATGTGAAAAACAACCAAGCTATCCATCAAGGAGATCTCCTATTTGAAATTAACCCAGCGTTTTATCAGCTTGCGGTTGAACAAGCTCAATTAAACCTTAAACAAGTTATCCAAAATAATGAGCAGCTTGACGCATCCATTGCTGCTGCCGAAGCGGATCTAAAAGCCAGTGGTATTCTTGCAAACCAAAAAAACCGTGAAGCAGAACGATTAAATGCGCTTTTCTCACGCCATGGTACTTCTCAAAAGTTACGCGATGACGCTCATAGCTCCGCCGTGGCGGCTAAAGCGAATGTTGCTGCTGCGAAAGCACGTTTGAAAGAGTTACAAGTGAGTCGTGGTGAAATCGACGATAGTAATGTCAGTATTCGTGTAGCTCAAAATCAATTAGAAAAAGCCAAGCTCAATCTTTCTTATACACAAGTGATTTCAGATCACGATGGTGTGATAACGAACTTACAGTTGAAAGCCGGTACCTATGCCAGTGCAGGTAGCCCATTGATTGCGCTAGTTTCAGATAACGTTGATGTTATCGCAGATTTTCGCGAAAAAAGTCTGCGTCACTTTTCAATCGATAGTCACGCCTTGATCGCGTTCGACAGCAAACCTGGACATGTCTTTAACGCACAAGTGAGTACTCTGGATGCGGGGGTCAGTGCTGGTCAATTTGCAGCCGACGGTAGTCTTGCAACACCAACAGACTCTAATCGCTGGGTGCGGGATGCACAACGAATGCGTGTGCATTTAGACATTGACAATGAACTCGTTAAGCAACTTCCATCTGGAGCCCGAGCTACGGTTCAATTGATCCCTAACAATGCGGTATTCGCATGGCTTGCGAAAGTACAGATTCGTTTCCTCAGTGTTTTACACTACGTTTACTGATCGGGAGGTGGCATGAAATTATGGGATCACCCTTTATCTGGAAATGACTTTCGACAATGCCTACGTATTGCCACTGGTGCTACTTTAGGTTTTACTATCAGCAAGCTGTTTGGTTGGGATAACGGCGTATTTTTTACCGTTACACCAATGTTGCTATTGGGTATGGTACCTGTGATGAGCGCACACGCTGCGCGTCAATTGTTTGCATCTGCCATCGTTTGTGGGCTGGAAGTTGGTATTATTGGTGGGTTATTAATCAGTCATCCCGGCATGATGACGATGGTGGCTTTTGTACTATTTCTGATAAAGTTTGCCTGCATGTCAAAAGGCAGCTTATTTTTGTTTGGTGCAAACAGCATCATCAGTTTGAGCATTATGCTGCACTTTGCCAGTTACCCAAGCATCGACTTAAACAACCTTATTTTTACCAACTTACTTGCCTGCGTGCTATCCGTTATCATTGCTTATTTAATGATGTTTGTAATTCCAGATGTGGAACCCCGTCAGCCACCGCCGAGGCCAACCGAAGCAAAGAAAAGTCACCGCATGCGTCACGAAGCCTTAATGGGCGCCAGTATCGCTACGCTTTCGTTTATTGTGTTCCAAGTCTTTGATCTGCAGGACTCAATGTCAGCACAGGTCACGACGATATTGCTGCTTTTTCCAATGAACTGGAATGGCGCATTGGGTTATGCTCGCAAGCGTGCGATGGGGACATTGTTTGGTGTGACTTTTGGCTTAGCCAGTCAAATTCTTTTGTATGACTGGTCAGATTTACTGTTATTTGTGGTTCCACTTTTGTGGATAGGGGCAATGATTTTTGGCTACATGCATGTGAAGGAGTCGAGTGGTTCAGGAACAGGGTTTGGTGGACTGACAACCATCGGCATTTTATTCGGCCAGTACCTCACTCCTGGCGGTGACCTTATCTATAGTGCCTTGTATCGTATCAGCAGTATCTTGTTTGCTATTGTCGTGACGTTATTGATCACTTATTTTATTCATCGCTTGTTGAACCGCTTTCCAGCGACTCGATTTAGCCATGAAACCGCTTAATTTATCTCAATATCTCATATTCTGCCCACCCTCTGTCGGGGCCTAATTTAACTTTCCCCACTGATACGTGACCTAACCATTCGTGCGACTGGTCTTAAGTTTTATGGCGAAGGGGAGTGGAAAGTAAACAAACGATACAAATGGAAGTGTAGCGTCTGGTGAAAGCGGCATATATCAGTCGATACAAGCATTCATTCAATGATCGCGACAGAGCTGAGCTATCAAAGGTCATCGATGCAGAAGTGCTCCTAACTGATTTATGTAAACATATCTAAGTATCATTGAGGAGTACCACTCCTTTGAAGAGGTCTATTTGAACAATCTAATCGTATTTACCGGTGGACCGGGATCGGGCAAAACTTCAGTCATCGACGCTTTGAAAAGCCAGGGTTATCGCTGCGCGCCAGAAGTCGGCCGTAAAGTGATTCAGCACCAAGTTGAGCAACAAGGTAGCGCTTTGCCATGGTTAGATAAAGTGGCCTTTCGTGACGAGATGGTGCGAGAAGAGTTAGCCAATTACCAAGCGTTTGAGGCAAGTGAGCAACTCGTTTTCTTGGATAGAAGCATCGTGGATTCATACGGTTACAGCTTGTTAGAGATTTTACCTATTCCAGAATCCTTGCGAAATAGCTGTAATGAACTCAAATACAACAGCAAGGTATTTATCTTCCCACCATGGGATTCAATTTTCATCAATGATCAAGAACGTAAACAAGATTTCGACGAAGCGATCGCCACCTACGAAAAAATGGTGTCAGCCTATAATCAGTTTGGTTATCAGCTGGTGGAAGTGCCTAAATTATCTGTTGAGGAACGAGTCGAGTTTATCTTAGCTTCAATTGACTCAGGCGAGTGATTTCTAGAAAAACCACAACTAAAAAGCCCCGCAGTATCGACTCGATTGAGTGAATACTGCGGGGCTTTTTATTGAAATCGTCTAATTGATGACTTGGTCGTTTTAAACCTTAGTCACCGAGAGGCTGTCGGTCGCCACCGCCTCGGTAGGAATCGAGCGCAACCTTCAAGCGACGTAGTTTGTCGCGCGAACGGTTTTTATGATTGACTGCCATGCCCATCGAAAGCACATCCACTAACGCCAACATAGCGTAACGAGAAGCCGATGGCTTGTAGATGAAGTCGGTTTCCATATGCTTGATTGGCAACAAAATATCCGCAATCTTTGCCAACGGTGTATCTTGTGGGGTAATCGCGATGATCTTAAGCCCGTACTGCTTCGCTAGTTCGGCCGTTTCGGTGATCACTGGTGTAAAACCGGTCGCGGAAATCATCACCATCACGTCATTGGCATCGGCCGTGGCAGCAACCATACGTGACATTAAGCCATCGTTGTACGACACCACTGGGTAGCCTAAACGAAACAGTCGATGTTGCAGCTCTTGAGAAGCAATGGTTGAACCACCACCCATACCAATAGCAATGATCTGTCTGGCGTTATGCAGCCAGCTGACTGCGGTTTCAACGTCTTGCTCTTTGAACAGAGTGCGGTTGATGTCTAGGCTCTGCTTGATCGATTCGTAGATACCTTGATAGCCAGTTTGGTCAACAGGCTCGAGGATAAAGCGCTGGCCCACAGTTAGGGTTTGAGCAAGCTTGATCTTCATATCACGTACGTTGTTACAGCCGATCGCTTTAGCAAAACGTGTGATGGTGGCTTCACTGACTTGAGCACCCTCAGCAAGTTCTGTAATGCTGGCATTGGCAGCAAAATCAATGTCGTCCATGATCAGCTTGGCAACTTTTTTCTCGGCATCACGAAGAGCGGGAAAACGCTCGGTTATCTGTGAAATGATATCTACTTCTAAACTCAAGAATCCTGATCCTTTGTTGATGGGGCTAATCGTATTGCTTAGTTTTTAAGAACCTAGCTCGTAAGAACCAAGCTTTTTAGCCATTTAAACTAATCTATTTAAAATTAATCCATTTAAAACTAAGCCTTAGCCCCGTTAGTATATCTGATTGCTTCGCTGATTCTAGCTTATTGAAAAATCGAGCTAGAAGCAGGTCTCTACCCAGTTTGTTACCTGATAGTCGTCATCGCTGATGGCAATGTAGCGCCATTTGTCGAAGGTTAAACATGGGTGTGAGGTTGAGAACGCAATCATGTCGCCCACTTCAATCTCAGCAGAACCGTCCGTTTCAACAAAGGTGTGCTGATCCATCACAGCCGTCGCGGTGAGACCTTTTACTGAGATAGCTTTGCCATTGCGATAGCCGCGTTCGGCAATAGGTAAACCTGCATCGAAGGCAACATCACGCTTACCTAGCCCGATCACCAGTTTGGTTGGCTCCGGACGAGAGATCACATACGCCCACACTTCAAGTGCCGACTCTAAATCCCCCCCCAATTCACACGCGTAACCTTGGTTCACCTGCGCACGTTGCAACACCTTACTTTGGGCATCTAGGTAGATCCCCGTATCGTGAATGGCATAGCAGCCTGGGCGGATAATCGCTAAGTAACTCGTGAGGTTCGCCAAGCATTCCGCTACTACATCATACCAAGCCGAACCGGCGCCAGTGATGATTGGCTGACCGGTAATTAAGCCGTCTGATGCAAGGCTTTCGAGCGAAGTGAGCGCCTGATTTAAGAAGGTACGAATGTCTTCCTCGGCATTGTCGCCATGAATCACACCCTCATACACCTCAATACCCGCTAGCGAAATCGCAGGCGTATCTTGGATGGTTTGCGCCAGCTCTAGAACTTCTTGAGGTGAACGACAACCACAACGGCCACCCGGAACACCAAACTCGATTAGCACTTTTAGCGTCTGCTTTTTGTTGGAGAAATATTGGTCGAGTTGTTGCACGTTGACTGACGAATCCACACAACAATAGAAATCAACGTCGAACTCATTAATAAGCTGTTCGATGATCGCCATGTTGGTTTTTCCTACCAACTGGTTAGCCATGATGATTCTTTTTGCGCCTGCCATTGCCGCAATTTCTGCTTGTGCAGGTGTCGCAACGGTAATTCCCCAAGCGCCATTTTCTAGCTGTTGACGGAAGAAATCAGGTGTCATCGATGTTTTGCCGTGTGGCGACAATTTAACCTGGTGATGATCGGCGAATGACTGCATCCAATTCAGGTTATTAGTCAACGCTGATTGTTTGATAATTGCTACCGGAAGCGAAATATCTTCATCAACCAGTCGATAAACACCGTTCTCAGATTGTGATACTGCTCTCCCTTTTTGGCCTTTTTCAGTCAAGATGAAACTATCGTTTTGATACTTTATAACATCTTTTTTTGCAGGGTTATGTTTCATTACTGATTCCTAACATGATTTAAGTGGTTGTTATTTAATGTTTAAATATATCTACAATGTACTTTTTGATAGAAACTATCACACAAATTAAAATATTATGTGTGTTTTGTCACTGAAAATAATCGGCTGGATTTCTAATATAGCTCCATCAACACAGTGGATTGAGAGAGTGAGAAATGTTGTTCGATACGATAATTAAAAATGTAGAGGTGTTTGATGGCACCGGCGAACAATCGTTTTGTGCCGATGTAGCAATCCGAGATGGAAAAATCGCCGAAATTGGTCAAATCGATCATGAAGATTGTGGCCAGTTGGTTGAGGGAGCGGGCTTAGCATTGGCTCCTGGTTTTATCGATGTACACACACATGACGATACCAATGTAATTCGTTACCCAGACTGCCTGCCTAAGATCAGCCAAGGTGTGACAACCGTGATTGTTGGTAACTGCGGCATCAGCGCATCGCCAACGGTTTTGGCGGGCGATCCACCGGATCCAATGAACCTTTTGGGCGCGCAGGCTGATTTCAAATACCCAACCTTTGCCGGGTATGCACAAGCGGTAGAGCAAGCGCAACCCGCGGTGAACGTTGCAGCATTAGTCGGCCATACCACACTGCGTAATCAAGTGATGGACGACCTGCAACGCACCGCGAGCGAAGAAGAAATTGCAACCATGCAAAACAACCTTGATTTAGCGATGGAGCAGGGTGCATTGGGTTTGAGCTCGGGCTTGGCTTACGCAAGCGCGAAACAAGCGAATGCCAACGAAGTAATGCAGTTAGCGAAAGTGCTTTCTAGTCACGGCGGCATCTATACCACACATATGCGTACCGAATTCGAAGAGATCTTAAGCGCGATGGAAGAAGCGTTTGAGACAGGACAATACGCGAAAGTGCCCGTTGTTATTTCTCACCTTAAATGTGCAGGGGCGGGCAACTGGGGCAGAACCGTTGAAGTACTTGATTTGATGGACAAGGTTTCAGAGCACCAAGATGTGTCTTGCGACTGCTACCCATACTCAGCGAGCTCTTCGACATTAGATTTGAAACAAGTGACCGACGATTTCGACATCTTCATCACTTGGTCTGAAGCAAAACCAGAACACGCAGGCAAAACGCTGAAGCAGATTGCTGATGAAATGAATCTACCTCTGATGGACGCAGCAAAAGCGCTTCAACCAGCAGGTGCGGTTTATCACTGTATGGATGAGAACGACGTAAAGCGCGTATTGAAATATAAGCTGACCATGGTCGGCTCAGACGGTTTACCCAATGACCCGCATCCACACCCAAGATTGTGGGGCACCTTCCCGAAAGTGTTAGGCCACTACTGCCGAGACGAAAAACTGTTCTCGTTGTCAGAAGCGATTCACAAGATGACCGGAATGTCTGCGAAGCGCTACAACCTTGCGGGAAGAGGTGAGATTCGCCAAGACGCATTTGCCGATTTAGTTTTATTTGATCCAAAGAATATTAAAGACACAGCAACATTTGAAAATCCTATTTCAGTTGCTGAGGGAATAGAAAGTGTATTTGTAAATGGTGAGTTAACTTACCAGCAAGGAAAAGTAACAAATAATCGTTCAGGCGTTTTTATTTACCGAAACTAGATTTTAATTATCAAATTAATTTTACGGTAAATATAAAAACGACGAATTAATTTAAATATATTGGAATAGAAACTGTTTTATCTATAAAGCCAATGTTATCTATAAACCCAATATTATCTATAAATAAGTGGAGTTAAGAAATGACTATTAAACGTTACGGTGTTGAAGGCGGTACAGGCACAGGCGGACAACATTTACCATTTGCACGTGCAACTGAAGCAGGTGGTTTCCTATACGTTTCTGGCCAGACACCGATGACAGATGGTGAAGTGGTTGAGGGTGGCATTGTTGACCAGTCTCGCCTAGCGATCCAAAACTGTGTCGATATCATGACTGAAGCGGGCTACGGCCTTGAAGACGTAATGCACGTAAAGGTTGTGCTAACGGATTCTCGTTACTTTCAATCTTTTAATAAGGTATTCAAAGAGTTCTTCGGTGCTAACCCTCCGGCTCGTATCTGCATGGTTTGCGACCTAGTGGTAGACGTGAAGGTTGAAGTAGATGTGACTTGCTACCGCGCTGATCGCGTTTAGTAATAACCTAATCACAATTACCTACTTAGAGAGTATTAGGGGTTAGTCATCCCTGTTATTATCCTTTA
>NZ_JAPPTM010000030.1:0-43603 GCF_027587105.1 Vibrio sp. RW
GTGGTATCCAGTTTCGCACTGTCTGTGTCGCTCGCTGGGTTGCCCTCTGTATCTGTCACATCCGCTTTCACGGTGATGTTGCCATCAACCAGATCCGTAGCACTTAGGTCCGCATCCACGCTGAACGTACCGTCCGCTTTCACGGTCGCCTCGAACTCGGCTGTGTTGCCTTGGCTGTCGGTCACGGTCAAGGTGACTGTCTGATTCTCTTCGACATTCGTTGTCGTACCTGACAAGGTCACTTCGTCTGCTTCGTCAACACTGATGTTGCCGTCGCCTACGGTCGTCAAGTCGATGGTCGGTAGATCCGATGAAACCTCATACCCCTTAAAAGCAGAACCACTAAACCCATTTCCAGCCCAATCATTACCTGTAACCGTTGCTGTGACTGAACTATCCGCAGCTAAGTCACTACCTTTAACATCAAGACTCCAAGACTTGTTACTTAAAACTGTTGTTAGGTAAGTTACGCCATTCACAACTACCGAAACTTGATCTCCAGGTCTCGCATCGCCCCCAACTGAGCCAGTTAAAATAACTATACTTTCACTCTCGCTTTTATTAATCACGTTATCATCGGTGATTGAATCAATTGAGATCGTGCCTCTAGCAAAAGTATCGACCAAATAGAACTCTGTTGAAGTCGCTGAGCCTATGTTTCCGGCAGCATTAACAACGTCGACTTTTGCATCTACGACGCTATCAGAATCAAATTGCAAATCGGATCCGTTCACATCAATACTATATTTACCATCCGTCACGGTTCCAGCATATTCAACGCCGCCAACGGTTAATGTCACGATAGCCGATTCATATGTTTCACCAGTCACACTGCCTGTTATCGTGACTGTGTCCGCAACTTCTTTTGCATTAATAACAGAGTCATCGGTTATTGGGTCTATGTCGATATTGACGTTAACTGATGTCTGGTCAAAGGTATGCGTCGAGCTACCTTTACTTTCAACTGAATTACCTGCGGCATCTTCAGAACTAACATAGACATCAAAAGCAGTATCTGCCGCTAAGTCTTCACCGCTAACGTTCAATTGCCAGCTTCCATTGTCGCCAACAGTTGTTGTGTAGATTGAACCATTTATTTCTGCCGTGACAGTATCTTCGGACTGAATATCGCCACCAACAGCGCTGCCTGTAACAGCAATAATTTTCCCTTGTTCAGTAACAGTGATTACATCATCTGATGTAATCTCATCTACATTCACAGTCCCCGCATCTGCTCGTGTATCAAGAGTGAACGTCAGCTCGCTGCTGCCTGATGTATTACCCGCTGCGTCGGTTTGACGAACGGTGATCGTGTTGTCACCTTCCGTTGGTACTGGTGCGGTTGTCGTCCAGTTTCCGTCAACGAGGTATTCTACTGTCGCACCCTCTTCTGTGCCGCCGACTGTGAAGCTGCCGTCATTGGTTAAGAAGTCATCCGCCGCTGATCCAGAGTCCGTATCAAGTGTCAGTGTTGGCGCATCTGGAGCTGTTGTATCACCGATGGTCTCGTTGTCTGTGCCTAGGCGTTGCTCAATCGAGCGGAAAGCATCTAGCAGACTCAAGCTTTGAGTACGAGACATACCCAACGCTTCAAAGCCCGTTGTTACAAATTCGGTACCTGGGGTAGTTTCTTGACCATCTCGCTCAATGGTTGCACTGATACTTATACTCGAACCACTTTGGCCAGCTTCAGTCGCAAATTCTTCACCTAGCTCAGTTGGGTCTTGACCTTCCTCTAAAGCCGCAAAGATATTTGCGATGTCTTGTTCAAGCTCAACTTCGCTGCCGTCTTCAGGTGAAAATCGTTTTACTGATACCTGAGATTCATTTGGGGACTCAAGAATTACGTCTCCTGGTTGTAGAGACTCACCATCTTGTAGGACTCGAATCGTACCATCGAGTGAGATAACAATGCGCTGACCAAGTGCAAGTACACTAACCAAATTCAATACTGTCACGTCCATATAATCCCCTAAAACCCACTTTTCATTAGCAACGTCAAACTTATGACATCTTATTTATAATATTAGTTAAAATATAACACTTAACAACGTATAATTCCTAGTTATGAATCTAGTATTTATCAAGCTAAGTGACAAGGTAATGACAGTGATCACATCGCACAATAATCAAAGTGCTCATATCAACGATATAAGCTATTGTGTTTACGATAAATAATAGGTTTAAACACATAAGATTAATGCTCTCGATAACACCATAAAATGCGCATTAATCGGTTAACATTTTTACAACTATTTACGTTCACTAGGTTAGCGAACGTGGTTTTTTTGGCGGTTCACCTAAAATTCATATATAACGACAGAAATTGAAGACTTAGGTGTGAGCTTAATTGTGGGGAGATGTAAATTGAATTGGCTTCAAAAAACAACATTGGGATTAGCTATAAGTATTAGCTTACCGGCGGCAGCGCAAACCTTAGAACAAGCCGTTGCGTTTACTCTAGAAGGGAATCCTGAAATTAAAAGTGCGTATAACGAATACGTGAGTAAACGTTACCTAAACGATGCTTCCGGTGGTGCTTATCGACCGAGCATAGATTTGGATGGTGGGATTGGCTATGAGCACACAGATCTCGTCACTAACCAGAACACGACAGATCTGACTCGAAAGGAAGCGACGATTACTTTGACTCAGTTAATTTGGGATGGCGCAAATACTTCCAACGATATTGATCGTACCGCGGCTGATGCAGAATCTGTTCGTTACCAATTACTCTCCAACGCCCAAGATATCGCTCTCGAGGTAACCAAAGTATACCTTGATGCTGTGAAAGCTTATGAAGTGCTCACCCTTTCTGAAAACAACCTAGCAACACACAAGGATATCTACAGCGACATTAAAAAACGTGTCGAATCTGGTATTGGCTCTACAGCAGATATGTCCCAAGTAGAAGCTCGTATTGCTAAAGCTCATGGTAATTTACTCGCAGCGCAAAATAATTTGTTTGATACACATACTCAGTTTAAGCGTATTGTTGGACAGTCACCTTTAGGTTTAGTGTTTCCGCGAGCGGACGCTGGAGCAATTCCTTACACCGTAGATGGCGCTCTTGCGAAAGCTTTCAACCAACATCCTGTTATCAAAATTGCACAAGCCGATGTGGACTCAGCTAAGTTCCAATATAAACAGTCTAAAAGCTCAAATTACCCGACCGTTTCTTTTGAAGCAGCTCAAACCTGGCGTGACGATGCTGGCGGTAATGAAGGTAGCAGCGATGAGTTTTCTGCTATGGTTCGTTTAAGGTACAACCTGTATAACGGTGGTTCAGACCAAGACCGTGCAGAAAGTGCAGCTTACCAACTCAACAAGGCCAAAGACCTTCGCGAGAGCACTTACCGTAATGTAGAAGAGAGTTTACGCCTCTCGTGGAGCGCTCTGGATTTAACCGTACAACAAAAAGAGTTCTTATCAGACCACGTAGACTCAGCATCAGATACGGTTATCTCTTACGAGAAGCAATACCGCATCGGTAAACGAACACTTCTCGATTTACTTAACACTGAGAATGAACTCTTTGAAGCTCGTAAAGGTTATTTAGATGCCAAGTATGATGAACAATATGCTAAATATCGGGTCATGAACGCGACCGGTAATTTGCTGACAGGTTTACGTGTCGATATCCCCCAAGAATGGAATGAAAAGGTAGAATATTAATGAAGCTACTAAAAGCTGTACTTCCGCTCTGTCTATTTGTTGCTTCCGCCAACATTTTAGCTGACACAAACGATGAAGAGTTCGAATATCGAGCGCTCCCAGAGAGCGTGCAAAGTTATGATCTAGAAGACGATGACAACGATGGTGTTATCAACGCCCGTGATTTATGTATTGATACACAAATTGGCGCAGAGATAGATAATGATGGCTGTGGCTCTTATTTCGAGTCTACGGAGGAGAAAGAACTTCATATATTATTTGCCAACAACTCAACAGAAATTAATCCTGTTTTCCTTGGTCAAATCCGTCAAATGGCAGCGTTTTTAAAGCGTTATGAAAGTACCACTATCCGCCTGCAAGGTTACGCCAGCAAAGTCGGAAATTCGGCTCATAACTTAGAGCTATCTAAAAAACGAGCATCAAATGTGAGACGAGCTCTAATCAGCAACGGTATTCAACCATCTAGAGTGACTATTATTGGTTATGGGGATACCGTTTTCGATAGCGAGGGGACCAAAATCAGCCACGCATTAAACCGAAAAGTCGTTGCTTCCGTTGCTGGATTTAAAGGCAATATTAAAGAAGAATGGCATATCTTCACAAAACTTGGAAGGTAGTCACAACCCGCGGTATCTAAGCTGAAACGTTATATAAGGTAACGTTTCAGTTTTCTTATAATTCCTTGAATAGCATGTACCTAAGCCTTCTATAATGTTAATCTTGCCACGTTATCAACATAGAGAATTAATCCATGAGCAAACTAACAGCTGATACTCAAGCAAACCTAGAACTTTTCGTTTCAGAAACACAAGAGACAAAACTTGTATGGGGCCTTCGCAATGAAGAAGGTTGGCTAGCATGTGACTCAACTGAATTCGAAACTAGCGAAGTTATGCCATTTTGGTCATCAAAAGAAGATGCTCTCGCTCATAATGTAGAAGAGTGGGCTGACTTTGAAGTACTAGAAATTCCACTTGATATTTTTGTGGAAGATTGGTTACTGACTCTTGCTGAAGATGGTGTTCTTGTTGGTACTAACTGGAATGCAAGCTTAGAAGGTAAAGAACTAGAGCCTTCGGACCTAGCGAAATTATACATCTAATTTTCATTATAGGCCGTACGGGAGCGTACGGCCTATTTATCTTCAATAAATATCAACAAGTTAGAGACTTACCTCGCATAGTCCCTCACCGACACCCCTTAAAAATTGAAGCAACATCAAACTAATTATAGAATATCGTTCTTTATTTGATTGATAGTTCCTTGTGATACACTCCACTTTCATTGCCTTGCTGCTTTTCATTAGCGTTTATTCTTATAGCCAAATATCAACAGCAGATGAACTACATAATTCATCAATCCCCTCCTCCAATCTACATGAGACTCCCAATGCCGATTGGAATGCGCTTTATCTATCGACTCTGAAGCACTCACCCGCACGTGCATTGAATATGCTCCAGACGCGCTACACTAACCTAAGTCATTTTGGAGATAAGCTCTACATATCATCCTTGTTATATCAATATATGATGCACAGAGGTCAGCCATTTTATGGTATGGACAACAAAGATAAGGAATATCAAGCCATTGAAGAAGCGTTTATTTTAGCTCTTACAAAGGATGCTCAAGGAGAAAATGAGCAAGCTCAAAAGATTTTTTTAACCTTACTGACGAAAATGCAGTCACGGAACGACCAAACTGGCCGTGCGCTATTGAAGTATCAGTTATGTCGTTCGTTAAACGAGCAAGCTAAGTACCATCAAGCAAACTACTATTGCTCAGCACTTAAAAATGCTTTGGATCAGATAGAAGACCCTATACTCCCTAAGTTCACTACTTATCGCGTCATCGCCAATAACCACCATTTCCGTAGTGATTATCAAGCTGCGTTAAATACCTACCTATCTTTGATCAATGTGTTTCCACAAGGGCATGATATTTCAGGAATCTATAACGATGTCGGTAATTTACTTAAAGAGCTGAAGCAATACGAAAAGTCGGCGCAGTACTTAGAGGAAGCGTTGACTCTAAGAGCTAATGCTTCTGATTTGATGAAAGCTCAAGTTCATCACAGCCTAGCTGACCTATACCTAAACCAAAGAAAAAACAGTTTAGCAATCGACCATTTTATAAAAGCAAAAACACTATTGGTTGCATCTTCTCATAACTACGGCATCGCTATGGCAAACTTAGGTTTAGGAAAAGCCTATACCCAAGCAAAAGAATATGATTTAGCCCAAAGCTACCTAGTCGAGTCTCTTTTAGCATCCAATGAACTCAATAATGATGTCATTCGAATTAATGCTTACCTTACAATAAGTGACATGTTCGAAGAACAACAACTAACAACAGAAGCACTTAATTATGCTGAGCAAGCGCTAGAATTAGCCGAACAAGTCACAAGGCCCAAATATATTGCTCAAGCACTTCTTCAATTATCTGATATTGAGCAAACCCTCGAAGATTACAAACAGGCTTTCTATTTGTATCAACGATACACGGCTATAGAAATGGAAACGCGAAATACAGACATCAGGTTAGCTTTTGAAGCGCTCGATCTTACTCACGCCAGATACGACCAAGAATTAAAACACTCACTCTTAACGCATCAAACGAGACAAGACCGACTCTATATTGAAAAAATGGAACATCAACGGCGAGTGTACAATATCATTGTAGTGGTGTTGCTATGCACAGCAATCTTTACCATGTTAATAAACAGAGCAATGCGAGCTAAGGCTACTATTGATGGCATGACAAAAGCCTATAACCGAACCGAGATAATATGCAGAATTAAGCAAATTAAACGTTGCCAAGGAACAAATAATCAACATGTTCTTATTTTGCTCGACCTAGATAAGTTTAAGCAGATTAATGATGAATATGGTCACCCAACAGGTGACAGAGCACTCGTTTATGTGAGTAATCAAATAAGAAAGCATTTAGTCAAAGGTGAGTTATTTGGCCGCTTGGGCGGCGAAGAGTTTCTTGTCATGCTGACCGACATCAAGCCTTCTGAGGTGCGCGAACGTGTTGAAGAACTGCATTATGCGATATCAAACAGTATCTTCCTGTCAGAAAGCAAAAAGCCACTTAATGTAACCGCGAGTTTTGCTTATCTAGCAACCTCAAACGCACTAAGTGACTTTGATGAGCTCTACTCTGTTCTTGACCAAGCACTATATCAAGTAAAGAGTGGTGGTCGAAACGGCATCATTGATGCTTATAACGAACCGATTGATCTACCTGAAGCTATTTATACTCCGTCTGTTTACGAACCAACTCAGCCATAATGCTTTCACGGTCACCTAGGTAATCATTAAGACCTACTTTACGTAATTCACACGCAGGACAATCGCCACAGCCATCACCGATAATACCGTTGTAGCAAGTCAGGGTTTTGTTACGAACAAGATCAAGTGCTGAATACTGGTCGGCCATCGCCCATGTTTCAGCTTTGTTCAGCCACATTAATGGAGTTTTGATATCAAGCTGCTTGTCCATGCCTTGTACAAGTGCAGAATTCATCGCTTTTACAAAATCATTGCGGCAATCAGGATAACCAGAGAAATCTGTTTCACATACACCAGTAATCACCGTTTCAGCACCGATTTGGTACGCATAAATACCAGCCAGCGTTAAGAAAAGAATATTACGACCAGGAACGAACGAGTTTGGCAACCCATTCTCTTGTAGCTCATGTGACACTGGGATGTCATCACGGGTTAAAGAGCTGATCGCCAACTCATTTAGCAAGGTCACATCCATCACTTTGTGCGCTTTAACACCAAGCTCTTTTGACAATGACTCAGCCACTTCAATCTCTAGTCGGTGGCGCTGACCATAATCAAATGTAATCGCATGAACTTCGTCATACTCTTTTAATGCTTGAACAAGACATGTTGTTGAGTCTTGACCGCCACTGAATACTACCACTGCTTTTTTCATATTAAATCCTTACGAGAACCTTCTACTAGCGACTTATCTTGCCCAGTAAAAATACAACCTACGCGATGCTCAAATATTTGTGAGTTTGTATTGATAAGCGCCAATTCCGCTCAATGCAGGTATCAATACAGAGTTGCGTCGCGCGATCTTTTTGACTGATTGGTTGCAATGCGATAATGGTATCGCTCGAAACATCCACTCGCTCCAATAAAGCATCAAGCTGTTCGATGTCTTTGCTTGTGCCGACTGGGTGTTTAATCTCGTTAGCGCGTAGTAAGGCACTATCTAGGATGTCCAGTTTCGCTTTCATCGCCACCTTCGGTGACACCGTAACCCAAGTATCCGATGTGGCTTTAACTTCTGATGTTCCGCTAGTTTCAATCTGGCAGCGACAACCGTGCTGCTCAAATGCTTCAGTAAGAGGAACAAGATCATAAATGCATGGCTCACCACCAGTAATCACAATGTGCTTAGCAGTGTAACCTTGCTTGATATATTCATTCACGATTCCTTGAGCATCAATGGCTGACCAAGTTGGTGAATCCTCTGTTTTAACCATGATGTTACCAAGACTAGTTTCATCTTTAGGTAATGCGTCCCAAGTCTGTTTGGTATCGCACCAAGAACAGCCTACAGGACAAACTTGCAGACGAACAAAAACAGCGGGAACGCCAGTAAACATGCCCTCACCCTGGATGGTTTCAAACATTTCATTAATCTTGTACAACTTTCCCTCTGCTTTATTATTTGATGAAATTAATCAACCGCAGACCTTAAAGCACTTACTCGTTTTGGTCAAACAAATGAATAGCGATAAATGAGTTGCTCAAACCCCTAGCCTGAAGTTTCAAGTTCCCTTATCCTTTCGTTCATTAGGTTTCGTTAAGCTTTAATTTTTAATAAGGAACAACATGTACAAACTGATTGCTCTTGATATGGATGGCACACTACTCAACAGTGAAAAAGTGATTTCTCAAGAGAACAAAGACGCGATCGCCAAAGCTCGCGCTGCAGGTGTGAAAGTGGTTCTCGCTTCTGGTCGCCCTTTAGAAGGCATGCAAAGCAAGTTAGATGAACTTTCAATCAACGGCGACGATGACTTTGTACTCTTCTACAATGGCTGTATGGTTCAGAACGTCTCGACAAAAGAGCTCATCCATAGCGAGATCAGTAATGGTAAAGCAGCGAAAGAGGTCGCGGTATTAGCTGAACAACTTGGTGGCTATGTTCATGCTTTCAGCAAGGTTCATGGTTTGATTACTCCAGAGAATAATGAGTACACAAGTATTGAAGCGCGTATTAACGGCTTAGACATAACCGAACTCGATTTCTCTCAACTGGAAGACGATCATGAAATTATAAAAACTATGATTGTAGCTGAACCAACAAAATTAACTGGAATCATAAGCAATTTACCTCAGCAGCTTAAGAGTCAATTCACTATCGTGCAAAGTGCCCCCTTCTTCTTAGAGTTCTTAAACCCAAATTCGAACAAGGGTGTAGGTATTGAAGCCATTGCTAAGCACTTGGGTATTAAAGCAGAAGAAGTGATCTGTATGGGTGATGCAGAGAACGATCATCACATGCTTAATTTTGCTGGCCTTGGCATTGCAATGGATAACGCAATGGAAGAAACCAAGAAGTTAGCTGACTACATAACAGCAAGCAATGACGACCACGGTGTAGCCGTCGCGATTGAAAAGTTTATCTTCAACTCGTAAACGTTAGATAAACCCTTAGGCTTTATCTATCTCGCCCTAAAATATCTTGAGATAAAGAAGGCTGTGCAATGCACAGCCTTCTTTTATTTAACAAGAGTGGCTTAACTATTTCCGAGCCCAAGGCAGACGAAACGCGACTACACCAAATAAAATCAAGGTTGGGAAACGTAACGTCTCAACAATAAAAGAAGCGATACCACTAAAAGAAACAAAGCTCCCAGCCCAACTGATCAGCAAGTTACCAGCAAGTAGCATCACAATGACCCCAATCACGACCGTAAATGAGAACTGACCGACCAAAGGTTTTGAGTCTGTTAATGTTACAAGGCAAGCAATCGTCATCAAAATCGCCACCCAGAATGAGAATGTTGGTAATGGCCAGATAACCGTAAGTACGATTGATAACAGGCATAAGCCCCACCAAACACCTTTAGAGCTCAATAACACACTAATATCAACATCAGGTTTCGCGTCTAATCTCACAACATGCCACGTTGTTAATGCTCCCAATACGCCGCCAATCAAAACATCACTAAAGAAAGCACTGCCTGAATAAGACTTAAACAGCATTATCCAAAGTAGACCAACGACCACAATCACTGTCGACTTTTGTTCAAACAAACACTTTAGTTTCCAAAATACTAATAAGCTTAAACTGACCCATAGGGCAGCTAACAAACTTGGAAAACTATACCCACTGCTCATCACCAGTTTCAATGTTGGTAAATAGGCGTGCGGAGGTGGGAAACCAAAGCCTTGGTGCGCAATTAAAGTAAGCAGTGTTACTGATATCAACGTGAAACCAAACTTCAACGCAAAATTACGGCCAAAATACCAAGCTATCAACGGCAGGATAATGATGAAAACCCAGGGCTTTACGAGTAAGTCAGTCAAAAGTGCCGTACTAGAAAACACACTCGGCAAATTATCGAACGTGTTTTGAAGTGAAACAATCCAGTTCAGTTCAACTTGGTGAACTTTCGGCGCAGCGCCCACTAGCTCAGTCACATAAGTCACTGGCTGATCAGTCGCGGAAAGAAACAGCTCGTTAATCTCAGACCACTGTTCTGGGTAACGGTATTGATTTGCTTCCAACTCTATAGGAGGAAGCAACATCGCTCTGCTAACCTCCACTCCATAGTGAGGAGCAAACCAGATAGGAAGTTCAAAGCCACCTAGATCATTTCGCGCTTGATAACTGATCACTTCAGAGTCAGAGACACAGTCAAACACAACGGCGCTATCAGTGTAACCCAGCACATCACCAACAGTAACGGACAAACCGGCCTCTTCCCAAGTTTCACGTTGCGCTGCGATAGCTGGCGGCTCACCAGAAACAACAGTGCCACCCGGCAGAGATAATTGACCTGTGATCAGTTCATCAACCAACACTATTTGGTTATCAGCACGCACTACACACAAGGCGCCCGCGACATGATCAGGCAAGGTGTTGCTTGCCCAAGCGGAAGTAGTACTCAAAAGAGAAAGAATAAGAACTAATAAATATCGAATAACCAACAAGTTTACCTAAAAATAAAAGCTGCAAATACAGAATACTCTAGTGTAATCAAACACAACGAAGACTGCTGTCTATGTTTCGTGCAAAGACTTTCTCATCCATTGAATATGAGGAGTGAACCCCATTTTTTGATAGAAATCCTTGGCAGGTGAATTAAAATCCCAAACCTCGACAAAAACCTGCGTCACGCCATAATCCTCAAAAGTCGACTCAACACGACTAAATAGCATTTTCGCCACCTTCAGTTTACGATATTCTGGCAAAACAAAAAGCTCGTCGACACTGCCCATCTGTACCGGTTTACTCACCGTTGAGATAAGCTCACAAAAATGCCCCGAGATAAAACCAATAATCAGTTCTCCTTTTAATGCCACGTACACCAAGCATTCAGGGTTATCCAAATATCGTGCGATACTCTTTTCCAGCTCTATTTCTTCAGCCGTTTTAAAATGCTCAGGACACGCAATATGATGATGTTGGTGAAGATCAAACATCAACTCATTAAGTTGCTCTAGATCGGTGTGCTTTGCTGCCCTTAGGGTGACATTCATGACGAGTACGCTTCTCAAACCAAATTAGTATTTAAATTAAGTCTAGTTTACTTGCAGTCAATATCTATACAAGTGATTGAATTAATTCATTGTTTGAACGGCACATTTATCACATCATCAATACGACCCATAATAAATAGGTAACCATCTTCATCAAGATAACCACCGTCACCCGACACATAATACCCCGGGAATTGACTCAGATAGCCGGATTCAAACCTATCATGATTGCGCCATACCGTCGGTAAACAGCCAGGTGGAAGCGGTCGTTTGAGTGCAACGAAACCTTGTTGGTTAGCTTGTGCAGGCTCACCCAATTCATTGAGGATTTCGACTTGATAGCCCGGTACAGGTTTAGTTGAAGAGCCCGCTTTCACAGGCAAAGACTCAAGTCCTATAAGGTTAGCTGAGATAGCCCAACCCGTCTCGGTTTGCCACCAATGGTCAATAACCGGTTTGCTGGTATGAGATTCAACCCAATCTAATGTTGGCGGATCTAAGCGTTCGCCAGCCATAAAGATCGACTTCAGTGATGACAAGTCATACTTGATGAGCAACTCACCTTCTGGGTCTTCCTTCTTAATCGCTCTAAATGCGGTTGGCGCAGAAAATAACACGTCGACGTTGTATTCTTCACACACACGCCAGAATGCGCCGGGATCTGGTGTTCTGACTGGCTTGCCTTCAAACAGAATCGTGGTACAGCCATGAATCAGTGGTGCGTACACAATATAAGAATGCCCAACCACCCAACCCACATCGGAAGCCGCCCAAAACACACCATCTTGCGGCATATCATAGATAGTACTCATCGAGTATTTCATCGCGACCGCGTGGCCGCCATTATCGCGGACAACCCCTTTCGGCTTCCCTGTCGTACCCGAGGTATAGAGGATATATAACGGGTCGGTTGCCAAAACAGGCACACACTCATGAGGCTCAATACCAGCCACCGCTTGTTGCCAATGCAAATCACGCTCTTTGTTTAACTCTGCAAGGCATTGCTCTCTTTGAAAAACTACGACTTTTTCAGGCTTCCAACGGCTGTCCATGATCGCGCGGTCAACCATCGGTTTATAAGGTAGAACCTTGTTGATTTCGATACCACATGAGGCGGTAATCAAGACTTTGGGTTCGGCATCTTCAATTCGAACCGCAAGCTCATGCGGAGCAAATCCGCCGAACACCACAGAGTGCACAGCGCCTAGTCGTGCACAGGCTAGCATTGCCATGGCTGCTTCAGGAATCATTGGCATGTAGATAACCACACGATCGCCTTTGGTTACGCCCTGTTGTGCCAACATACCAGCGGTCTTAGCCACTTGAACGCGAAGTTCATTATAGGTATAGGACGACTTGATACCCGTGACTGGCGAATCATAGATCAGCGCAACCTTATCACCACGGCCATTTTCACAATGATAATCCAACGCCAACCAACAAGTATTCATCACCCCATCAGGAAACCAGCGTTCAATACCGTTATCGTCAGTTTGTAATATCGTTTTTGGAGACTCAAACCAATCAATGGCTTGTGATTGTGTTTCCCAAAATGAATTTGGGTCTTCCCTCGCCCATTGATACTCGGTGATGTAATCCGTTTTTCTAGTCATTCGATTCGTAGCAGACATAGTGCCTCCTCCATGATTTATCCATTTCCCAAGCGGCTAGCCTTTGGCAGTAGCACTTGGTTGCACTCTTTTCTCAGCGTTGTTTTCGGAACATTTAACCGCTCACGACAATCGCTTTACTTGGGAAAAGGCACACGAATGGCACCTTCCATAATCACTCGGGCACTACGGCTCATGATCGCCCTTTCTATTTTCCAACCGCTTTCGGTCTGCAAAGCTTTAGCACCCACCGTCAAGGTTCCTGATGGATGACCAAAGGTCACAAAGTCACGAGAGCTCCCTCCCGCCGCTAAATTCACTAAAGTCCCCGGGACACTTGCGGCTGAAGCAATCGCAACCGCTGCTGTGCCCATCATGGCGTGATGCAGTTGCCCCATAGACAAAGCACGCACCAGGAGGTCGGTATCGTCAGCTGAAATAGGTTTACCACTTGAGGCTCGATACGATTGTGGCTTAGCAACAAAGGCGACTTTAGGTGTGTGTTGGCGAGATTCAGCTTGTTCTAACGAATCAATAAGCCCCATCGCAACGGCGCCATGCGCTCGGATGGATTCAAACAGTGCCAAGGCTTTTGCATCACTATTGATATCCGATTGAAGCTCAGTGCCTTGATATCCGACCGATTCCGCATCAACAAAAATGGTTGGGATTCCTGCATTGATGTATGTCGCTTTGATGCAACCTAGCTCTGGAACATCTAAGAAATCGACCACATTCCCTGTCGGAAACATTGAACCACTCGCATCGGCTGGATCAAGAAAATCAACTTGGATTTCAGCTGCTGGGAAAGTGACACCATCGAGTTCGAAATCGCCCAACTCTTGAACTTGACCATCTACGATAGGCACATGAACAATAATGGTTTTCTCTATATTCACTTGCCATACTCGCACTTCGACCACACCGTTTTCTGGAATGCGATTCGAGTCGACTAAGCCACTATGAATAGCAAACGGGCCAACCGCTGCAGACAAGTTCCCGCAGTTGCCGCTCCAATCGACAAATGGCTTGTCTATCGCCACTTGACCAAAGAGATAATCAACATCGTGACCGGCTTTACCACTCTTCGACACGATGACAGTTTTGCTGGTGCTGGACGTCGCACCGCCCATACCATCAGTTTGCTTACCATAAGGATCTGGGCTGCCAATCACACGCAGAAGTAATGTGTCTCGTGCTTCTCCGGCGACTTGCGCAACTTCAGGCAACTCTTCTAAATTGAAAAAGACACCTTTACTGGTTCCTCCACGCATATAAGTTGCCGGGACTTTTATCTGTTTAGCGTTCATCACAGGCTCCTATTGGGCGAGAAAGTCTTTGGCAAAGCGTTGTAATACGCCACCAGCGCTATACACACTCACTTCGTCTGCCGTGTCTAGTCGGCAGGTTACTGGCACATCGAGTTTCTCACCGTTTTTGCGAGTGATTACTAGAGCCAAGTCAGAACCCGCTTGGATGTCGCCATACACATCGTAAAGCTCGGTGCCATCGAGTTCTAAGGTGTTGCGATCCGTTCCTGCTTTGAATTGCAACGGCAAAACGCCCATACCCACTAAGTTGGTTCTGTGGATTCGCTCAAAGCCTTCAGCAACAATCACTTCAACACCCGCTAAGCGCACGCCTTTAGCCGCCCAGTCGCGTGATGAACCTTGTCCATAGTCTGCGCCAGCAACAACAATCAAAGGTTGTTTACGGTTCATGTAGGTTTCTATCGCTTCCCACATGCGAGTAACCTGTCCTTCCGGCTCAACTCGTGCTAATGAACCTTGCACGACTTCTCCAGCGTCCTTCACCATTTCATTAAACAGCTTCGGGTTGGCGAACGTCGCTCGTTGCGCGGTTAAGTGGTCACCTCGGTGGGTCGCGTAAGAGTTAAAATCCTCTTCCGGCACTAGCATTTTTGTGAGGTATTCCCCCGCCGCGCTCGAAGCGAGAATCGCATTTGAAGGAGATAAGTGATCGGTGGTGATGTTGTCGCCTAAGATCGCTAACGGTCTCATACTAGAAAGGCTTCGCTCCCCTGCGAGTGCACCTTCCCAATAAGGCGGTCTTCGAATGTAGGTACTTTGAGGTCGCCAGTCATAAAGCGGTTCAGTAGTTACCTGACCCTCGTCTGGCTGGAACATTTTCACGTAGATTTGTTGGAATTGCTGAGGCTTAACATGCTCACCAACAACGGCATCGATCTCTGCATCGCTTGGCCATAAATCACTTAAGTAGATTGGCTTGCCATTGTTGCCTATACCTAGGCTGTCTTTCTCAATATCAAAGCGAATCGTACCCGCTAAAGCATAAGCAACCACCAATGGCGGTGAGGCTAAAAACGCTTGTTTTGCATAAGGATGGATTCGACCATCGAAATTTCGGTTCCCAGATAACACGGCGGTTGAATACAAGTCGCGGTCGATGATCTCTTGTTGGATTTTAGGATCCAACGCCCCACTCATTCCGTTACAGGTAGTGCACGCATAGCCGACGATACCGAAGCCTAATTGTTCCAGTTCAGGAAGCAAACCTGCCGATTCGAGATATAACTTGGCGACTTTTGAGCCTGGAGCGAATGACGTTTTCACCCAAGGCTTACGAACTAATCCAAGCTGATTGGCTTTCTTAGCCACTAAAGCCGCGGCAACGACATTTCTTGGATTACTGGTGTTAGTACAAGAGGTAATGGCTGCGATGATCACCGCACCATCAGGCATTTGCTCGTCGCTGTACTGCTTAGCATGCTGCTCTTTCCAAGATGCTTGACTGATGCCTTGCTGGGCAAGTTCGCTGGTTGGCAGGCGTCGATGAGGGTTCGAAGGCCCCGCGAGGTTTCGCTCAACTTTCGACAAATCAAACTCGAGTACACGCTCATATTGAGCCGAATCGAGATCATCCGCCCACAGTCCGGTTTGCTTAGCATAAAGCTCAACTAATTCAACCTGTTCAGGATCTCGGCCTGTCAGCTTTAGGTATTGAATGGTCTGTTCATCTATATAGAACATACCTGCCGTCGCGCCGTATTCAGGTGTCATGTTTGAGATAGTCGCACGATCACCAATGGTCAGTGCACGTGCGCCTTCACCAAAGAACTCTAAGTAGCTTGAAACCACCCTTTCATTGCGAAGAAACTCTGTAATCGCAAGCACAATATCAGTCGCCGTAATACCTTCTTGTCTCTGACCCGTTAGCTTAACGCCCACAATACCTGGTAAACGCATCATCGACGGACGACCTAGCATTACCGTCTCGGCTTCCAATCCGCCCACTCCAATCGCAATA
Organism: Vibrio sp. RW; assembly: GCF_027587105.1. Classification (NCBI taxonomy): domain Bacteria; kingdom Pseudomonadati; phylum Pseudomonadota; class Gammaproteobacteria; order Vibrionales; family Vibrionaceae; genus Vibrio; species Vibrio sp. RW. The sequence goes on from NZ_JAPPTM010000030.1 coordinate 16,313, forward strand.
ACACCCAACGCATCAACGTGAGGAGTGTGGCTATCAGTACCAACACAGGTATCTGGGAACGCAATGCCCTCTTTAGATTGAATAACCGGAGACATTTTCTCCAAGTTAATCTGGTGCATGATTCCGTTACCTGCTGGAATCACACTGACGTTTTTAAATGCGGTTTTACACCATTCAATAAAATGAAAACGGTCTTCGTTTCGACGCTCTTCAATGGCGCGGTTTTTGTCAAAGGCTTCGCTATCAAAGCCTGCGTGTTCCACTGCCAGAGAGTGATCAACAATCAGTTGAGTTTCAACAACGGGGTTCACCTTGGCGGGGTCTCCGCCTTGGTCGGCAATCGCGTCTCTTAATCCAGCTAAATCAACCAAAGCGGTTTGACCCAGAATGTCATGGCACACGACACGTGCTGGATACCAAGGAAAGTCTAAGTCGCTCTTACGCTCAATGATCTGCTTCAAGCTGTCTTCAAGAGCAACTGGGTCACAGCGTCTTACCAATTGCTCCGCCAATACTCTCGACGTATAAGGCAAGGTTTTATAGCTGCCCGGAGATATCGCATCTACCGCTTCACGGGCGTCGAAATATTCCAAGCCAGTTCCCGGTAAAACCTTTCTGTATTGGCTATTTTTAACGCCTACACTCTGCTCAAGACTCTGTTTTTTATCAATTTTCATATCAGGCATACATCCACCATTATCTAAAATTCTATTCATTAGATCTCAAGGACAACTCGATATATGAGTCGCCTTGAGACAGAAGGGTTAACGTAAATGAATAGGTAGCCAGTTTTTATGCTCTGGCCCGGTGTAGTCTGCACTTGGGCGAATAATGCGATTGTTTTCTCTTTGCTCGAACACATGCGCCGTCCAACCGGTAAGGCGACTCATCACAAAGATAGGCGTAAACAGTTTGGTTGGGATATCCATGAAGTGATAGGCAGAGGCATGGAAGAAATCCGCATTACAGAACAGGCCTTTCTCACGCTTCATGACCGCTTCAACGCGCTCAGATACCGCGTAGAGCTGCTCATCGCCCACTTCTTGAGCAAGTTCTTTCGACCAGCGTTTGATTAGTGCGTTTCGTGGGTCACTCTCACGATAAATGGCATGCCCGAAGCCCATGATTTTGTCTTTGTTAGCAAGCATCTTCATGATGTTCGCTTCAGCTTCATCGGCGCTTTTCCAATCTTGTATCATTTCCATTGCCGCTTCATTCGCGCCACCATGTAGAGGTCCTCTTAATGTGCCAATTGCTGCTGTTACACACGAATGAATATCCGACAGTGTTGATGCACACACACGAGCAGCAAAGGTTGAAGCATTAAACTCATGTTCCGCGTAAAGAGTGAGCGAGCAGTGCATCACCTTCTTGTGCAGTTCACTAGGCGCTTTATCCGTTAGCATCTTCAAGAAGTAGCCGCCCAAGCACGCTTCGCTTTTATCTTCAGTATCAATTCGAACGCCATCGTGACTGAAGCGATACCAATAGCAAATAATGGCAGGGAAAAGCGCAAGCATACGTTCTGTTGCCGATAGCTGCTCAGAGAAGTCTGATTCTTGCTCTAAGTTGCCCAACATTGAACAGCCTGTTCTCATCACATCCATAGGGTGAGCGTCTGCTGGGATAAGCTCTAATGCTATTTTCAACGGTTGAGGCAAGCCGCGTAGACCAACCAACAATGTTTGGTAATCGTCTAGCTCTTTTTCACTGGGCAAATGGCCTCTTAATAGCAGATGTGCCACTTCTTCAAATTGAGCATGGTTAGCAAGGTCGGTAATATCATAGCCACGGTAAGTTAAACCTGTTCCTGATTTTCCTACCGTACACAGCGCCGTAGTTCCAACACTCTGGCCACGCAAACCAGCACCGCCAATCGCCGGTGCGCTAGACGGTTTGGTACTCTCTTGTTGGTTTACTGTTGAAGCATTATCGACAGTTGCTTTATCACTCAAAGATACAGACATGATGAACTCCTTCTCTGGGTTAGCCGCCCTGCACTCTTTGGTGCTGACTATTTGTATTCGATGACCACGACTATCTCACTCGATTTCACGGACCCGATGTGGCGACTAACCATTTCACGTTATTGGATTAGGTTGACTCTTATTAATTGAAATTGGATTTATTCGTCACTCGAAAACAGCTGATCAAGCTTGTTCTCGTAATCGTGGTAATTCAGGTATTCATAAAGCTCTTTACGAGTTTGCATGGAATCCAGCAGTGCTTCTTGATTACCTTCAACTAACAAGTGTTTATAAACATTCTCCGCGGCTTTGTTCATCGCACGGAATGCACTGAGTGGATAAAGCACCATGTCGACACTCGATTGCGCTAGTTCTTTGCAGTTGTAAAGTGGTGTTTGCCCGAATTCAGTGATGTTTGCGAGAATAGGCACGTGCTTACCCGTCGCTGATTTCAGCGCCGTCGAGAACTTCACGTATTGGTCGAGTTGGTTCATCGCTTCAGGGAAAATCATGTCCGCACCCGCTTCAACACACGCAATCGCGCGTTCAATCGCACTATCTATGCCTTCAACCGCCAGTGCATCGGTACGAGCCATAATCACAAAGCTCTCATCGGTTCTCGCATCGGTTGCGGCTTTTACTCGATCGACCATCTCTTGTTGGCTAACGATCGCTTTATTAGGACGATGACCACAGCGTTTCTGTGCCACTTGGTCTTCCATGTGAATTGCCGCTGCGCCTGCTTTCTCCATCGCGCGAATCGTACGTGAGATATTGAACGCGCCACCGAAACCCGTGTCGATATCCACCAGCAAGGGCAAATCACACGCATTGGTAATACGTTCAACATCCACCAACACATCGTTTAGTGTGGTGATGCCTAAATCAGGCAAACCGTAAGACGCATTGGCAATACCTCCACCAGACAAATAAATGGCCTGATGACCCAAGTTCTTTGCCATCATCGCGCAGTACGGATTCACCGTGCCGACGATCTGCAGTGGATCATTGTCTTGCACAGCTTGTCGGAACTTTGCTCCTGCTGATAACTTCATAATGACGCTCCCTGTTAATTGTGTATTTGTAAGCCTGTTAATCCATATCTTTGGATTGAATTTGTTGTTCGATAAGCAGTCGACTACCGGAGATATGTCGACGCATCAGCATTTCTGCCAGCTCTTCATCACGGTTGCGGATTGCTTGTAGGATATATTTATGTTCATCAAGCGCCTCTTTTGGGCGAGACTGTGCTCTAGGCGATTGGTAGCGATACATGCGTAATAAGTGATAAAGCTCATCACAAAGTAGAGAAATGAGTTTGCTGTTGCGGCTGGCTTTAATGATTCGATAATGGAAATCGAAATCACCGTGTTGGTGGAAATAGGAAGAGCCCTCTACTTCATCGATATGCTGAGAGTGTGTCGACAGTAACCCTTCAAGCCCGAGAAGTTCTTCTTGTGTGATGTGTCGTGCTGCGAGTCGCGCAGCCATACCTTCTAATGCTTCTCGAACCGCGTAAAGCTCAAGCAGTGTGTCGGCTGAGAATGTAATCACTCGCGCTCCGACATGAGGAATGCGCTCAATAAGCCCTAGCCCTTCAACCCGCATTATCGCTTCACGCAATGGGCCTCGGCTTACCTCAAAGCGTTTAGCCAGCTCGGGTTCCGAGATCTTACTGCCCGGAGATAATTCACCGTTAACAATCGCCTCAACGAGGTATTCCGTCAGGTTTTCTGACTTGGTGCTTTCTTTATCGCTCACACGAGTTTTCGTATTTGTACTTAAGATGAGATCTTTTATCGCAGTATTCATATTCACGCTGCTCACTTCTGATTGCTGAACGTCAATTGTCAATTGTCAACAGTTTTATAACATGAATATAAAATACACGATTAAATTATCGACAATCAAGAGAATTGTCGACAATTTAGACTAAGGTAGTATTTAAGAAGGAGCGAATTACAACGATTAAATCAGAGGAAAAAGGATTGATAGACCCTTGGTGTTACTGCCACTCTCCTCTTAAAGTTACGTTGAAAATGCGCTTGATCAGAAAAACCAAGCGCGTTTGAAGTGTCGACAATTGTTTGCCCTGTCTTAAGCATGGATTTCGCACGTTTAATCCGTTCATCAAGCAAATACGCATGCGGTGATAACCCATAAAACTGTTTGAAACTACGAATAAGATGATATTGACTAACGCCTACCTCTTCCGCGATCTCAGACAAACGCAAATTGTATTCAACGTTATCGAATAGTTTTTCTTTTACGCGCTGAAGGTGAGGTAACACGGACGTTGTACGCAAGGTATTGGTGTTCGACTGCTGGAGACATTCTTCAATAAAATCATAAAAATGAGTTTCGGCCTCAAGATAGGAGTGACCGTTAACAAGAGAAGTGTAAAGCTTTTGAAAGCTGTTTCTTACCTCGCCCCCTTTCTCGTAATCGTGCAAAAACGCACAATAATCGTATTGTCTATCCCCTGTTATTTGCTGTTGGATATTACCCATCCAATGAGTATCCACAAATAGCATGTTATAAGACCAACTTACCGTAACAGGATTGCAAGAATGAATATCTGAGGGGTTAATAGTAACAATATCACCACGCCCTATTTGGTGTTGGGAACCTAGGTTGCGGTAGTGAGCAGCGCCTTGCTGAATAACACCAAACGAAAATTCATCGTGAGAATGCGCGTCATAGCATGCGCTCGATTTATCCGCTATTCTAATTTCAATGTTCGGCAACAAGGTGCTTTGCTTAAAAGCGACCGTGCGATCCTTTGCCATATCATTCTCCTTCTTATGCCCAAATACTTACTATCGAAACGACGAGTAGTCCAGCCATACCCCAGTTGAACATTGTTTGCTTCACCTCAGATTGTAATGCCTTTCTTATCGCCTGTCCTAAAAATACCCAACTCGCCACCCCCACTAAGCATGCAGCTAGAGATATCAAGGTAAAGAGCAGTAGCGCGATGGAAGACGATGGCTGATCGACAACATATAAACTAATACCCGACATCGCAACTAACCAAGCCTTGGGATTTATACATTGCAAAAATGCGCCCTGCCACGCATTAGGGGCTTTGTCTTGCGAAATAGCGTCAATGCTTTGATATGGCGCAAAAGCAATTTGTTTTGCGAGGTAGAGTAAAAATAGGGTCCCTACAATTTTCATCAACCATGCAATATTTGGAATCCCACTTGCTAATAATCGCAATAAACTTCCTGAACAAAAAACGATGGTGGCATAAGCAATACTCGCTCCTACTACATACCTCAACGCAACCTTTAAGCCGTAATTGGCCGACGTACTAGTTGCCACGATATTTACCGGTCCAGGTGACAAAGCTCCAATCATCGCAAATGTGAACATAGCTACCCATAATTGTTCCATGACAGTTCCGTTTATTCTTTTGCTAAAACACTAAAGTACCTAAACTTCAAAACCCGTTATTGAACAAAATTGCTATGATCTCATCTACTTTCTATGCTTCTTTCAGTTTTTAAACGCCTTACTGGTATAACGCCTTTACATATAACCCTCAGATGAAAAAATTCGCATTTACCTGCGCCTTTCATTCATCGCCCACTCTACAATACAGTCATTCTAGATCTCATCATCTAGCACGTGACCTCGAGATATTTGTTTACATCAACATACGTGACTCTTTTATGGATAAGAGAGAGTAACCAATCCGTGAACTTTATGAACTTTATTCACCCAATGTTCTTTATCCTCAATATCGCCGCATTGCAGACAATTCGTTAACACATCGTTAACTTTAGCTTCATCTACTAAGCAATACCCTACTCGTGTGTTTAGTAGCTGGATATAAACATAAGTTTCTCTCCATTGAAGAGAGCCCCTACATAAGGAACGTGAACATGTTCAAGGCACTGAAACCTACTCTTGCGGCTTCTATTATCGCAGCAACCTTTTCTTTCAACACTTTTGCTGCTGACGTAGAAAAAATACACTTCCTAATCCCTGGCGGCGCTGGTGGCGGTTGGGATATGACAGCTCGTGGTACCGGTGATGTACTGGTGAAATCAGACATCGTAGAAAATGTCTCTTTCCAAAACCTATCTGGTGGTGGCGGCGGTAAAGCCATTGCACACCTAATTGAAACGGCTCAACGCCAAGAAGACACGCTAATGGTGAACTCAACACCTATCGTTGTGCGCTCTCTCACGGGTATTTTTCCACAGTCTTTCCGTGACCTAACGCCTGTTGCTGCAACCATTGCCGATTACGGCGCAATCGTTGCGTCTGCAGATTCTAAGTACAACACGTGGGAAGACGTAGTAAAGGAATTCGAAACCAACCCACGTAAAGTGAAAATTGCTGGCGGTTCAGCTCGTGGCAGCATGGATCACCTAGTTGTAGCCGCAGCGTTCAAAGGTGAAGGTTTTGATGCGAAAAAGGTTCGCTACATTGCTTACGATGCGGGCGGCAAAGCAATGGCTGCACTGCTTTCTGGTGAAACACAACTGCTTTCAACTGGTCTTGGTGAAGTACTCGAGATGTCTAAGTCTGGGCAGGTGAAAGTACTGGCGGTAACAGCACCAAAACGTCTTGAAGCAGCACCTAACATCCCAACACTGACTGAGTACGGCAACGAAACAGTATTCGCTAACTGGCGTGGTTTCTTCGCGGCACCGGGCACTAGTCAAGCGAAAATCAATGAATGGAATGAAGCTCTAGGCAAAATGTACAAAACCGATGAGTGGCAAGTGGTGCGCGACCGTAACGGTTGGATCGACAACTACAAAGCGGACAAAGATTTTTACGCCTTCCTAGAAGACCAAGAAAAACAGATGGGCGACCTAATGCGTGAGCTTGGTTTCTTGAAATAACCAACAACGATAGAGGGATTTTATGCCCTCTTACTCTTTCCTTGTTTCGCCGTACATGAGTTAACTTCAAACTCCTTTGTTTATTTGTAGACGTGTTACTAACGCTTGCTGATTCGTTGTAAACACAAGCGGCTTGCTAAGCCCAAGCACTGTAGTTCGCTTACCTTCGGTTAGTGATCCCAGACATTTCATTGACTCGCTCATGTACGGTTTTTTTACTTTTCTACACCACACAAATGGAGTTGGATATGTCGGACTTACCAACCAAATTTTTCAGTAAGGAATCTTTGCTTTCAGGCGATCGTCTCGGAGCTTTGATCTTTATGCTGGCGTGCTTGTGCTATGGCTACCAAACTACCCTGATTCCGCTGTTTCCCGGTGATGAATATGAACCCTTTACCGCGAGAACATTGCCTACCCTGCTGACTTTCATCGGTATCGGGTTATCGTTGATTTTGCTTGTCACTGGAGAACCAAACAAGAAAGTCAAATGTGAAACAACGCCGCTGAACTGGAAACTGCTGATTGGCTTCTTGGTGTTAATGGCACTGTACGGTGTTGGGCTGACGTATCTTGGCTTTGTTTTAGCTACAAGCTTCTTCTTATTAGCGGGCTTCTACCTATTGGGTGAGCGCCGTAAATCTATCTTGTTTGGCGCGTCGTTTCCTTTCGTTATCGCGTTCTTTCTTCTTTTAACTCAAGGCTTAGATATCTACCTAGAGCCTGGTTTAATCTTCACTCTTTGGTAGGGATAACATTATGTTAGACGGAATTTTACAAGGACTTTCTACCGCTGTGATGCCAATGAACATCATGATGGTAATCGTGGGCTGTTTCGTAGGTACCTTCATCGGGATGCTTCCGGGGTTAGGTCCAATCTCAGCCATTGCTCTGATGATCCCTATCACTTACGGCCTAGACCCATCTTCTGGTCTTATTTTGATGGCCGGTGTTTACTACGGTGCGGTATTTGGTGGTTCAACATCATCAATCCTAATCAATGCTCCAGGCTGTTCTTCTACGGTAGTAACGGCATTCGACGGCTACCCAATGGCACAAAAAGGCCAAGCTGGTAAAGCACTGGCTCTTGCTGCTTACTCTTCTTTTACTGGCGGTACACTTTCAGCAATTATGCTTTTGATTGCAGCTCCGGCTCTAGCAAGCGTGTCATTGAGCTTCCAGTCTTCAGACTACTTTGCATTGATGCTATTAGGTTTATCGGCTGTAGCGGCGTTTGCAGGCCCAGGTCAGGTTATCAAGGCGTGGATGATGACCATCTTAGGCTTGATGCTTTCAACCGTAGGTATCGACAAAGGCGTTGGTGTTGAGCGCTTCACATTCGGCCTCACGGATCTAATGGATGGCTTCAGCTTCCTATTGCTGGCTATGGCGACGTTCGCGCTTGGTGAAACTTTAATGGGTATTTTGAAACCAGAGAAAGACACCAGCGGCGAAGAAAGCCAAAAGATGGCCGATATTGGCAGCATGAAGGTAACCAAAGAAGAGTTCAAAGAAGTAGCGCCCGTTTCGATTCGTTCTTCGATCCTTGGCTTCTTTACCGGTGTTCTACCTGGCGCTGGTGCAACCATTGCCGCTTTCTTGAGTTACGGTATGGAACGTAGCCTTGCACCAAAAGACAAACAGAAAGAGTTCGGTAAAGGCAGTATTCGTGGTCTTGTGGCTCCTGAATCAGCAAACAACGCGGCTTCAAGTGGCTCATTCGTTCCGCTACTGACGCTAGGTATTCCGGGATCTGGTACCACTGCAATCATGCTAGGTGCATTGATCGCTTACGGCATCCAACCGGGCCCTCGCCTATTCGTTGAACACCCAGATGTATTCTGGTCGGTGATTATCTCTATGTACTTTGGCAACATTGTATTGGTTATTCTAAACCTGCCGCTTATCCCATATATCTCCAAACTGCTAGCGGTACCAAGAACGGTACTGCTGCCAATGATTATCTTCTTCTCAATCACTGGCGTGTACTTGGTGTCTTTCAACACGATGGATGTGTTTGTGATGCTCATTGTGGCGATGGCAGCGATAGCGTTAAGGCTGGCTAACTTCCCACTGGCGCCATTACTACTTGGCTTTATCTTAGGTGGTTTGATGGAAGAAAACTTAAGACGCGCACTGATGATCAGCGATGGTGAGCTAAGCTTCCTTTGGGAACGTCCTATCACCATGACATTCACTGTCTTGGCTGTATTAGTTCTTGCTAGTCCGATTCTAGTTAAGCTGTTCAAGAGCTTTAGAACAAAACCAGTAGAAGTGTAAAGCTTTACCGAATCAACTAAACCTCAACGAAAGGAGCCATTGGCTCCTTTTTTCATTTAGAGCCTCAATTCGAACCAGCGGTTAAAGATGGTAGCAAACTCACAAACCTATCTTTACAACACACATGGCGCTGATATTCATAACAAATTCAAGTAAGGTAACCGATTAGTTAACGTATTGGATTCTAAACTATGGATTGGTTGATTCTATTCTCGTCAGGCGTGATTGGCGGTGTACTGAACTCCATCGCTGGCGGAGGCAGTTTTATCACCTTTCCCGCTCTGCTATTTGCTGGCGTCCCTCCTATTGCGGCCAACGCAACCAACACCTTTGCTTCATGCGCTGGTTATATCAGTGGCGCTTATGCCCTGCACCATGAAATTCAATCTGGCACCAAGCAGCTAAAGCTGACCATCGCTTTATGCGTAATGGGTGGTGGCATCGGAGCGCTTCTATTGTTACACACACCAGAAGCGCTATTTACTCAATCCGTTCCTTGGTTATTGCTGTTCGCCGCTCTGCTATTCACGTTTGGCGGCACGCTCAATAAGTGGCTTAAACAAGCTGCAGCAAAACATAAGCACGCCACCAGCGCAGGCGCATTCTTTTCCGCTTTATTGCTTTTGATTGTCTGTATCTACGGTGGTTATTTTAATGCAGGTTTGGGCATTGTGACATTGAGCTACTTGGCACTGGCGGGATATACCAATATCAACGTCATGAATGGCATTAAACTGCTTGTATCCGCTTGTGTATCACTTGCTGCAATCGTGTTTTTTATCGTGAATGGCTCTATTGATTGGCCGTCAGGCATGGCCGTTTTGATGGGGACCTTAGTTGGTGGCTATTACTCAGCAAAAATCTCTCGCCGCATCCCACAACAATATGTTCGTAACACAGTGATCATCGCGAGTTTCTTAATCACCGCTTACTTTTTCTATGCCAACTAGGTTTTATGCTAATTAAACTCAAGACTAAGCTTAATTCTAACAGGAAGACAGAGTGGAAGAGTTGACTCTCACATTACCTATCTCGCTATTTTATTGCTTATAAAACAGCCACACCGATATATGTGAGACGAGTCCTTTAATTAGTAAATTTGATAACAATTTAGACTATTTTTTAGTCTTTTCTCTATGGGAAGTGGGATAATTCTTCTGTCGAAAGTGAGACTTCATTAGGAGGCGTTATGAACATTAAACTCGGTCATATCATGTCATCAAGTCGACTCATTTGCTTTGTCGCTTTTCTTGCTGCCACATTCGCGTGGATCCTAAAAATGCCTGCTCTATTTTCTGTGTCAGCGCTATTCTTACTCGTCAGTGCAATTATTTATATCGCCGATCTTTGGAAGAATCAAAGAAAAAACCGCGAAACTTAAGACGTATTACTAAAGCTACACGCATTAAAAAGGAGCTCTGAGGCTCCTTTGTATTTTATGCTTATCACTTTTCGGCCTTAGGTTACTTAACCTATTTAGGCTGCTTTATTTAACGACGTTTAATTAACGGCGAAAGTTACGACCGTTGCCACCTCGGCGTTCTTTGAAAGCAGACGCGGCTTTAGCTTGTGACGCTTGAATAGACTCAACCGTCAACTCCATTGGTTCACGAGGTTCTAAACCGTGACGGAACGTACGTGAACGTGGTGGCATCTGATATTCGATATCAGACGCTTTAGGCATACGCTTAAAACGATACAGGTAAAAGTTTTCTACCTTCTCACGGGCCCATTCTGTCTTCTTTAGATATTTAACAGCGCTTGCTACCGTTGGTTTAGTGTTAAAGCAGTTCATGCGCATTGCTGCATCCAAAATTTCCCAACCATAATGATCCACTAATTCAGTGATCATGGTTTCAAGCTTTAAGCCATGCAATGGGTTATTTTGTTGCAGTTCGATTCTTTCTTCTTCAGTCATAACATTACCTTTTTCAAGGCAACTAAAGGCCTTGAATTTACTCTAGAACACCGTCATCACTGACCATTTCTAGCTCAATCACTTGGGCATTAGATCCGTTGCCCTTATCTATGCCTTTATGATGGCATAAAGCATGCTCGTGATCCTATTTATCTTTAAAATTAATTTCGAATTGGTCATTTAACATTCGGGGGTAACATCAACTGCCCTGCATCTCGGGAGTCTTCTTCGGTTCCGAAACCTCACCATTCAAATTAACAAAAATGCTCAAGCAACAAAAAAGGATGCCGATTCGCATCCTTTTGTTTTCTAGTTTACAGCTGAAAGAACGAACGTGTTCTTAACTGATTCTAACTAACGATTATACGTCGTAAGTGGTAGAAGCAGTGTCGCCGCCTGTACCCGTCCAGTTTGTGTGGAAGAACTCACCACGTGGACGGTCAGTACGCTCGTAAGTGTGAGCACCGAAGTAGTCACGTTGAGCTTGTAGAAGGTTCGCTGGAAGACGCGCTGTAGTGTAGCCATCTAGGAACGTTAGTGCAGAAGTCATACAAGGCATTGGGATGCCAGATTCCATAGACTTAGCTGCAACTTTACGCCAAGCGCTCATGCAGTTGTCTAGGATACCTTTGAAGTAGGCATCTGAACCTAGGAAAGCGATGTCTGGGTTCGCTTCGTAAGCATCACGAATGTTGCCTAGGAATGCAGAACGGATGATACAACCGCCACGCCACATCAGTGCAACGTTACCATAGTTTAGATCCCAGCCGTTTTCGTTCGACGCTTCACGCATTAGCATGAAACCTTGAGCGTAAGAGATGATCTTAGAAGCCAGTAGAGCCTGACGAATTGCATCAACCCACTCTTGCTTGTCACCTTCAACTGGAGCAACTGTCTTGCCGAATAGTTTCTCAGCTTCAACACGTTGGTCTTTAAGTGCAGACAGGCAACGAGAGAATACAGACTCAGTGATTAGAGTCAGTGGGATACCCATGTCTAGTGCGTTGATACCTGTCCATTTACCTGTGCCTTTTTGGCCAGCAGTGTCTAGGATTTTCTCAACAAGTGCTTCACCGTCTTCATCTTTGTAGCCAAGGATATCAGCAGTGATTTCTACAAGGTAGCTGTCTAGTTCAGTTTTGTTCCAGTCAGCAAATACAGCCTGCATTTCGTCGTGGTTCATACCTAGGCCATCTTTCATGAACTGGTATGCTTCAGTGATAAGCTGCATGTCACCATATTCGATGCCATTGTGAACCATCTTAACGAAGTGACCAGCACCGTCGTTACCAACCCAATCACAACAAGGCTCACCCGCGTCAGTTTTCGCAGAGATACCTTGGAAGATAGGCTTAACCGCTTCCCAAGCTTCAGGAGAACCGCCTGGCATAATTGAAGGACCGAAACGAGCACCTTCTTCACCACCAGAAACACCAGTACCGATGAAGTGGATGCCTTTCTCACGAAGAGCAGCAACACGACGGTTAGTGTCTGGGAAGTTAGTGTTACCGCCATCAATAATGATGTCGCCTTTGTCTAGAAGTGGTACAAGCTTGTCGATGAACGTATCTACAACGTCACCTGCACGAACCATAAGCATCACTTTACGTGGCGCTTCTAGCTTCTCAACTAGCTCTTCTAGAGAGTAAGCACCAACAATATTAGTACCTTTAGCTGGGCCTTCTAGGAACTCGTCTACTTTAGCAGCAGTACGGTTATGAGCCACAACTTTGAAGCCGTGGTCGTTCATGTTTAGGATAAGGTTCTGACCCATTACTGCTAGGCCAATTACACCGATATCACCTTTCATTATTTTATCTCCTTGCGGCTATTCGCACTTATGCGATAGCACTTGCTGCACTTGAATCTAGGAACCACTCTGTTTCGCCAGCTTTAGACTGGATTTTCGCTGCCGGATAAGGCAATTCTGAAGCAGGAGTTGTATGAATTTCTTTAACGATCTCAACTTTACCTGCACCCAGTACTAGGAAACTGATTCGTTTTGCTGCTTCTAAAACTTTCGCCGTTTTAGAAACTCGGATTTGACCGGACTCAGGATGAGAAGCTAATAAAGAGAGTCTCTCGTCTTGGTAATCAGTTACACCCGGAAATAGCGAAGCTGTGTGGCCATCGGCACCAACACCTAACAGAATCCAATCGAAAATAGGCGTGCCGTTTTCACCAGGAATCACATCAGCCATTTCTTTAGCAAAGCGCTCGGCTTCAGCGTTAGGCTCATCTTCACCACGGATGCGGTGGATATTCTCTGCCGGAAGGTTCACGTTCGAAAACAGTAACGCATTCGCTTCACCGAAGTTACTTTCAGCGTCATCTGGTGCCACGCAACGTTCGTCGCCCCACCAAAAATGAAGGTTATTCCATTGAATACCTTCTGCGTATGGTGCTTGAGCTAACAGCTTAAAGAGCATTTTTGGCGTGCTGCCGCCCGACAATGAAATATGAACAGGTTTGCCTTGTTCACTGTAAGCTTTCATTTCGTTTGCTAGGTTTTCAACGACCAATTCTGGCGTTGCAAAGATCTTGTGATTGATCATAATTCGCAGTAATCCGTGTCTGTTAAGTTTTTGCATGGGAAACGCCATGCTCGGCCATCACGTTGTAGAAGCTCATCCGCCTCCTGTGGGCCCCAAGTACCACAAGCATAGCCAAACAGTGCTTGAGGATCTTGTTTGAAGTCTAAGATTGGTTGAACGTATTTCCAACATGCTTCTACCGCATCAGTACGTGCAAACAGAGTTGCGTCACCGTTTAACGCATCAAGAAGCAGACGCTCATAAGCCGTTAGCATTTGAGTTTCAGGCAAGTCAGAGTAAGAGAAGTTCATCTTGACTTCTTTTGCCTTAAAGCCTGCACCAGGTTCTTTCAAACCAAAGCTCATCTGGATACCTTCATCCGGTTGGATACGGATAATCAGTTTGTTCTCTGGTGCATCTTGGCCAAATACTGGATGTGGTGTGTTCTTAAAGTGAATCACGATTTCAGTTACACGTGTAGGTAAACGTTTACCAGTACGTACGTAGAAAGGAACACCATTCCAACGCCAGTTATTGATGTGAGCTTTCAAGCCGATGTAAGTTTCAGTACGAGAGTCATCCGCAACACCTGGTTCTTCACGATAACCTAACAATTGCTGGCCGCGAACGTCTGATGCTGTGTATTGACCTAGGACCAAGTCTTTACGCAGGTCATCTTCTTCTAGTGGTTTTAGACACTGAAGGACTTTAACCACTTCGTCACGAATAGAATCCGCGTTGATCTGTGCAGGTGGCTCCATGCCAACCATTGCTAATACTTGTAGCAAGTGGTTTTGGAACATGTCGCGCACAGCTCCAGAGCTGTCGTAGTATCCGCCACGCTCTTCAACGCCTAGGAACTCAGCACCCGTGATTTCAACGTAATCAATGAAATTACGATTCCACAGTGGTTCAAACATCGCATTTGAGAAACGAAGCACTAGAAGGTTTTGTACCGTTTCTTTACCGAGGTAATGGTCGATACGGTAGATCTGGTGTTCTTGGAAGTGATGATGGATCTCTTCATCCAACGCCTGAGCAGATGCGAGGTCGTAACCAAATGGCTTCTCAATGATAAGACGACGCCAGCCGTTCTTCTCATCGTTCAGGCCATGCGCAGCAAGATTTGCTGGGATCACACCATATAAACTTGGCGGCGTTGCCAAATAGAACAGTGTGTTATGGTTTTCGAATTGGTAGTCTTGCTCAAGATTATCTAGACGTTGTGCTAAACGAGCGTAGTCGTCTACATCTGAAGTGTTGATCGCCTGGTAATGCAAATGCTCAATGAATGCATTTAGCGTCTCTGGTTCAGTTTTTTCCATTTCCTGAAGAGACTTCTTCAGCTTCTCACGGTAAGACTCGTCGCTGTACTCAGTACGGCTCACTCCAAGAATCGCAAAGGATTCAGGAAGTTGATTGCTAGCATACAGGTGGTATAAAGCAGGAATTAACTTACGATAAGTTAGATCTCCCGACGCACCAAAAATAACGATGCTGCTGTTTTCAGGTATTACCATCATCTTTCCTATAAAAACAAGGTTTTTAGTATTCGCCAAAGGTATCAGCGACATACAAAAATAGATAATAGGTCTTAACTATTACATCAATAGCAAGTGCCTATTACACTTGAGAATGCGTTTGGTAAATGAGGGTGAAAGCTATCACCTCTATTCGGGACAGTATTGTCTATGACTATTTGATTTACATCAACCACTGTGAAGGCAATCGATTAAATATTGGCTCACTTTGTCCGGAATATAAGCGATTATTGAGTTCGTAAAGCCCGTGGTGACGATAATTCCTCGTTCACGGACATTGTAGTTAATAAAGAATGGTATCTGGTCGGTGGAGTTAACTGCGGGATATCCGAAGAAAGCAAACAGCGCTTTACTCAACTGATTTCGCATTCTGCGTTTAAATTAAGCGCTATCTTCAAGCAAACGGGAATCTTTAAGCAGGAGGAGTACTTTAAGTAGAAGGGAAGATTTTAAGTAAAGAGTACTACCTTCTGATTTGCCCTATCGTCTCGCTCTATTATAGCACCGCTCAGGGCGACCGACGGTGCCATAGTTTAAGTCGGCAACCAACTCGCCCGTCGTGATCAAAAACTCTAAGTAGCGTCTGGCTGTGGTTCGGCTTGCACCAATACGTTCACCCGCTTCGTCCGCCGTGATGTTGGTCGCGCTTACTTGCTGAAAAAGCGCTCTGATCTTATTAAGCGTTACCCCATCGATTCCTTTGGGTAGAGTTGATATTTTCCCTGCATTATCTTTCGCGTTCGCTTGCAACATCTTGTCCACCAATCCTTGGTTGAGGTCAGACACACTTTCAAATTCTTGTTGCTGTGACTGGTACTTTTTCAATGCCGCTTCTAAGCGAGGAAACATAACCGGCTTAAGTAGATAATCCACCACTCCGCCACGCATCGCTTGTTGCAATGTATCGACATCACGTGCTGCGGTGATTAAGATAACATCACACCCTTGATTGGCGCCACGGACATGATTGAGAATATCCAACCCACACCCGTCAGGAAGATACACATCCAACAAAACCAAATCCGGCTTTAAGATATCCAATTGCATTAAGGCTTCAGACTGTGTAGTCGCAATTCCGACCACATCAAAGCCTCCCATCAGATCTAAATAACGATGGTGAAGCTCTGCAATCGCAATATCATCTTCAATGACCATGACTCTCGTGATTGCATCCATTATGTCCTTCCTTTCAACATGTTATGTCCAGTCATCACTGTTCTAATATTCTGCACAATTTTGATATCCATTTCTTACTGTTCTTCTTTCGGTAAATACACTGTCATTCGAGTACCAAAATCATGATTATCGATCATCTCCAATTGCCCTTGATAACGATCGGCAAGCTGTTTAATCAAGTACAAACCCACACCACGATTCTGCTTAGCTTTACTTGATACACCTTTCTCTGTTAGTTCATCGGTTGCTAGATGCTTTGGTAAACCACACCCTTTATCCTCAACCTCAACAATGATTTCATTGCCAAAATCACTGATAGACACTTCGATAACACGGCGTGCCGGGACAATTTGTCCTTCCTGTTTAATGGCCATCATGGTGGCATCAAATGCGTTATCAATCAGATTGCCAATAATAGTGACGACATCATCGGCGTTTAACCGACTTGGCAGTGTTTCTAGCCTTGAACCTTCTTCGACTTTGAGCTCCAAACCAATCTCGCGTGCACGCTCTGTTTTACCTAGCAACATGCCCGCGATCAGTGGATCTTTGACCGTTTCTCTTAAGAACTCGATAAGGCTTTGATAGTGAGCTGTTTCTTGTCCAATCAACTGCTGAACAGACTCCAACTCACCCATCTGAATTAGGCCACTGATGGTGTTTAACTTATTTTGGTGTTCGTGCGTTTGCGAGCGCAGCAAATCCGCATACTCTTTAGTTTGAGAAAGCTGATCAGTTAAATCATTAATCTCATCTCGTAATCGGAAACTGGACACCGCACCGACCACTTCACCAGCCACAGTAATTGGGCTACGGTTAGCAATGATTCGTTTGTTATTCAGGTATAACTCAACATCGTGGTCAATTTCTCCCGTTGATAAAAGTTGCTCCAAATCACTGCCAGCCAATACATCGGCAAGGCGCTGATTAAGGGATTTCTCCCTGTCTATCGACAAAATGTCGCAGGCACTCTTGTTGATTGAACGTAAAATACCGTGTTTATCAATACTCAGGATGCCTTCTTTTACGGTACTCATCGTCACATCAAGTTCGACATATAATCGACCAATTTCTTCTGGCTCAAACCCCAAAATCGCGCGCTGAAAACGACGAGACACATAGCTTGAAATCACCGCATTGACGGCGACCACCAGCAACGCCATCACAATCAAAAAGGCTAAGTAAGGTTCGATTCGATCTTGCAATGAATCCAATAAATAACCTACAGACACCACGCCGATGACATTGCCTTGAGCGTCTTTGACCGCAGATTTACCACGTACCGAAAACCCGAGTGAACCTTTAGCCGTCGACACATAAGACTCCCCCAACACCAAGGCCTGCTCGTTGTCGCCACCACGCATTGGCTTACCCAACCTATCGTCATACGGATGAATCAAACGAATTCCTTGCTCATCGCCCACAACAATAAACGCTGCACCAATAAGTTGGGTAAGGTTACGAAATTTAAGTTGGGTTTCTTCTGAGACTACGTGGGGAGCAGCTTTGGAATTAAAGGTTCCATTATCTTGAATAATACGAATGACAAATGGTGATTCAGCAAGAAAGTCAGCAACACCTAATGCTTTCAAACCCATCTCTTGCTCTTGAGATTGTTTGATATAGTAGAAACCTGCAGCTGACAGTATCAAAAGTTCAACGAGGCCAGTGACCGTCATGATAATCAGCAACCTTTTTCTGAAGCTGATGCTACTCCATTTCATATAGAACGTCCCTAATACTTAGCCATTGATGTTAACACCAAGTTAATTCGATAGCCTTTGTACTTATACGAATTTGTGACTGTTACTCAACTAAATAACTGGGTTGGTTCTTAATTGGTATTCCCTTACGTTATGTCACTTAGGCTACTGTTCAATTTCAGAGCAGATTGACTCAAAAAATAAATAAACGAGTAAACATTGAGCTAGATCACTAAGCTTTTAGGTGTTTTTAGGTTGTTTAAAATAAATACAATTATAATAGTTGCATATAAAGAGATTTGTTGTTGTTAAACTGTAAGTCACCATTTTAAGACAGCTATCTAGGTCGCAATTTGGATTCACAGAAAGGCAACAATCATTGACTCGCTAGACGTGTCGTACAGTAAGAAACTTGTCATTTTACTGTTGAGAAAGTTTAAAAATGAGTGATGTCTCCAACCCTATTTGTTTGCCTCTACTAAACAGTAGACAGGAATGAAACTCAGAGGTGCTAGTGAAACATCACCTAGACTCAGTTAACGACGAAACAACACTAATAATAAGGGCATGTAAGCCAGTGGTGATGTCCAATGACAACGGGATAAAAAACATAACGTACAAACATTGTTGAAAAGGAAACCAGGCAATGAAACGCGATAATTTTGGAATTTGTCTAACTAAGACTATGCTATTCAAGCACTTACAATCTACTTTCACTCATGTAAGAGCCTATGAGAAAGACGATACATCCCCACGTGATCTCAAGGTATTGTTAGCATTTCCGCAAATGTCAGGCAAAGATTTATTACAAACAATGCAAGGGTCAAAGCAATTGGTATGGCGAGCCGATCACCATTGTCCAAGCTTTAAATAGACCATTAAATGCTGTAAAGACAATTATTTACAGAACTTAGAGTGCACGCTGCGGCGTGCTTTTTAAGTGTTATTTATCTTTGACATCTGCATCACTCTATCTTTTTACACTTGATTAACGAGTTATGATACTTCTGTTGGTGTGAGACAATCTATTCGCAGGTACAATCTATTCAAGACAAATAACTATCGCCCTGCTAACATTAGAGTTAATACTCTAATTGGTATTTAATACAGATGACCAAACCAAAACTTCAATACCTTGCGATCGCCAGTATTCTCCTCGGTACGATGACTTCGCCAAGCTATGCTGCCCCACTCACGTTTTCCGAAGCATGGCAAATACTTCAAGAGAACAACAACTCTCTTGCGGCTCAACAAGCTAACGTTGAGCGTTATCAGCATCTTCAAAATGCCACTGGAAGCCTTAATCTGCCCTCTGTGACCTTAGGTGCTAACTACACTCACCTTGATAGTGATGTGACCATCAATGGCGAACAGTTTTCAGATAGCTTGAGTGGAGTAAACCCTGCTATATCCGCGATTTTTCGCCCTCTAGTTGGTGGAGTTACCTCAACGATCACCGAACAAGACATCTTTAGCTCTTCGATTCGCGCTATTTGGCCTATTTTTACGGGCGGGCGGATTACCGCTGCGCAAAATGCAGCCGAAGGTAAAAGCGAAGAAGCGCAAAGCCAACTGTTGATGGAAAAGCAGGCGCGATACGAGGATTTAAGTAAATACTACTTCTCAGTGATCTTAGCAGAAGATGTAGTAAGAACCCGTCAAGCCGTAGAAGCTGGCTTAACTCAACACCGTGATTTCGCGATCAAGCTGGAGCAACAAGGACAAATCGCGCGCGTAGAACGCCTACAAGCGGATGCATCTTTAGACAAAGCAACTGTCGAGCGCACGAAAGCTCAGAATGATCTTAAAATAGCTCAGCTCGCCCTTACTCAAATTCTTGGTCAAAGCCAAAGCGTTGAACCTTCAGAGCAACTGTTTATCAACAAGAACCTACCTCATATGGACGTGTTCATTGATCAAACACTCATGACCTACCCCGGCCTTAAGATCCTTGATGCGAAAGAGAAACAAGCAAGTAGCTTAATTAAAGCGGAGAAAGGTAAATACTACCCTGAGGTGTATCTTTACGGTGATTACAGCTTGTATGAGGATGACTCTCTAGCCAGCGAAATGAAGCCTGATTGGTTGGTTGGCATTGGGGTGAACGTTCCGTTACTGGATACCTCAGGGCGCTCAGACAAAGTAGCCGCTGCGCACAGCGCTGTTTCTCAGGTTCAATTCCTGAAGTCACAAGCTAAGCAAGACTTAACCGTGTTGGTTCAAAAGACTTACCTCGAAGCAAACCAAGCAATTGAAGAGGTTCAAGGACTTAATTCCAGCCTTTCATTGGCTCAAGAGAACCTATCCCTACGTAAAAAAGCCTTCACTCAAGGGCTCTCTAATTCGTTAGAGGTTGTTGATGCTGAACTCTATCTTGCGAGCATTAAAACCCAGCAATCTGCTGCGCGATTCAAATACCTCATTTCTCTCAACAAGCTTTTGGCGCTAACCAGCGAAATGAACGCTTACTCGAGTTACTCAACTTCTTCTTTTTCGTCTGATTTCGATTCAAAAACAGACACCGATAGCCAGTCAAAAGGATAATTCATGAAACCTATTAAACCCCTTCTTCTATCTTTAGTTGGTATCGGAATTATTGGCTGGGTTGGATACAGTTTTTACCAAGCTTATCAACCTCAACCCGTAAAGCTACAAGGGCAAATCGATGCACAGCAATACAGTATCTCTTCTAAAGTGCCCGGCCGAATAGACCAAGTCTTTGTACGCAAAGGCGATTCAGTGGAAAAAGGAGAGTTGATCTTCTCTCTTCTTAGCCCAGAAATTGATGCTAAATTAGAACAAGCAAAAGCGGGACAGAAAGCGGCAGGTGCATTGGCTAAAGAAGCCGAGAATGGTGCGCGTAGCCAACAGATCCAAGCTGCGAAAGACCAATGGTTGAAAGCCAAAGCTGCCGCGGACCTAATGAACAAAACCTACCAACGAGTAAATAATCTTTACAACGATGGCGTGGTTGCCGAGCAGAAGCGTGATGAAGCCAAAACACAGTGGCAAGCCGCGAAATACACAGAAAGTGCTGCCTTCCAGATGTACCAACTGGCACAAGAAGGTGCTCGCGACGAAACCAAAGTGGCAGCTGCTCAAAAAGCGTTAATGGCGGCAGGTGCGGTAGCGGAAGTTGAGGCTTACGCGAAAGACACACAGATCCACAGTTGGTTTAGCGGTGAAGTGGCTCAGGTACTATTGAGCAGTGGTGAATTAGCGCCACAAGGTTTCCCCGTTGTCACCGTTATCGACACTCAAGACGCCTGGGCTGTGTTCAACGTTCGTGAAGACATGTTGAAACACTTTGAGAAAGGCACTCAGTTTGATGCTTATCTCCCTGCGCTAGATAAATCATTGACCTTTAAAGTGACTCATATTGCCGTCATGGGTGATTTCGCGACTTGGCGTTCAACCGATGCAGCGCAAGGCTTTGACCTACGTACATTTGAAGTAGAAGCACGCCCTGTCGACACTGATGAAACACTGCGTATGGGCATGAGCCTTGTGGTTGAGCTTTAGGTGACGTATGTCTGCTAACTCTCACTCATCAGATCATCATAAAGTGACGAGTACATTACTTAGGCAGTGGACGATAGTCCGCAAAGACAAGTGGTTGTTGTCGAGCCTAACGTGGATACCTTTGCTTCTTGCTGCCAGCATTTGGCTGATTTTCTCACAAGGCATCGCTCGTGACTTACCCGTTGCGGTGGTTGATCTTGAACATAGCCAAATTTCGCAACAGTTCACGCGCTTAGTTGATGCCTCCCCAACGCTGCAAGTGAGTCAGAAATACAGCTCAGTGAGCGAAGCAGCTAAGGCGATGATCAAACGCGATATCTATGGCTATGTTGTCATACCCAGACACTTTGACCGAGATATTTACTTAGGATTAAACCCGCAAGTTTCCGTGTTCTACAACAGCCAATTTATTTTGATCGGCAAACTGGTGAACTCGGCTCTGCTGCAGGCTCAAGGCACATTTAACGCGCAACTCGAAGTGGTGAAACAACTTTCGCATGGTGATACCACAGTGAAATCAGCATTGGGGCAAGCGGTTACGGTACAAAGCCAGATCACGCCATTGTTTAATAAGAACAGCAGTTATGCGCAGTTCTTAGTATCAGCCGTAATTCCTGCGTTATGGCAAATCATGATTGTGGTTGGCACGATCTTAGTATTGACTGCAAACGTTCGAGCTCGTGGACTAAAAGCTTGGCTTTCACACTCCCCTATAAAGTCGTTAGTTTCAACGTTAACCCCTTACGTGGTTCTGTTTTTAGCGTTTGGTATTGCGTTTAGCTTTTGGTTCTATTGCCTACTCGACTGGCCATTTAACGGCAGTTTTATAGCATTGACTGTTGCTCAACTGCTGACTGTGATCAGCTGTATTATCATGGGTTGCTTGTTCTTCTTTTTAACACTCGATCCAGCAAGAGCGATGAGCTTCGCTGGCGCGTTTACGGCACCAAGTTTTGCGTTCATGGGAATTACTTTCCCAGTCACCGACATGAACACGGCGGCTCAAATCTGGAGAAGCTTGTTACCAGTGAGTCACTACATCGAAGTACAAACAGCACAATCCAGTTACGGGGCAAGCGCAGCACAATCGTTAATCAGCCTCACTTCTATGTTGTGGTATGCGGTTCCTGCGTTGGTGGTTATCTTATTAATTAAGAAACATCTAGCGCAGTTACCACGCTCAGCTAACGCTGAAGAAGCACAAGAAGCAGAACAACAAGGAGTAAAACCATGAGCTTTACTCAACTACTGAAACAAGAACTCTTAGCGGTACTTCGCAACCCTGTTGTATTGCTCACCGTGTTCGGTGGTGTAGTCTTCTATTCCTTCTTGTATCCGTTGCCTTACGCTAATCAAGTACCTCAACAATTGAAAGCGTCGGTGGTGAACTTGGATAAGAGCAAAAGCAGCTACCAGTTAGAGAGAATGGTCGATGCGACCTCTCAAATCGATTTGGTTCGTCGAGATTCCACCATCGAAGATGCGAAACAAGCCGTGCTGAACCAAGAGATTGGCGGGTTCATCGTCATCCCAGAAGATTTCTATAAAGATCTACTTCTTGGAAAGAGCCCTACGCTCTCTTATGCAGGCGATGCGTCTTACTTCTTGGTGTACGGAACCATTGTTGAAGGGTTAGCCAAAGCCGGAGGCACGTTAGCGGCACAAGTTAAGGTCAGCCACTTGTTAGTCGAAGGTGTGCCGTTAGAGTCCGCAACCAAAGGCTATAGCGCGTTTAGCTTGAATCTAAAACCAACCTTCAATAGTCGCATGGGATACATCGATTATGTTGTTCCTGCTGTATTTGTGTTGATTCTGCAACAAACCCTAGCCATGGCTTCTGGTTTAGTTGGCGCAACACAAAATGCTCAATCGACATTTGGATATTGGAGTAAAACGCCACCAGCCAAACTGATCCTTGCTCGTTGTTGTACCTTAGTCGGCATTTATTATTTGCTGTCCATGTACTACTTCGGCGCCAGTTTCTCGATGTATGGGATTAACTTGCTCGCCTCTATAACTCAAATTCTAACTCTGCTGCTGCCTTTCTTATTGGCAAGTTGTTTGATCGGAATTCTTATCGGTGAGCTAGTACCAAGAAGAGAGCTAGTCACGGTTGTGGTGTTAATCAGTTCGATGCCGCTTATTTTCTCGTCTGGATTTATCTGGCCTGTTGAAATGATGCCACAGTGGTTAGTACTGCTATCACAGCTATTCCCAAGTACCCCTGCAATTCAAGGTTTCTTGGCGCTGAATCAGATGGGCGCGTCTTGGCAAGAGGTAGCACCTCAGTGGACGCTGTTATGGGGACAAGTTATTCTATGGGGTTCGTTGCTAGCGCTTAAACTATGGCATAAATCGAGTAAGATTTTGGTACGCCGAACAGCAAGAACTTAATATTCATATGTAAAGAACCCATAATCATAAAACGCCCACACCAACCAAGGTGATGTGGGCGTTTTAATACTGATTAATTGTAAGCTAGATTAGTCACAAATCATCATGACTTAAATATTGATGATAAGGGCTATAAACCCATCTCTTCAGTTAATGTTTTGATTTGTTTGAGATCCATAGTGTGAACTTGAATCATTTGTCTGATATCACTCAATCGAGAGTTAGCGTTATCTTGTTTCTCACAAGCATTTGATTTTGAATCCCATGACGTGCCATCTAAAAACACGTCACACGCCTTTTTCAAAGAACCAAGTTTCTGTTCAAGTTCATCTCTTTCTTTCTCAAGCTTTTCAAGTTCTTGAGAAATTTGTAATTCTTTACGGAACAATTCACGAGAGCGTTCAAACAGAGTCGACTGCATATCTGCCTGACGGTTTAGCTTCTGGTTGTCCTGCTTAGTTTTGTCTAGCGTTTGCTGTTGTTCGTTTAACTGTTGTTCTAGCGAGTAGTTCGCTTTCTCTAAAACTGCAGATTGTTTCGCTAAGTCTTGGAGTTCTTTTTGATGCTCTTCAGCCTGTTTGACTAGCGCAGCTTCTACTTTTGCATCGACCTCGGTATCGACTTTTGCCACCTTCGCTTCCACTGACGTCATCAATTCCGTTTTACTGTCGCGCAGTTCTTGGTATCGAGTTTCAAGTACCTGATAAGTGGACTCCCACTTCGAAGCCGTCACTGTAGAACCGATTAAGCCACCTAGCGCTAAACCTATAACCGCAGCAATGCCGATATAAAGCTGACTGCGCTTATCACGTTCTTCAATAACAACCACTTCATCTTGTTCGCTTTGTCCAGATTGCTGGTTCACTAGCGGGTACTCCCAAAAATATGTTTAACATTACGCGGTCACTGATATTCAAGATTCAGTTAAACTTATCACCTAAGCCTTGAATACATCACTTAAGCTCATGTCCACTCGCTCACTGTCGTTTGAACACCGCTCATTTAAAAACGCAGTAGAAACCACCGCGCCTAACGAGTTAACTCTGAAATCATCAAGCTGGCAGTATACAAAAGGAAGCTGCTAACGATAACTATCACTACCCCTTTTTGCACCTTTTCGTTAGTCCGATAACGAAACAGTACAAATGCCAAAGCCAATAAAAAAACAATCGCTATTAGTCGAGTCATAACTCCTCCTTGTTTCTCTATTTTATACCATTTAAATAAGCAAGTTACGTCAGAGTCGCGTTGTTTGATCATTTAGTTGAACAACATTTGTACAAACAGATATTTTGTAGCTGACATCACAGTTTATATGATCTAGGATACGCCTACAGATTACCTGATTATTTAGGTAATTGTTCCAATGAAGACTGCAGGAGAGTGGTTTTTAACTAAACTTTAACATTTAGTTAGATTGACCCGCCGAAGAAGTAAATCTTTCAGGTGCTTTATGCTGGCTAACCCCAGAAAAGTGAGGACTGTCGTTGGAGGAACCTCTGGAGAGAGCCGTACTACTTTGTAGTAGAAAGCGGCCGCCGAAGGAGCAAGCTTAGTGCCCGTGACTTATCTATAAGTGATTCGCTAAGTGAAACTCTCAGGCAAAAGGACAGAGGAGTGGAAAGCAACAAGCCTTAATTAACAAAAGAATTCTATCTAGAAATCCGTATGTATTAAGTAGTGCTACCGATCCCTGTGATCTGCGCTGCCTTCCCTCTTCTCCTTAAATTTTTAATTTATTAAGGGGAATCTATGAACCACCTACAAGCTACACTACAAACCATCAACCAATTCGTTTGGGGACCACCACTGCTTATTCTGCTGGTGGGTACAGGTATCTACTTTACTTTTCGCTTAGGCTTGCTCCAGTTTAGACACCTCCCAACTGCACTAAAAATGGTGTTCACCAAAGACAAATCTGGTACGGGTGATGTATCCAGTTTTGCTGCTTTGTGTACCGCGCTTTCAGCGACCATTGGTACAGGTAACATCGTTGGTGTAGCGACCGCAATCAAGATTGGTGGCCCTGGTGCCCTATTCTGGATGTGGCTTGCCGCTGTATTTGGCATGGCGACCAAATATGCAGAATGTCTACTTGCCGTTAAATACCGCAGAACCGATAGTAATGGTGAAATGGTTGGCGGCCCAATGTACTACCTTCAATACGGTGTTGGCTCAAGAATCTTAGCGGTGATGTTCGCAGTGTTCGCTCTGGGTGTTGCCTGCTTCGGTATTGGTACCTTCCCACAAGTCAACGCAATCTTAGACGCAACTGAAATTTCATTTGGTGCTTCTCGAGAAATGTCAGCTGTCGTTCTTACAATATTGGTGGCAGTGGTAACCCTTGGTGGCATTCAATCTATTGCTAAGGTGGCAGGAAAAGTCGTTCCTACCATGGCTATCATGTACATCGTCGCATGTTTGAGCGTTCTGGTGTCCAATGCAGACCAACTACTGAATGCCATAACCCTTGTTGTGACCTCTGCGTTTACTAACACAGCGGCTACAGGCGGTTTTTTTGGTGCGAGCATCATGCTTGCCATCCAATCAGGTATTGCTCGTGGTGTGTTCTCTAATGAATCTGGCTTAGGTAGCGCACCAATGGCTGCAGCTGCGGCAAAAACAGATTCATGCGTGAAACAAGGCCTTGTCTCTATGACAGGTACCTTCTTCGACACCATCATCATCTGTACGATGACAGGTTTGGCACTGATCTTAACCGGTGCTTGGCAGACTGACCTCTCTGGTGCTGCAATGACCACTCATGCATTCGCTGTAGGTTTAAACGCAGACACCCTAGGACCAATGCTGGTTTCTGTTGGCTTAATCTTCTTTGCGTTTACTACGATTTTAGGTTGGAACTACTACGGTGAGCGCTGCGTTGTATTTTTGCTGGGTACTAAAGCCGTTCTACCTTACAAGATCATCTTCATCGCGTTGGTGGCTTCTGGGGCATTCTTAAAGCTCGACATGATCTGGATAATGGCAGATATCGTGAATGGCCTAATGGCAATTCCGAACCTAATCGGACTTATTTTACTACGCCACGTTGTTGTCGAAGAAACGAAGCTCTTCTTCAAGCCTCTAACTTCTTCAAATGATAGCCAAGCAGTTAAAGCATAACCTTAAATTGATTGAACACAAAGCCTGCACTCACTTCAAGTGCGGGCTTTTTTATATTCACTCGAAAGTTAAACTGACTAAGTTATGACTACCGAATATCCATAAATAAATACGATATTTATTCGGGTACGGATCCAATTAAATATGAGAAAAAGATTAATAAAAAGTCACTAATATAAAACTCACTAATAAAACAAACACTTAATTAGATATTGCTTACGTTTAACAAATTGTGACTAAATGTCAGTATTTTTGTCAAAAACGAATAAAC
>NZ_JAPPTM010000031.1:0-41743 GCF_027587105.1 Vibrio sp. RW
GATAAAAACGTAGAACTGTTTAGATACCTTAAGCCAGGTACAAAAACAGCGGGTGTGTTGGAATTTGGCCCTGATGACTCAATCCAAATTAGTACACTCTATGTCGGGCACAAAGAAGATCAGTATCTGATCTTAGACCTCTCACAAAAAGCCACTGAAGCACTAACACTTAGAAAGCTCATCAACGTTGATATTATTGTTCGTGCGATTACTGATACTGAGTTAGGACATATTATTGCGTTTAAAACCAATGTACTCGCTCATATAACCTCACCAGCACATCTTCTCTTTCTTCGCCCACCTTCCAATTTTGCTACCAAACCGATCCGCGAACACGAAAGATACAAAGTATGCCTCGATTGTGAAGTCAACTTTGATACTCTGTCGCTTGACGCAATACTAGTGGATTTTTCTGCCTCTGGTTGTGGTGTCTATATCGCGCAACCAACAGATATAGATATTGGCTGGAAAATCAAAGTAAACTCAATCCTAAGTGAATATTTGGATGACGAACTTATCCATAAAGTAGTGAGTAAGAAAAGACAAGGTCAAGGTTGGTTGCTAGGAATTCAATTCCCAGATCACCTAGATATTAGTGATGAATTGAAAACACGGCTTTTAGAGCAAGCTTTTGTGGCCGGCTCTTCATAATTTTCTAATATTTAAATTGTGAGATACAGTAATAAAAAGCGATTAAACCAAGAGCTTTATAGCAAAAAATGGCGAGCCAAACCGTTCTTTGACCGCCGAATACCGGTTCATCAATACTGGTTGAACAGTACTAAGCCGCTAAAACTCATGCTTATAAAACTAATGCTTAATCTCGTTCCAGTAAGAGTGTTTAAAATGGACAAACGCTTGGTGTAGCGTATCTTCCTTGATCGGTTTTACAATCACGTAATTTGCCCCCGCGCCAAAAAAACGGTCTCGGGTCGACTTTTGAGCATCAGCGGTACACGCGTAAATAGGAGTCCGTATACCAATCTCACTTCTCAATTGTTGAGTCGTTTCAACCCCACCTAAGTTCGGAAGTTGGTTGTCCATTAAAATGAGGTCAAACTTATTCGCCTTTGCCATCTCCAAAGCTTCTAAACCATCTTTTGCCCAAGTAACAACCATTCCATACTTTTTGCAAAAAGCTTGAGCGATAAACGCATTGGTATGATTGTCTTCCACGAGTAAAACTTCCAAAGACCGATCAAATAGTGTCTGAGGCTCCATCTTTGGTCGTTGTTTTGAATCCAGCGAGGGCTCTGAATGCAACTCAATAGGGATCTCGATTATGAATTCTGAACCTTGGCCTTTGATACTACGAACGTGAATATCTCCTTCAAGCATATCGACAAGGTTTTTTACAATTGTTAACCCCAAGCCTGTACCACCATATTCACGAGTCGTCGTTTCTTCAGCTTGAACAAACGGTTCAAAAACAGCCTCAATTTTACTGTCATCAATACCAATGCCGCTATCTTTCACTCGAACGATTAAGCTGGCTTTATCGGAGTTAAAAATACTATCGATCTCAAAACTGACAGAAATACCACCTTGATGAGTAAACTTAAGGGCATTGCTCAATAGATTAAACATAACCTGATTCAGTCGAACTTGGTCAGTGTAGATCTCAATGTCATCTACCAAGTGATTCACAATACTAAAAGCGACCGATTTATTTTCACAAAGCGGACGATAGATACTCTCCACAGTATTGACCAACTCACCCAAGCGGAAATTTTTCTTTTGTATATTGAACTGACCTTGTTCTATTTTAGAGAAATCCAAGATATCGTTAAGTACTGCCAGTAAATGTTCAGCACTGTTACAAAGTACATCTACCCGATCTCGGTTGTCTTCATTCTGGATAGATCGTTTGAGCAGCTGAGATACACCTAAAATACCGTTTAACGGCGTACGAATCTCATGGCTCATCTTAGCTAAAAAGTCTGCACGAAGGTTTGCAAGCTGCTCAGCTTCTTCTCTAGCTCGATCAGCCTGTCTCTCCGCCTCAATGAGCTTGGTGATGTCTTGCCCTTGTACGACAACCCCCGTAATACCGTGCTCAACGCGAATTGCAGACATGTTCCAGCGAAACACTTTAGCCCCAATTGGAACGTTAATGCCCGTCAGCTTTGACCCTTGAACCACCATTTGAATATTAGGCAACATTCGTTGCTCAAACTCATCAGCCATCGCGCCATAGTTGTCATCGTCATCAAATAACGCCATACGAGCTGCCGGGTTCATCTGAATCAGGTCACCTTTTTCAGACCAAACCAAAATAGGGGAATGAGCAAAATTGAAGAGATCTTGAAATTTTTGGTTCTGTTCAGATAAGCGATCGAAGGTGTCTTCTAATGTGCAGCCAATATGGTGGAACTCGAAAATATTAGAACCATCAAACTTACTGTATTCTTCGCCACCGCTTGCTGAACGAGTGAAGTCCATCAACTTGTCTAATTCTGCAGCTACTCTTTTTTGAATCCAAGCGCGGGCAAAAAAAGACATAAGTATGATCAACACCACCACAACAATGGTGGCTCGCTCATAGTTTTCTTCCAACGCAATAAAATTTGTGTTCTTTTGTACCGCACGAATAGTGAGGGGAGTTTCCACGGCATTTATCTTAATCGTCGCGATGGTAACGAAATGGCGAGGTAGTTGATCGTACATTTTATAATTAAGGATACTTGCTATCGTATAGCTTTCATCACCCTTGAATGTAGAGGCGACAGGCGTGCCATGCGCTTCAATAACGATATTCTCGCAATTACTGCCTTTCTGAATGGATTCCGCAAGAGAGAAGTTATTATCGAGTACGATCGCGATATACAACTGGCCAAGAACTTCTCCTGTCTTATCGTCGACAATAGGTGTTCGACGAGCCAACAAGTGACGATTACCTATATCCGTCATAAGCTTTAAAAAGTGCCAATTACTACTGAACGCAACTTTATCAGAAATATGTTCTAAGCTGGTTGCATCCAAACCATAAAATTGACCATTACCATCCTCCCAAGCCAAACCATCATGAGTAGAGACAAAACGTAAATCAGGGGCATGGTTCGGCTCACGTTGATCAATACCAAAAAAAAAGTAACTCAACGCTTTATCATTATGAGTATCAAAATACTCTCTTAGGTTTTCACTGTGTGAATTATTGTCTTGATGGATTTGCAGCACCGATAAACGATAATCAAACATGTTTTGGATCAGGCTTGAGGTCTGCTGAACAGTTCGGTTCGTCTCTTGTTTTACGATACTACTGCTACTTTCATAGTTGTGAATCAGCACACCAAGTGCCATCACCCCTATGACTAAAATAATAATACGGGTAATTAATTTGGCTAAGGTGTTCCTTGGTGTACAAGCGTAGCTTTTCTTCATTATTGACCTGAGTACCTAAATGCGCGCTTCTTAAGCTCAGAAATACGTTCTGGGGAATCTTCGCTGGTCACCACTTCAAACTCACCGGAGTAAACGGTAGGAACTTTCAAGCCACTGAGATCCCATTTGATCGCCTCTGCCATCGCGATCCCAGTATCATCATTCATACGCATAACTGTCACATCTAGGTCCCCACTTTCGATTGCTTCGAGCTCTGCTGATCCGCCTCCCCAGCCATTGACTAAGATATCCCTACCAGACTCACGAATCGCTTCAGCGGCTCCCAAAGCAACATCGGTTGAACATGCATAGATAAAGTCTAGATTTTTATCGTTCTCTATGCTGATTTTAGCCGCTTGGTAACTGCTCTCTTTATCAGACTTGGTGTAAAACGAAGACTTAAGTGCAAAATTTGTATCGGAGTTCACTTCACGAATAAAGGTATCTCCACGAGCGTCACTTATATAACCTTCTGAACGATAAAGAACAGAGTACTGACTGTCTGGTTGACTCACTTCTTTAAAATAGTCCGCCAATTTCAAACTCCCTGTCGCATGATCAAAACCTACATACATAAACGGCTGTCTATCAGCCCACGCTCGCACAGGAGTGGTAATATTTTGCAAGATCAGTTTGGTATCCGTATAACTCAGCACATGTTCAATAAATTTACGGTGTCGCGTCGTATCTAGCGTAAAAATTAAATAATCAGTTTTATTTTCAACCGCCTCTTGTAGAGAAATACTCTGTTGATTGATATCAGCATTAACACGTGTAAAAACCTGATTGATCTGATAGTTGATTCTCAATTTATCGAGGCGCTTTTCAAACGCTTGAATATTGCGCACCCAGTAGTCGGAAATCTGTCGACCAGGGTACACGACTGAAATAGTAATAGGCCTATCTTGAACTAGCCTCAATGGCACGGGATGGTTTTGAACAGCTTCGACCATTTTATCGGTCAATATTTTTTGCTTTGGAAACTTAGAAAGGTAATCTTGATATTCCCAATATCCATTGAGAGCGTGGGAAAGGGCGGACGTAGAAAATACGGTAATTCCAAACAACATAAGTAAACGTTTCATATATTTCTCGTTTTATATGAGCTACTTTGGCTCATTTTTAACCTAGCATGACACCATATCTTTGTATGGATAGAATATATTATGTAGTACAGCGATAAGAAATGATAGCGCCCAAACCTAATTAGAACGATATTCCAAATGAGCAATTCATTAATCCTGGAATAACATGGATATTGACGCATTTTTGCCAAGAAAAGGTTCACCGAACCTATAATAGTTAACCTTTATATTCAGTATGTTAAGTTGGTTTCATCAACAGATATCGATCATGAAAGCTGATTACGAGTGGACATTTTAGCTATTAATTATGAAACTTTGATATATTGAATTGTCTCCTCTTGCCACTCAATGGTTAGCTCGAGTGATACCAACTTTTCTTTGCGGTATTTGGGGAGTTGTTTGATCGCGTATTCGGTTTTTAATGCCTGGCTTTTTGAGTCGACATTAAAACTCCACACTAGTGACAGTGGCCCTTTGCCTTTCAGCGCTTTTGCCCCTTTACCTTGTTGATGCAGTTCAAAGCGACGTGCCAAATTATTAGTAACACCACAATAGAGCGCATTGTGTCTGTTACGGATCAGGTAGACGACCCAATCCGTATCTTTATTAAAAACTGACATCTATATCAGTGATTCAATTAACTCTTTTAACTCTGCGACTTCTGCGCGCAGGCTTGCAACCTCTAACTCGAGTTCTTCAAGTTTTTCGTTAGTCGCCGATGGAGTAGCCGTACCCACAGGTGCCGTCGCAAACGCATCAACATCCACCTTACCGCTTAACAAATGTTGATAGCGTGATTCACGCTTACCAGCTTCACGAGGTAGCTTAACGACTAACGCACCCGCTTCTCGTGCTGCTAGCTTCTCTAGAGTCGCTTCCACCTCTTTCACGTCACCGAAATTCGCTAGACGACCAGTTCGAGTACGAAGCTCACCCGGTGTCTGCGCGCCACGAAGCAGCATACAACAAATGATCGCGCGTTCTTGCTCTGTAAATTGTAAATCACCAAATTCGGTATTGCAGAAGCGATGTTGATATTTGTTTACACGACTATTGAAGCTGCTTTCATCACTCACCATACGACGCGAGATCAAACCATCAACCGCATCCAAAACGTCTGACTCTGACACCGAAAGAACCGGATCACGGTTACTCTTTTGATTACAAGCCGCAGTTAAGCTATTCAACGTGAGTGGATAGTGATCAGGAGTCGTGACTTCTTTCTCGATCAAACACCCAATGATTCTTGCTTCAATTGGGGAAAGTACTGTGTTCATCGTTTTTCCTTTTTCTTATTTTTGACAATTCCATCTCTACACCTAACCATTCAGTCACTGAAGACTAGTGCTCAGACAGAATAGGTACTCTTTTCTTTCTACCTTGCTCATCAATCAATATGATTTTAGAACGGTTTAACTCTATTTCCACAACTTCCAAGTAAGTTCGCTCTTGTACGTACGCATCACGAAGCTTGTTTTGCTCTGCTGAAAATTCAGTGACATTGTCATCCAAATCTTCGTTTTCCA
Organism: Vibrio sp. RW; assembly: GCF_027587105.1. Taxonomy (NCBI): domain Bacteria; kingdom Pseudomonadati; phylum Pseudomonadota; class Gammaproteobacteria; order Vibrionales; family Vibrionaceae; genus Vibrio; species Vibrio sp. RW. The sequence continues at coordinate 5,993 of NZ_JAPPTM010000031.1, forward strand.
ATTGTTGTTGATTCATTTCACATGTCGTACCAATGCAGTATCTACAGGGATACTAACTTGAACGGTGAGATAAAAACAATCACACATCAGCGAGAGTGCCGAATAATTATACAACCTTACTTTTGCTTTGATCTAAAGACTGTTACAACATCAATTGATATGCTTTAATCAGAACCAGACAATGTATTTGACGATTAGGAAAAGGAATCTATGAGCAGCGTATTTGAAATTGTTAACCAAGCACGACGTAAGAACAAACTTAAGCGTGAACTTTTAGACAACGAAAAGAAAGTTCGTGACAACCGCAAGCGTGTCGACCTTCTTGATAACCTACTTGATTACATCAAGCCAGAGATGACTCATGACGAAATCCTAGGCATTATCAAAAACATGAAAGCTGACTACGAAGACCGCGTTGATGACCACATCATTAAGAGCGCAGAAATTTCTAAAGCTCGTCGTGACATCAGCCGCCGCATCCGTGAACTAACAGAAGAAGATAAGCAAACTCAAGGTAAAAAGTAATTTAACCTAGTTAATGAATTTGCAATAATGTTAGTAACCCACTTAATACTCCGTATAAGTGGGTTTTTTGTACGCAAAACACAAAATACGACATCGCTAGACGATATCTAAGCTACTGAAAAGGTCGTACAGTTGATGAGATTTATAAGGCTTGGCCAGATAAGCATTCATACCGGCTTCAAAGCAATCTTTAATGTCCTCTTCTAATACGCTAGCAGTTAAGGCAATAATTGGTAAAGGTATCGCTTCTTGGTCGAGTTCCCACTCTCTAATCGCCTTGGTCGCTGTTATCCCATCCATGACGGGCATCATACAGTCCATTAAGATTGCATCAAACTGGGCACCTTGAGTTATCACATCCAACGCTTCTTGCCCATTGCTGGCAATCAAGTATTCATAGCCCGCTTGCTCAAGGAAGAAGCTCGCTATTTTCTGATTCATCAGGTTGTCTTCCACAATCAAAATGCGTCTATTCAAAGAACGAACTTCTTTATCATTTGGTTCAACTTGCCGTACTTGTTCTCCACCGACATCTAGAGATTGTAAACTGTTTAAGAATCGTTGACCCAAGAATGGTAATGTATGAGTTGAGTGGACCGACTCTGTTATTAGGTTCGTTTTAAATAGATGATGCTGACATACAATGACGCGAGTAAGAGGGTATAACGCTTTCAACTCTGCAAGATCATTCTCCATAGAGTGATACAACGTATGACAATAAAGGACAAAGTCGCTTTCTTTGAGGCTGTCATCAAGGGCCGACATGGATGAAACTACATTTGGTCGAATATTTAATCGTTCACACTCTTTAACAAGTTGATCTAGGTAATTGAAAGAGTTCGAGATAATAGTCGCGCAGCTTAAATTATCGAAGGTCTGAACGTGAGTATCGACAATATCGACATACAGACAAAAAGTGAACGTCGCCCCTTCTCCTTTAACCGAACGCGCAGTAATGTACCCGTCCATCAAATCAACAAGCTGTCGACAAATAGCAAGGCCCAGACCTGTACCACCGAATTGTCGAGTAATACTGCCATCTTCTTGGGTAAACGGTTCAAAAATGGACTCCAGCTTCTCCGACTCAATCCCGACCCCTGTATCAGTCACACTGCATTCAACCTTTCCTCTATCCAAAGACACCTGTGTATAAACGATGTCCGTGGTGATCGTTCCCTTTGAAGTAAACTTGATGGCGTTAGACAACAAATTGGTCAGTACTTGCTTAACACGGTATTCATCAAAAAACAGTTTTGATGGAATGTGAGAGTCAATATTGATGTCGAGTTCAATATCTTTACTTATCGCTTTCGACAAAACCACACTCACGGAGTCATAAACCGATTCTCGTAGATCTGCATTATGTGGCGACAACATTAAGTTACCCGACTCTATTTTAGAAAGATCGAGAATCTCATTAAGTAGCACCAATAGTGAATGTGAAGACGACTCGATATCTCCTAACACTTCTTGCTGATTCGCATTCAACTGACTTTGAGATAAAATCTCAGTCATACCGATAATCCCGTTGAGCGGTGTACGTATTTCATGGGACATGTTCGCTAAGAATGCGCTTTTCGCTTTATTTGCTGAAATTGCATCTTCTTTTGCTTCTATCAATTCCTTGTTGTGTTGATAATTGCGTTCCATCACTCGATTTAAGGTTTCAGTGAACTGAGCTAATTCATCGTTCCCTTCAATTTGAATAACCTTGGGCTTACCATAGCTATCAGCACACTCAGATCCCCCTTTTAGGATAAGCGATAGGTTTTTATTTAAACGTATAGATGTCGCTATACCCAACCATAACAAAACACCTGAAACGACGAGAATCAAGGATGTCATGATCAGCGTTTGCCTTTGCTGCAGAGTAATATTTTTTGTTAGTTCAGATTGAAGTTGTTCAGTAAAAGCACCAACCGCTTTTGAAATGGTTTGCTCCTTTAACTCTAAGCTTTTGATATGATCATATATTTCCGGTGAGGAGAAGGTTCCTTCCAGGATCCGAGCGGTGAAATTGTCCTGAACGTTCTCTTTGTAGAAAGCGTTCAACAATTTCTCAGTTTCCGTTGCATGACTCCCTGATCGAAAAAATGTGTCTAATAACTGCTGCTGCCTTTCCAAAGTACCAACATAACTCAGAAAATATTGGCTTTTCTGATTTGGGGATCGATATAAGCGATAACTTAACCATGCTTCTTTCTGAATCCAAAACATGTAGTTAGTAAGATTGACAAACATCGCATCAGTATCACTGATCTTTGCATCCATTAAAGCGATACGATATTTAGAGAGATCCATTAACACGCCTTGCAGCAAGCTAAAGACACGCTCTGTCAGTAGTAACCTTTCTTCGTCACTTTGCTTTGATCCTACTCCTACAAGGTTACCTAACGCACTCTTAAGTTCAATCAACTGAGGTTCGGCACTCCAATTGGTATCAAACCGTTGAAGTTGCTTTTCGTTCTCAGCTAGCAGATCCAGTTCAGTGTTGAGCTTTTCGAGCAATTGGCCTTTTTCAGGAATATCATTAGACAAAACTATCCATTGATAAGCATCACCTGAAATAGCGTTAAAAGATTGGAGCGCCTCTACTCTCATACGTGTTGCTTCAAGATGAGCCACCGTCTTGTCGCTCTTTAACAGCTCATTGACTGCAAACCCAAACATGATGAATACAGAAACCGTAGAAAGAAAAATAAGACGCCATCTAATTGACATGTTTATCATTTATATAACTACTCCCTTCCCGAAAGTAATTTACCGAACCCAAGTTAAGAGTAGGACATTACTAGGAGTTATTGATCAAATTAGATACAAACAAACGATACTCTGACTCCACAATGGCAAATTATAGTCACCTAGCCCCCATAATAGGGCTTTAAAGTAGAAGGTTTTACGTTAAATAAAGAGGTCTAAAGCAAAACGGTTGAAATAAATGAGGTCTAGGCACGAAAGATCTACAAAAATGAGATTTAAACAAAGGAAGCTTATCAAGTTATTATCACCCGAATAACAAGTGAGCAAACTAGCTTCTCAGCTCAACTAGGCTGTAAGTTATGACTCTATACACCAACAAAGCCGATGGTTAGGTTAAATTTGTGACATCTAATCGTTCGTATCATGTACTTTTCATATTCAACCTCAGCTTATTCAAACGTAGAACAAGAAAACTCGTTAATGACCTTATTTATCGTTTACTATTTGCGTGTAACTTGAGTTAGCGATCACATGTTTAATGATCAAGGTAACCTGTATTACATAAATAATTTTGATTTGAGTATTTTTTGGCGAAAAATAAGTGCTACAGATTGTTAAAGTCAATAGTGCTTCCTCTCGAAAAAGCCATGTTTATTACTGCATTTATATAAATTTACAGCCAATCTATCTGCGTTTATTTTTCCTAGCAGAATAACCCGTCGTGACTTACAATCCTGCCACATAAAAATTACAAATACAGACAAGGTATATCAAGCATATTTAAGTGGCATTAAAAGACCACAGCCTGATGCCTCAATCCCCTATGCTGATTGGCTTCCCTACAACCGCCATGAATGCAGAAACTTAACGTGAAAGGTCCCGAGTAAAGATGAGTCCCGAAAAGCACCTCCTAGATTGGCAAACTAGTCAAACCATTGCTGAATCCATCGCTCCAACTTTAGGTCAGTTATACCGTCAGAAAGGCGTAGAAGTTATCCTTTTTGGTAAGACTCTAGTTAACGCGACAACTATCGACATCATCAAAGCTCACCGCATCGCAAAACGTTACACTGGTTCTCCTCTTACAGCAGAACAAACTCAACCAATCATTCAACACCTTCTCTCTATGGACCTGTCTCCATGTCGTATTGATGTTGGTCGCCTTGCACATTCATTCTGGCAAGATCGCGAAGACACACAGGGATTGAATGATTTCCTACAAACTGCCCTTTTGGAATCGCTTGAAGGCGATGCGATGACAGAACCTCGCGACGTTGTTCTTTATGGTTTCGGCCGTATCGGTCGCCTACTGACTCGTCTATTGATCGAGAAAAGCGGCCCAGGCTACCCACTACGTTTACGTGCTATTGTTGTTCGTGGTGGTAAAGATGGTGACCTAGAAAAACGCGCAAGCCTGTTACGTCGTGACTCTGTTCATGGCCAGTTCAACGGCAGTATCGTAGTTGACCAAGAACGCAAAGCGATCATCGTTAACGGTAACTTCATCCAAGTTATCTATGCAAACAAGCCTGAAGAAGTGGATTACACCGCTTACGGTATCGAGAATGCACTTGTGGTTGATAACACAGGTGTATGGCGTGACGCTGAAGGCCTAAGCCAACATGTAGCATGTAACGGTGCTAAGAAGGTTCTACTGACTGCGCCAGGTAAAGGCGACATCAAGAACGTCGTATTTGGTGTGAATGAAAATGTTATTCAACCAGAAGATACGATTATCTCTGCAGCAAGCTGTACTACCAACGCGATTACACCGGTATTGAAAGCCGTTCATGACAAATTTGGTGTCCTATCGGGTCACATCGAAACGGTTCACTCATTTACCAATGATCAAAACCTAATCGACAATTTCCACTCAGGTGATCGTCGTGGTCGTGCTGCTTCATTGAACATGGTACTGACATCAACAGGTGCGGCAAAAGCAGTATCAAAAGCGATGCCGGAAATGGAAGGTAAACTAACGGGTAATGCGATTCGCGTACCGACACCAAACGTGTCAATGGCAGTAGCAAACCTAAACCTTGAGAAAGGTACCAACAAAGACGAGCTAAACGCGTACCTTCGTGAAATGGCACTGTCTTCTACTTTGTCAGCTCAAATTGATTACACTGACTCGACTGAAATTGTATCAACAGACTTAGTTGGTTCTCGCCACCCGGGCGTAGTTGACGGTGTTGCAACTATCGCGCAAGACAACCGCGCAGTTCTGTACATTTGGTACGACAACGAATTTGGCTACAGCTGCCAAGTTGTTCACTGTATGGAACAAATGATGGGAGTTCGCTACAAGACTTACCCTGAAGTTTAAACAACTTCGAGCTTGTAACTAATTCTGCGCAACCAGCTCCACAACATAATAACTATATCTGCGAGGCTTATTATGGGCTTCGCAACCCCTTTTGTTTTACTCCCCCGTATAAACAAGAGGGTTGCCACTTAGATCTGGTCTCTCTAACGATCTAAGTGGCCTTTTTATATCTGTCACACATTATATCTGCCACATGGACAAAACTTCATTCCAATCGTGTTTCATTATTGCCAGCATGAGATAGCTACAACTCAACCTCAACATCGGATTGAATCTTGCTGGAACACGCCAGTACATACCCCTGCTCTATCTGCTCTGACGTCAATGTCTCTTGACTGCTCGATTCCACAGAACCTTTGGTTACTTTGCATTTACACGAGCCACAAATACCACTGCGACACGCAATGATGATTGGCACACCAGCTTGCTCTAATGAATCGGCTAATGGCGTTCCAAACTCAGCTTCCACTTCTTTGCCAAATGTAGGTACAAATACTGTCACCGAGCTACTGCCATCCACTTCAGTGCTATTCATATTTGCGCCAGCCACTTTTTGATTGTCTTTAAGAACAGGCGTGAAACTTTCTTGATAGAAGTTATCCATGTTGAACTCAAGTTCTTTCAGATAACCTTCTATATCTTCCATAAAGCCAACCGGGCCGCACAGGTAAACGGTTCTGTCTAAGATATCTGGGCTCAGTTTCACCAACCAGTTCTTATCTAATCGGCCTTGAGATGCGGTGGTTCCTTGATTATCTTTCAGCAGTAGTTTTAGGTTGAAATTAGCATAGGCTTTATCGAGCTGGTGAAGCTCTTCAAAATAGATAGTCTCAAGCTTGTTGCGCGCCATATGAACGAAATCTATTTCCATCTCACTATCTTGAGACAACCAATATTTCACCATTGCCATGACCGGTGTAATACCACAACCTGCGCTGACTAGCGTTACCTTCTTCGCCGCAGTAGGCATGCAATCAATACAGTTAAAGCCACCAGCAGGTTTTAAGACGGAAACCTCATCGCCTTCATCAAGTTCATCGACAATAAAGTTAGACATCAAGCCGCCTTCAACACGCTTAACTGTCAGCTTTAAACGATTATCTTCAGGGCAAGAAGCCACCGAGTAAGCGCGATAGTCGGTTTTTGTCGGCATATCCAAGCCCAAAGTGATGAACTGGCCTGGCTTAAAATTGAAATATAGGTCTTGTGGAATACTGCCAAGCTCGACGCTGACCGTATCTGGCGTCTCATGCCATTTCTTTAAACACACTAAATTGATTGAATCGCTATCCGACCATGCATACATAGTTCACACACCTTGCTGATGACTCATTGATTAAATGACTGAAGATTTAAATCTAAAAAGCCCCGCCACTGCACGTTCAAAGAGAACAGCAACAACAGGGCTTGGAAGTAGGCTTACATTAAGCCGCTAAGATTGTTTTAAGATCTTGCTCTGGCGTTGAGATAGAACGCATGTCGAACTCGTCTTGAATAATCTTTAGTAGGTTTTCAGTTAGGAACGCAGGCGCTGTTGGGCCTGTGTAAATGCCTTTCACACCCAGTGCGAACAGAGTCAGCAAGATAACGATCGCTTTTTGCTCAAACCAAGATAAAACCAGCGTTAACGGAAGTTCGTTAATGCCACAATCAAACTCTTGAGACAGCGCAAGTGCAAGCTGGAGCGCTGAATAAGCATCGTTGCATTGGCCAACATCGAGCAGACGTGGAATACCGTTAATGTCACCGAATTGGTTCTTATTGAAACGGAATTTACCACATGCCAGCGTTAGGATAACTGAATCTTCTGGTGCTTGAGCGGTGAAATCTGTGTAGTAGCTACGCTCAGATTTATCACCGTCACAACCACCCACAAGGAAGAAGTGTTTGATGTTGCCTTCTTTCACTTGCTCAACAACCGCAGGTGCTGCTTCCATCAGGGCATTGCGACCAAAGCCGACAGTGATCATTTGCTCAATCTCGTCGTGTTTGAAGCCTTCTTGGGCTAGTGCACAATCAATTACTGCGCTGAAATCGTCGCCTTCAAGGTGTACAACACCCGGCCAGCCAACAATGCTGCGTGTAAACAGACGATCAGCGTACGCACCAACATCTGGGTTAAGTAGGCAGTTAGATGTCATCACAATCGCGCCAGGAAAGTTCGCAAACTCTTTTTGCTGGTTCTGCCAAGCGCTGCCGTAGTTACCAGCAAGGTGTGGGTACTTGTTCAGTTCAGGGTAGCCGTGTGCAGGTAGCATCTCACCGTTAGTGTAAACATTGATGCCCTTGCCTTCAGTTTGTTGAAGGATCTTTTCTAGATCATGCAAGTCGTGGCCAGAAACAAGAATACAGTGGCCTTTCTTAGTCTTCACGTTCACAGTTGTAGGTTGTGGGTGACCAAATGTATCTGTCTCACCTTTATCCAGCATTTCCATGACTTTGTAGTTCATCAAGCCAATCTGCATTGATGTATCGAGCAACTGTTTTAGGTCTGAAGGGTCAGTACCTAGAAACGCCATGATCTCATGGTATTCAGCGAAAATAGCGTTGTCAGTTTGGCCAAGAACACGAGCGTGCTCCATGTAAGCTGCTGCTCCCTTTAGACCGTATAGGCAAAGAAGACGAAAACCAATCACATCTTCGTGTTGAGAGTCGTGACCACGGTTAACTGCTGCTTGTGGCGCAAGGGCCAATAACTCTGAAGAATCCGTTGGTAGATCGAATTGCGCAGCAGGAGAAAGCGCTGGAATTTCGAAACCAATTAAAGTCGCAGCTGCACGAACTTGTTGCTCTAAACGCTGTTTAAACTCGTGAGATTGCTGTGCAAATTCGATGATACGAGTAGGATCGAAGTTAACGTTGGTTAATGTTGCGAAAAACGCTTTTGGCGCCCACTCATCAATTTCAGTATCAATAACATCGCAAGTGCGACCTAAATTTGCCCAAAAAGAAACACCTTGGAGAGAATGAACCAACACATCTTGAAGGTCGGATACTTCCGAAGTTTTGCCACACATACCTTGTGCGAAAGAACAACCTTTTACAGTTGGGGTTTGAATGGTTTGTTCACATTGAATACAGAACATATAGGGCTCCAGTAATTTTCATTAGCTGTAAGTACTTTGCTTACAGTGACTTATTCCAAACCCTATAGAGCATCAAGCATGCCAAGTTTTAAATTATTGATTTTAAACAACTAAACTAAATTCCATATTTTTAATGCGTGATTATGACTACATATAAACCCTCAATCCACACACACCCGTGTCATAGTGACTCTCTGAGATTAATTAACGGTGTTCATGTTTCGTTCAGAATAGAAGCGATATAGTAACAACATAGAGAAAAGAGGAATGAATATGAAAAATATATTAGTTACGATTGTTGCACTGTTTACTGGCCTTTTGGCGCTATTCACAAGCTTGATTCTTGCTATTCCTTTGGCTATTGCAGCTTTAATTACTGGCAAGCGCATTCAAAATCAAATGAAGAAACAAGGTTTCGCAGCTCATATGAACACTCGTCAGTCATCAAACAATGCTGCTGGTATTATTGAAGGTGAATACGAAGACCTTTCGAATAGAAAATAGTCTAAGCTTTTGCTTCAAGACAATACACGACAGAGACAACACTAAAAAATGCATAGCAAGACCATTCTAACGCTACTCGCCCTAACAACTTTAAGTCTCGTTGGTTGTTCCAACGAGACCATCGCTCCAGCTTACGAAACCTCTCCTGACTTGCCTGAATATCAGCAAGACAGCTTTGACGCCTACGTAAATGACACTCAAGATTGGTTACTGAAAAACCGTGTGTTCATGACAGAAAACAAGCAACTTGAGATTCAACTCAATTCCCCGGCAGAATATAAACCGGCTTCTCCAAATGGAAAGGCGGTGTTGTTAGTTCATGGACTAGGCGACTCCCCTTACTCATTTAATGACATTGCTACGCATTTATCAGAACAAGGCTACCTAGTGAGAACGGTATTACTTCCGGGCCACGGTAGCCGCGTAGGCGACTTAATGCAGCCAAGCTTAGAAGATTGGCAAGGTGTCGTAGCTCACCATACTAAGTTACTTGAACAAGAATATGATTCCGTCTGGCTTGGTGGTTATTCAACAGGCGCGAACCTAGTGACTTCACAGGCGATGAATGATCCCAAAGTCTCAGGGTTACTGCTGTTCTCTCCTGCGTTTCAGCCGAGCTCATCAGCCGTGCAATACGCTAGTCTAGCAAGTTATTTTGTTACTTGGGCGGATCAAGATCCTGAAGACAACATACTGCGTTATAACTCATTGCCCATGAACGGTGCCGCCGTTTACTACGAGACCTCAGAAGTGGTTCGCGAAGCTCTACAAAAGAAGCACTTCGACAAACCTGTGTTTATCATGATGAGTGAAGGCGACAGTGTGATTGACACCAACTTTGTCCAACAAGCGTTTATTCAGTCGATGCCAAATCCAAACAATGTGCTAATTTGGCTAGGGGAAGCCACACTTGAAGATCCTCGCGCCATTCAATACAGCATGAAGATCCCAGAGCAACGTATTTCAAATGGTTCCCACATGGGGTTACTGTTCTCACCCAATAACCCGTACTACGGAATCAATGGTAGTGAGAAGATTTGCTCTAACGGGCAAGCTGAAGGCTTTGAACAGCAGTGTATCGACAATAGTGAAGTCTGGTACTCAGCGTGGGGATATACTGAGGATGGCAAAAACCATGCTCGCCTAACCTACAATCCTTACTTTGCGGATTCAATGGCTAAGCTTGATACAGTGCTGGATTCTGAAAGCTAAAAAGCCCCTCGATAAGGAATATGAAAGGCTCACTAGATAACGTCTAGTGAGCCTTTTTAATGGGTATCGTTTCTTTCCAACATATATCTTAGCGCTATATAGTCCACACCACACGAACAGCAAGCAAGATCAACACCACGCCAGATAATCGATCAATCAACTGAGCTTTCGAGCGAATACGTTCAACAATCAACGGACTAGACAGTACCAAGGTAATAAAGGTATACCAAAGGCCATCAACAATCAGTGGCGTTGAGACAATAATCACTTGATTGCTAAGTTCATTACCTAACGCAACAAATTGGCTAAATAGAGCGATAAAGAACAGCGCGATCTTAGGGCTCAAGATTGAGATCAAGAAAGCTTCGCGAGCAGACTGCATGTAGCTCATCTGTTCGCCTGCTTCCAATTTCGCTGCAACGCCACCTTTTGAGCGTAACGCATTCACACCTAAATAAAGCAGGTACGCTGCCCCCGCCAAACTGATCCCTTTAAACAGTATTGGCGATTGTTCAAGTAACACCGCCAAGCCGACAATGGTTGCGAACGCGTAAATACCTATGCCAGCAGCGTGTGACCAAGCTGCGATAAGTCCATTGATACGGCCACCAGCCAAACTGTGCTTAGCGATCATCGCCAAGCTTGGGCCCGGAGACATTGCACCCAACAAGCAGATAGCTAATAAAGAAAACCAAATTGTTACTGTCATCATTCCATTCCTAGTAAAACAAGGCGCTCCAACTGAACGCTCTATACTTGATACTTACCATAATTCGCAGAAGGTATTATTTGAAATCAAAGATTATCATCATACTTATGATCTTAAATCATACTGATATTGTAGCTCGACTTCTGCATGGCTTGGAATGCCTTTTCTCGCGCCCATTTATGAGCAGAATCGTTGTCATATTTAGGGTGCCACATTAACCAATAAGTGTGCATTTCCGTATCAAATGGCAAAGAAAAGTAAGTCGTGTCGAGGTGTCTACCTAGGTTGTAGGCTATATGTTCCGGAACAATCATCAGATAGTCATCTTGCATCAATACCGTTCCAGCTGATGAAAAGAACGGAACCTGAAGTGCTATTTTTCGCTTCAGTCCTTTCTTCTTCAATGCTATGTCCGCGTAGCTGTCTTTGTCTCCGCCGCCGGTAACCTTAATGTGCGAATACTTCACGATATCTGCTGAGCTTATGGCCAATTGCTTAGCCAACGGATGGGAAGATCTCATCAAGCACACCGACTTATCTTCACCAAGCTTGATACTAGATACATGATCCGGTTTTTGAGGAAACATACTTGATGCCAAGTGAATACCTGATTCGCTCAGTGTTTCTAGGTAGGTTGGTTGCCACAAACGGTAAGCCAAATTAATATTCGGCGCTTCAGCCGATACTTCAGAGACAATAACAGGAAGAATATACTGAGCAACATAATCGCTTGAAGACAACACCAATTCACCCTGCCAGTCTTGCGGCTCGAAGGGTTTATCATCTAATAGGTGATCAAACTCACTCAGAAGATCATCGAGCTTGCCTTTAAGCAACAGAGCTCGGTTGGTAGGAACTAGCTTATTACCATCACGAACCAGCAAAGGGTCACCACACAAATCTCTCAGCTGCGCAAGTTGGCGACTCACTGCTGACTGTGTAATATGCAGGCGCTGGGCGGCTCGGCTTACATGGCACTCTTCAAGAAGCACATGCAGCGAGCGCAACAAATTTAGATTGATATTACCTAACATGGACAACCTTAACGCACGACTTAACGTTGACTTTCGATAGATTAAAAGACAAATTTTGCTTATTAAAAAACTCAGTTAAAACCGTATGAGTCATCAAATGACGAAGGTCTGAGTAGCCTTGCAGCTGATCGTGAATTTGATTCAAACGTTCCATGCTTGTGATGACTTCCATTGTCGTTCTATTTATCCCTACTAATTTGACACAATTTCTCTCGATAGAACAGCAGACACTTTAACGCTTAACTGGATAAATACCGTTAAAATGGCAGTATCTTAAGACGTTTTGCTAGCTGCATTATTAGTAGCGACACTGTATGCTTTCAATCACAATTAGGAATAAGCACTGAACGCACTTTTTTTTGCATAACCCTCTCTTAGCAAAAGAAATGTAGTATCAGCAAGGAAAGCGAATGGCGCAACTCAAACAAGAAATCACGCTCACTTCAGGAATCGGGCAACTCTCGACGACATTATTAGGCACAGGGCTATTCATGATCCCCGCTATTGCTGCAGGTATCGCGGGTCAGTTATCACTACTAGCATGGTTAGTGCTGTTTATCGCCATTTGCCCGGTCGCCCTAACCTTCGCAGCACTAGGAAAACGCTACCCTAATGCAGGAGGTACCGCCTACTTTGTACGCCAAGCGTTCAGCGAGCGATTAGAAACAAGCGTGGCATGGTTGTTTGTGAGTGTTATTCCTGTTGGCATTCCAGCTGCAATTGCATTAGCGGGCGGCTTTGCTCAACAACTGTTACCAGCACCACTCGACACACCGCTTGGTGCTCAGTCCTTTACGGTAGCTTTACTTGTTGCCGTCAATTTAATGGGCAGTAAGTCTTCTGGCCGTCTGCAAACCGTGATTGCCTTGTCGATTTTTGCCTTGGTCAGTGCCTTCGTTTGGAAAGCTGATATCACCGTTGCAGATGTTGCAATTCCAGTTATCTCATACGATTCTATGTGGTCTATTGGGGCTGCATTAGCGGTGATGTTTTGGTGTTTTGTGGGGATAGAAGCCTTTGCTCACATGGGAGAGGAGTTTAAGAATCCACAGCGCGACTTTCCAATCGCCATCATTGCAGGGTGTTTCGTCGCAGGCTTGGTGTATTGGGCTTGTTCAGTGGTTATTCTCAAGCTTGGGGCGTATGGTTCTTCTGAATTTGATGCCGCTTCTATCCCTTGGGTGACTGAACAACTGTTTGGTAATGGCTTCAAAACGGTCATCAGCGTGCTTGGTTTCTTTGCTTGTTTTGCGAGCCTAAATCTTTATACCCAAAGCTTGTCTCGCATGATCTGGGCCCAAGCTCGCCAACATAGTCCAACCAGTAAAATGGCCCAGCTCAACAACCGTGGTGTACCACTCTACCCAACTTTAGCGATTGGCTTCATCGCGCTTGTTTCGTGTGTAATTGGTGAGCTGTCTAGCTTGGACCTCGAATTCTTTCTTAAACTCGCCAATAGTATTTTTGTTCTGGTTTATATGCTCGCGATGTTAGCAGCTTGTCGCTTATTAACCGGAACATCGAGATACACAGCCATGGTTGCTCTCGTTATTTGCACCCTGGTTTTTATCTGTTTAGGTTGGTCAATGCTCTATGCGGTCATTATCTTTGTGACACTGTCACTCCCATGGCGCAAGTGGTCAGGCAAGCCAACGGTTTCTATCGACAAGTTGTAGCTTGTCGATAAATTATAAATAGCCTCACCGCAGTTATTGATAAAAAAGCCGAGCGATCTGTTTGATCTTCGGCTTTATGTCACTCAAGCGGATATTACCAAAGCCCAATACCGCACCATGCCAATCGCGAAAATCACTTGAGCCATATTCATAAAAATCGAGAGGTCGAACGATGATGTTCTCAAGTTCAGCCCTTCGACTCCATTCCTGCTCTGATATTCCGTTCGACCATTTCACCGTGACATGCAATCCAGCGGCTTGACTGATCACCTCAAGATCACCGTGAAACTCACTTTGAATCGCTTCAATCATCGCTTCGTGCTTAAGCTTGTATGAACGACGCATTTTTCTAATATGTCGCAGTAAGTCCCCCTCTTGGACAAAGCCAGCCAGTGCTTCTTGTGTATGTGCGGCGGTATCTCCCGTGAGTGCGTCTTTAATCTCTAGGCATCTCGCCACCAAGTTTTCAGGTACAACCAAGTAACCTAAACGGAGACCGTTGAACATGACTTTACTCAGTGAACCAACATAGATGATTCGGTCATCAAACCCGAGTTTACCTGCCAAGCCTTGCATACTGGTGTAAGGACGATGTGCAAACTGAAACTCACTGTCGTAGTCATCTTCAATGATCCAAGACTGGTTTTTGTTTGCCCAATCAATCAGTTTGAGGCGCTGTTCGGTATTGAGTGTTGTACCCATTGGGTATTGATTACTCGGAGTGACATACAATGCCTTGGCGTTACTGGAAAGCACTTTTTCAATATCCAGTCCGACTTTTTCACGAACACTCACTCCATCAAGTTCGAGCTTTAACAGATCAATAATTTTATGCACCTGTCGATAGCCCGGCTCTTCAACCAGGATTTGGTCGCCCATCGCTAACGTCGCCATTAAACCTATCGAAATAGCTTGCTGAGCACCGGCGGTGATAATAATTCGTTCAGCATGACAACGAACCGAACGGCTGCTTGCAAGGTAACCGCTGAGCGCTTCCCTCAAAGCCAAACTCCCCTGAACATCTTGGTTGCCTGCGATGTTCTGTCGCGTAGCATGGCGTTGCAGTAATCTCTGCCATTTAGCAAACGGGAATGCATCCAGATCAGGAACACCCGGCGCAAAACCGCGGTTGATGTCACTGAGTGTCACTCTCGCGCCACTTGGTGTATCAACCTCTGTACTCAAGTCCTGTGAACTCTGAACATTGCTCGATTGAGACAAACTGAGAAAATGCTCTGGCTGCTCGACCGACACATAAAAACCAGAGCCTTGTTTACTCTCGATATAGCCTTCAGTAACCAATTGGTCATACGCGTAGATCACCGTATTTCGACTTACTGACAGTTCTACGGCCAACTTTCGTGTTGAAGGCAGCCTACCGCCTTTGCTCCACAGGTCTTGGACAATCTTCTCTCGGATTGCATGAAACAAAGCGGTCTGACGTGTGTCGTGTTGGTCATCTAACTGTAAGTCACCGACATCAATAGGCTGCATAACTGGATCCAAATAGTGTTTAAAAGTGGCTCTATTTAATAGACCAGTTAATCGCTACATTAATCAAAAGGCAATGATTAAGGAGCGATTATGTTATCTAACACGAAAAGAACCACGATTAAGAAAGGGGCTCACAAAGCCGTATTTGAACAAGAGAAACTACATCAGATCATTGATGAAAGCTTAATTGCACACATTGCATTGCATTGCAAGGCGAACACGGCCCTATGGTTATCCCTATGCTCGCTTGGCGAGTGGATGACATGGTCTATATACATGGCGCCAAAAACAGTCGTTTGCTGAAAGGATTAAAGAAAGGAGAACCAACCTGCTTAACGTTCACTTTATTCGATGGTTGGGTGTTGGCTCGTTCGGCATTTCATCATAGTGCACATTATCGTTCAACAGTGGTATTGGGGTCGTTTTCAGTCATCGATGATAACCAAGAAAAAGATCGTTTGTTGAACATCTTCATTGAGCAGATTGCACCGGGTAGAACCGATGAGGTTAGGCTGAGTAACGAAAGAGAACTCACCGCCACTGAGTTATTGGCGATTCCGTTAACCGAAGCATCGGTAAAAATTGGTAAGCATGGTGTTAATGATGACAAAGCAGACATGGACATTCCCGTTTGGGCAGGCGTATTGCCTTACCGAACCGTTGTCGGGCCGCTGGAAACAGTGCCAGAACAGGAAGGGCTCATTGAAAAGCCAGATTACCAACAGGCCTATGGTGAACGTTGGTATCAGGATGTTCCCTTACGATAGCAAACCTAACAACATGCCACACTGTTAATTTCATAAAATGGGTTGTGCAGACATATAACATGATTGAAAATTAGTTGCTTTATAGGCCGATTTTTAAGCGCTCGACATATTGCTTAGGTGTTAAGCCACGATGCTTTTTGAACATTCGATTCGCACCATTGATCAAACACAACTCGTGTGTGATATCAAATCACCTGGGCTTTGTTGTTTGTAGCTATTGAACTTCTTAGCTTCACGACTTCCCAAGCCTGACTCTATTATTTTAGCTTCAGGAAAAGTCAACACAAGCCAGATCACTCAGCACCTTATACAACTTCCCTTTTCCACTCTTCCTAATCATCAAACCATTATAAATTCGCAAATCGCAATTGCAAAATACAACAGTAAGATTTTAAAACGCGAATAAAACGCCTAAATACGCACCAGATTGCTATAAAACTGCCGTTTTACGTGATTTTAAAAGTTGGCACGCTACCTGCAATGTATATATTGACCCTTCTTAAGCCGAGGGTCACCTAGCCAACTGACGTTGTTAGTGAACCTATTCTTGTTCACAAAATATATAAGCCAATCGCGGTTATTGCGATTGGCTATTTTTTTGCCAGTCGTTTGTCTAGCCGCACCTCTCTCGATACAGACACCCATTCATTGCATAATAATCAACATTCATGACAACTTCGGTATCGAAGAAGGTAAGCCAGGTAGCCTACTGACTCTTCCTGCTGATAATGGTTTGATGCTGTGCATCGCCAAACGACAGTCCAATACTCAGTGCGCCATAGCAAAGCGATCGCAGAGACTCAACTAGCTAAAACAAAAATTAACTTATCTCAAACGGAAGATATAAACTTTAAGCGCTAACATCGTCTATAATAAATGATGAAAGGAAGCTGAGATCCTTCCTTCTGTTATGTTAAGCGAATTGACAAAGCCATCACTAAATTAGTGTATACTTTCGACCCCGCATGATATGACAAAAAAACACGGATTTTTCAATCAATGAGTGTACATCTCGAAAGACTGTGTTAACATGCACTCGCCCTGTTATACGGAGTTATTTAAGTTAGATGAAAGTAAAATTAACAAGTAAAATCGTCACCCGTTTTTGTAAGTAGTTTTTCCTTATTTCTTAGCAACATTAAATAATTCAATTATCAGCGCATTGCAGTAATGCAATCAACAATTTAGAAAATTTATGAATAAGGGACAAATTATGTCTAACACAAATACTGGCACTGTAAAATGGTTTAACGAAGAGAAAGGTTTCGGCTTCATTTCTCAAGACAACGGCGGCGCTGACGTATTCGTACACTTCCGTGCAATCGTTTCTGAAGGCTTCAAAACTCTGAAAGAAGGCCAAAAGGTTTCTTTCGAAGTTGAAAACGGTCAAAAAGGCCTACAAGCAGCAAACGTTGTTGCTCAATAATAAGCTTTTAGCTTAAAAGAATTCTAAAGCGCTGATTTTTATCGGCGCTTTTTACTATCTACACAAAAACATTTTCCTACCCCACTTTCTCTAGATTCCTACCCTACTCTAGATCTTACACTTAAGTCAGAGTAAACCAATCACAGATCTGCTTTCAATTTACCCTTACTAGTATGTAAATCTATTCTGTTACTCCAGTTTCAACACCATTCATTTTTACTGAAAAACTTCATACCAAAACCAATCTTTGTTACAAAATAAGTAACCAAAAATCGGGTTAAAGAACAATCCATTAGATGACCTTTATCAATACTCAACCGATATTCATAATAAAAAGTAGTGATTTATCCAACCCTCATCTATTAATAATATAATTTTTGCAG
The DNA here is from genome assembly GCF_027587105.1 of Vibrio sp. RW. Taxonomy (NCBI): domain Bacteria; kingdom Pseudomonadati; phylum Pseudomonadota; class Gammaproteobacteria; order Vibrionales; family Vibrionaceae; genus Vibrio; species Vibrio sp. RW. Next base: position 23,835 of record NZ_JAPPTM010000031.1, read on the forward strand.
CAAAAATCTTCGAAATCCGCTAACCTTGTCCACAAGTGGCTTTAGTTGGTTTGGTATCTGCAGTAAAAATAATGAAAAAAGATGAATTTCAGAAATCCACCGCTAATCTAAAAAAAGCGGTGCCTCTTATGATGAAGAATAGGGTGTCTACAACACCTGCAAATTACGCACTTTGGTACACCTATGTCGACAACGCGATCCCGCAGTTGACTCAAGATATGGATGGTATTTTAGAACACTACGGTATTTGTCCTCCAGCTGTTGGTGAGCAGCTTTACAACAGCTATGTTGCGAGCAAATCCGAAACTAATATCAGTGACCTACGAGCTAACTTAGAGCTGTTAGTTTCTGAAGTTTCGAACTCGATGAACGATACTTTAACTGATACCTCTGCGTTCTCTGACATGATTGATAAAAGCTTCGAAGATTTGGCTCGCGTTGATAATGAAAGCTTATCTATTGATGAAGTCATGTCTTTGGTTCGCCAGCTTGTTTCTGAGTCTCGTCATATTCGTCACTCGACCCAGTTTCTAAACTCTCAGCTGAATTCTGCAACGTCAGAGATTACCAAGCTAAAAACCCAACTGGTAGAAGTACAAAAAGACGCACTCTTTGATAGCACAACGACTCTGTATAACCGCCGCTCTTTCGACCGTGATATGGAAACCTTGTGTGAAGCCAACCAATCTCTGTGTTTGATTCTTCTCGACATCGACCACTTTAAAAATTTCAACGATACCTATGGCCACTTATTTGGTGATATGGTTCTAAAAGGGATTGCTCGTAAACTGAAGTTAAGCTGTCGAGAGGGCATTTCTGCCTATCGTTTTGGTGGTGAAGAGTTCGCACTCATTGTGCCAAACAAATCTTTACGTATTACTCGTCAACTTGCTGATACTATCCGTCGCTCTCTAGAAAAGATGTCGATTAAAGATCGTCGCAGTGGTGAGCAAGTCGGTAATATCACCGCATCGTTTGGTGTTGCTGAACTTGAACTTGGTGAATCTTCTCAGTCACTGATCGAACGTACTGATAAGCTACTTTACGAAGCGAAGTCACTTGGCCGTAACCGAGTAATGCCTGTGTAAGGTTTCACTTGCTCTACACAAACTAGAGCAAGTGAAGGATTAAGCGAAATGCGTTCGAAAAAGCCTCAAAGACTATCTAACACGTTAATTCTTTGAGGTTTTTTCTTCGGCTATATGTATTGTTCTCTATGCTTAGAGTGTGCCATTAGATTTGAAAGCAGTAATTCAGGCAGTAGTCTTCACCACTCTTTGCTCTGAACTCTTTATCTTCGCTGCATGCCTTTGGCTTACCTTTTGCGTCACCTTGAATCAAACTGATCCAATGGCGCATTGCTGCAATGGTCTCTTCGCACATTGTGGTTGTTGCTTCCATTGACGATTGACCGAACGTGGTACATGATTCCAACTGAATATCATCAATTTCTACTAGCTCAATGCAACCCGTCCCTTTATGACATCCAAACATCACCTCGAGGTGACTTCCACTGCCATCTCGGAACAAGATAGAGTCCGGGTCATTCTTCTCACCCATATACGCTACAAACTGTTTAGGGTGCTTTAGGCCGCTGTGCTGACCGTCTTTAAAGTAAGCCATAATATGACGGTAGTCGACTACATAGCTGGTTACGTCTTGATGTGAGCCCTTCTCTAGTGGGAACAGTCGATCAAGCAGCTGCTTTGCTCTCACTTGCTTCTCAGTTTGCTGGTTTGCACTGATTGTCTCCACGGCAAAGACAGCTTCAGCGATAAATGGCTTTGATTGTTTTTGGATTTCTGTTTTATCGAATGTAAGCATATTCATAGTCTTTCCCTCTTGACCAGTCCGGTGATAACCACCGATTTCTAACGCAAAAATGTGTCCTAGAGCAATTATTCAAAACTAACGTTTAATTTATTTGTCATTTTGTGAATTGCTTAGTTTGTAGATTAGCGCTTTTTTACATACAATTTCACAACAAAAATTTTACAATGTGAATTTTACAAATATGGCCTTGTCAAAAAGTTTAGTTCGTCAGTCACATTTCCTAGGTACAAAAATACGTAACCTAAGAAAACGTAACCATTTAACGATGGAAGACCTGTCTGCGCGTTGTATTAGAATCAACCCAGAATACGCGCCTTCCGTTTCTTATCTGTCAATGATTGAACGTGGAAAGCGGGTGCCAAGCATCGATATGCTAGAAGTGATCGCGCAGGTCTTTCAAAAGAATCCGACGTGGTTTCTCGACGACGAATCAGAACAACAAGCCATTGCTCCTGATAAAGGAAATCGTGGTGGGATAAGTGGCATGGCACTCGAGCCTAGCTTTCTTTTCTCCAACGACATCCTGCAGATTGCGATTCCTGAAATGCTGTCACAAACGGGGATCTCTGGCCGTCAGTTTGCGCACCTCTTGATTCGAGCACACCAAGAAAGCAACCAGAACCACTTCCCTGACCTTGAACGTGCGGCAGAGGAAGTTGGCTTAAAGCGCCTTAACCTGAGCGTAGAAGACCTTATAGACATCGCAAGAAGCCTTGGAATCAACATCCGCTGGGTTACGCGCACACCGCAAGACGTAGTCGATGAACTCGGCATAAATGCCAAACAGCTGGTCACCTCTTTTTTTGAACCTCCAGGCACTATCTTCTTAAACGAAATTCTTAAAGAGTACCCGACCCGTCTGAAATACGATCTCTCGGTATATATCGGCCATTGCATTCTGCATAGCAAGGAAGGTCTTAAGAGTGTGTTGTCGGTCGGTAACAACAACACTTGGGACGATAACCAAATATCGGGCTCTTCTCAGCTTAATTCCCAAGACATCTTGCAAGCATGGCGTGATTTTGAGTCCAGTTTTTTTGCTGGTGCACTGTTATGCCCAAAAGTCCCGTTTAGACAGTTGCTAGACCGTACGGGTTACGAAATCGACGTTCATAAAAGAGCAGGGGTTTCCCCCTCTGTAGCGATGCGCCGAATGACGGTAGTATCGCCCTACCCTCACTGGCATTACTTTGATGCTTATGGACCGGGGAAACTCAAGGCTGTATATCGCGGAAACGGGATTCCACTGCCTTGGGGCAATATGAGAACGGTCGCTGATCCATGTCAGCATTGGGCCGTGTTCCGTCGATTATCAGAGCCTCGAGCGGGCAGTTCGGCTCAAATTTCCATTTTAAACGTGGGCGATGAGCCAAGAATCTACTGCTGTGAATCCATCAATATGACGGATCCTGCGGGTAACAATCGCGTGTTGTGTGCAGGCATTGACCTCAACCCTGCGATTGATGCTCAAGGCGGTAACTCAAGAGAAATAGCAGAGCAACTTAAAGCTTCATGCGTCAACAATGGCGGTTCTGTGACTATCCCACGTAACATCAAAAAAGATCTCACGACAATAGCCAAGATTCTAAATATAAATTGGATTGAACGCGGGATCGAAACAGAGGCTCGGCTTATTTGTTCTCGAGGTGGAGAGTGCCCTCGTCAACCAAGTTGTTATTCAAAATGTGGTGAGTGATAACAGTATGAGAATTATAGGTAATTTGTCTTGCTCTGCTCTGCTTAGCTTAGCTTAGCTTAGCTTAGTAGCGACGATGAATAAAACTAAGGCCTCAAGCCGAGCCTAAAATTCAAGCAAAAAAAAACCAATCACAAAAGGGTGATTGGTCATATATTTTGTGTGAACAATAAAGGTTCACTAACAACGTCAGTTGGCTAGGTGACCCTCGGCTTAAGAAGGGTCACGTTTATTAATGCAGTATGTGTGCCAACTTTAAATCATGCATTTTCTACGCATCTGAACACGTATTGACCGTAAACTCCTGTTTATTTTGCAAACTAAAATTGCAAATTGCAAACAACAACAAAACGCTAGTGATTCCATTATTAATAGACAGAAATTAACATATAATTAACACGATCTATTTCAAATTCAATATGTTTTGCCCTTGTCATCCCTGAATATAGCCATATAGCGTCTACAAAAACGCGAATATTGAAAATCAATATTCGCGCTTCATTAGGTTCGGTTACAAGTTTGCTATATCAAAAAGTGGCGTTCTTAAAACACCCTTCCTGTATTCAGCTCAACTCGAATTTATTTTTGAGCCGGAATCTATTTTTGAGCCGATGGCTTAGAGCGATTTATAGATGGCTTGCTACCAGACGGTTTATTCACTGACGATTTAGAAGTTGGTTTATTTAATGAACGTCCAGAACCATAGCCCGCACCATCACCTGATTTCTTAGGTTTAACAGCACCGTTTTGAGTACTTGAGTTAGTATTTTTCTCAGAGCTTCTGCCAGCATTACCACGCTTAAAGTTATTGCCATTGTTTCTTACTGATTTATCATCAGCTGCAGTCGCTGAGTTACTATCTAGCGCTTTCTTAGCTGTGTTTGGCTTACGCTTTGGCGCAGATCCAGAACCCGGCACGTGGCGCTTGTTTTTACTCGCTGGCTTATGTCCACGAGCATTCTCACCAGAACGTTGACCATCAGAGTGTTCACGAGGCTTCTTCGGTTTCTTAGGCTTGATAGGACGCGTATCCAATCGTGATTCAGGTAACTTGTTTACAGGCGAGAAGCCTTCAAGTTCACGACGCTCTAGCACTTGCTGAATAAGACGCTCAATACCGAACAGTTCGCCCACTTCATCTGCACAAACGAGTGAAATAGCTTTACCTACTTCACCAGCACGGCCAGTACGACCGATACGGTGTACATAGTCTTCAGATACATGTGGAAGATCGAAGTTAACGACTTGAGGCAGTTGCGGGATATCAATACCACGCGCCGCGATATCAGTCGCTACTAGTACCCGTACCTTGCCTGATTTAAAGTTTTCTAAGGCTTTAGTACGAGCCCCCTGGCTCTTGTTACCATGGATAGGAGCTGCAGTAATGTCCTGTTCTTCTAAAAAGCGAGCCAGTTTATTGGCGCCGTGCTTAGTTTTGCTAAATACCAACACTTGGCGCCAATCATTATCTTTGATTAACTTCGCTAGCATTGGGCCTTTCTTCTTTTTATCTACTGGGTAAATACTTTGCTCAACGGTTTTCGCGGTTGAGTTCGCAGGGCTTACCGATATTTCAACTGGGTTGTTTACTAAGCCTTTAGCCAAGCCACGAATATCATCAGAGAACGTTGCTGAGAACAGTAGGTTTTGACGTTTCTTAGGCAAAAAAGCTAAGATCTTGCGGATATCGCGAATGAACCCCATGTCTAGCATACGGTCAGCTTCATCTAACACAAGGATCTCTAACTGATCAAAGCGCACCGCATTTTGGTTATATAAATCAAGTAGACGCCCCGGTGTTGCCACCAGCACATCACTGCCTTTACGCAGTTTTTGCATCTGAGGGTTAATTTTTACGCCACCAAATACAACGGTAGAAGTAAGAGGTAAATTAATACCATACTTAACTACGCTACCATTCACTTGTGCAGCAAGTTCACGAGTTGGCGTTAGCACTAGCGCACGAACTTGGTTCTGACGAACGCGTTGACCTTTTGATAGAATTTCAAGAATAGGTAGCGTGAAGCCAGCAGTTTTACCTGTACCTGTTTGAGCAGCGGCCATTACATCTTTGCCCTTTAGGACAGCAGGTATCGCTTTCTCTTGGATTGGTGATGGCTTATCGTAACCTTGTGCTTCAATTGCTTTAAGGATCGGTTCAGAAAGGCCAAGGGAGGTAAAACTCATAGATTATTTTCTCAGTTGAATAACATTTAATATGAGCAACGTAATAGAAAGAAATCGTTGCTACAGCTTTTGCTTATCAATTAGATTGATAGAAGCAAAACGCGGTATTCTGAGGCTTTTCCCCACATTCAGCAACTAAATTCTAATCACAGCTCAGATTCAACCTAGATAGCTTGTCGCTTCTGCTCATACATTTTTTCATCAGCCGCTTTCAAAAGAGCATCGACATCATTGTAGTTACTATTGTGAGTAACCCAACCTACGCTGATCCGAAGATAAATAGAGTGCGTCTCATAGACGACTGGAGGCGTGCAAATCGCCCTTCGAAGCTTTGTAACAATCGACGAAACATGTTCATCATCGATAATACGCGGTAGCAAAACTAAGAACTCATCCCCGCCGATCCTTGCGACAATGTCTGAGACACGCAATTCACTTTTAATACGCTTAGCACATTCGACTAATACTTGATCACCGGCTAGGTGACCATAAGTGTCGTTGATCGCTTTAAATCCATCTAGATCAATATTGACAACGGCAAAGGTCCTTGTCCCTTGTTTTTGAGTGCCCTTAAAGACCTGTTTCAAGCTGTACATGAAGTATCTACGATTCGGCAGCATCGTCAACTCGTCATGCATTGAGCGGCTATCTGCAATACGATACAAGCGATAGATGGTAAAAAAGGCTATCACTAACACAAGCGTTATAGTGTAGCTCACCAACCTTACGGCTTGAGTTCGGTACCAAGGGACGTCCATCAATACATTTTCATTTCCAGAGAGAGCAAGATACCAACCACCATAAGGGAAGTTCACTTGCTCTGTAGCAAACGCATTATCAAATACGTCTTGTTCGCCATAGAAGACATCGCCATTCTTCCCTGAACTGTTATCGCCACGAATTGCGAGCTCATATTTATTTTCGATCTCACCAATACCGACGTCTTCAAATAATTCATCTAAGTCAATAATGGCACTGGAAACACCCCAGTAATTTTGATAGAAGGGAGGATCTCGAAAGATAGGTGTTCGTGTAATGAGTGCTTGCCCACCTTGAAACAGCTCAAACGGGCCTGCGATAAATGTATGACCGATATTACGAGCGATCTCAATCGACTCCCATTGAACTGGGTGGTCGCGATAATCAATACCCAGGACCTGCGCATTACCTTCCATGGGATAAACGAAATTAAGCACATCATCTTTAGCTAAGGCAATCAATCGAATGTGGGAAGCATCTCGAATAATATTTTGCGCAATCCGCTCCCAATCTTTTTGGCCGCCATCGGGGTTGATAGTCACAATAGTCGAGAAACTGTTGAGAATATACATATCCGAGACGATCCTAGCTTCTATGCTCGATCGAATAATAGCCAGTTGTCTCTTTGCCTCAGAATAAGATTCATTTTTCAAAAAGGTTAACTGCTTGGCGTGAAACGCTTCGATAGCACTCACTATCACTACAAAAAATAACAAAGATAATAATTTGGCAGGCCATTGCTTGCTAGAACGATTGGGCATTCACGAACCTCTAACACTTTTGTTCTATTTACTGCCTTAAATCGGCTCATTTCTGACTAATCCATCATTATGCCGCCAAGTCATTAAAAATCCACACTTAATGGAGAGTCTCCATTAATTATTGAGTCATTCATCACTGACACTCTCGTCAACAACACTGATTATCCAATCAAACAATCTTAATAAAGCTTACATTGTACTGACCAAAATTTCACATGAAAGAATTCATCACTGTTATTTTATATACACCATTAATCACTTGGTACCTTACGTATGAAGCTAAAAATTACACTACTATGCATATTGCTATCAGTTGCTTTTACCATTTATGCAGAGGACAATTCTCAAAAAGAAAACGTACCGAGTGTTCAATCACAAGCCGATGCTCTTCTTTCTCATGAACCACTTTTCAAGCAGTCTGCTGACCTCATTCGTACCACCTACGAAAGCCAACTTTATACTCTGCCCGCCTTCAAGGAAGGTCACTATGGGTTACGGATGTATCGACAAACATTAGACGATAAATATGCTGCCGCTGTTTGGAGTGATATGGCGCGTGTTGCGAGTAAACTAAACCGCTTGTCTAATGACGTTCACACCATGGAACAGATTGTACTTTACTCAAAGCAGCGTGTTGCCTCTTATATTGATGACAACGATGAGCGCAGTACCCGGCGCTACAACGTAACCCAACACATGCCCGAATACCTATATCTTGGTGTGGACCTTCTCGGCTCTATGGCACGTGCAAATGAGTACGGTTTAGAACACAAGAACGATGCCAAGCTACGCGAAATCATTCGTCGCTATGACTTTTTACGCTACGTGACCAATGAAGACATGATAAAAGCCTGGGCGGCACAATTAGCTAATCAGGTTTATTGGCTGCGCCAACTGGGTGAGCAAGATGTCGTTGATGAGTTCGTCGACACGTTCAAAAAAACCTATCCAGACGACAAAGACAAGAAGCTATCAAGCCAGCAATACGGTAATAAGATCTATGGTATGACACATGTGATCTTCGGTGATTCGGAATACTACCAACACCAAGTAAGCGAGCAAGAGCACCAATGGATCTACGATTACTTTAGAGAGAACATCGATACGATTCTGCTGCGTGCAAAAGAAGATGTAATTGCAGAGGTTGGATTAACCTTCCTACTTGCAGGTCTAGAAGATGACCCAGTTGTCGAGAAAACTCGACTCGCTATCCAAGCCTCTATCGACAAGAAGCATGGGATGATCCCGTCTATCACGGGTGATTTTGATCTTGAGTACGGTGAACACCGCAACGTATTGGCAATCATGCTGCTCGATTGGCAGCAAGTGAACGAAGCACCGACGTTCAAGGGCAACCCTAAAGTGTTTAAAACGATTCCTTACGGGCTCATTGAAAACCAACCATTGAGTAAATAGAAACTCCAAGGTTTACCTACAGAATTTAAAAGCCGCATACCTTTCGAGGCCTGCGGCTTTTTACTGTTTACTACATCAGTATTCGTATTAAGATAAAAACGACATCATGCTCCTGACACAGCTTTGTTCATCACTATCGTGAAATCCCCTTCTGCATAGCCTTCTATCAAGGAAACATCATCACACAGCGTTTTACAGAAACGATAAACGCCTTGAGGGTGATAACTCATCAAGGTATTGCGCGAAGGATATTGGCTTGAATTGAGCAGATTAAAAATCACAGTCTGATTCGCTAGCCCGAACATACGAGTAATCATGTTCGTCAGATAGTCGGAGTCACGAGAGATATAATTCAGTGAGCCACTGGCGATAACCACATCGTGCGCTTCTAGGTTCATCTTACTCATATCACCCGCAATGAATTGGCAGCGAGCCTCGGTGTAATTTTGCTTGGCCTTTTTGAGAAAATCGGCGTGTTGGTCAACGCCTGTGTACGATTGAATACGATAGATACTGTCGAGCAGTTCGAACAACTCTCCATAGCCACAGCCCAAATCCAAAACACTCTTCTTCTCAAAGTCGGCCGAGCGTGCGATGACTTCGAAGCGACATAATTGGCTCTCTTCGTTGATCCAGCCTAAAGACTTTGCCTTATCCCCTTGCCAACGATTGGTTTGCTTTCGGTGATACCAGTACACCTTAAAACGGTCGCGCCAGTGCATTCAAATCTGTCCCACTTCAGTGAACATCCGCATACCTTAATGATATTAAGCTTTAGAACTTGAAAAGAAGAGCCCACCGATCTTATAACCAATCGCATAACAAACCACAGCAATAGTCACAAACACCAATGCCGAGAAAAAGTACGCCACCGATGCCGCTACGCCAGTGCCCCACACGACGCTAAACACCAAACCGAGATAAGCCTCTTGTGGCCACTGAGAGATAGGAAACTGAGTACCACCCGCAATAAGATAAACCATCGCAAACAAGCCGATAAAGGCGGTGATAAGACCGATAAGAACGCGCATGTTCATGGGGAGACCTTTGATTTATTGGACTTGGTTGCTTTTGTTCTGGTCAAACCGAATGTTCTAAATCGAAACCGGATGTTCTTGACCGAAACTGAATGTAATTAATCGCAACCTAATGATATTCAAGTATATCGAATAAAATGGGCTTGCTCTATTACTCTTCCGAGTGAGGCTAGCATACGACAGAGCAATGAAAGTAGTGGTTTGAATCTGAATCAACTTAACAAGCAGGCACAAAAAAGCGGACACCCTTCTTACGTAAACTCCGTAAGCAAGGTCTCCGCTTTTACGAATCTAATCGCTTTTACTGAGCCGAGCTTAAAGCAGGATAAAAATACCCGCTAAACATGCACTCATTAGGTTTGCTAACGTACCAGCAACTACCGCTTTCAAACCTAAATTAGCTACTTCAGCACGACGCTCTGGCGCCATCACACCGATAGAACCCAGTTGAATCGCGATAGAGCCAATGTTAGCGAAGCCACATAGAGCAAATGTCACAATCACTTGGCTGTGTTCAGATAACAGCGCTTTGTTCTCAATGAAGTCGATGAAAGCAACAAACTCGTTCATTACAATCTTCTGACCGATGTAAGAACCCGCCATCAACACTTCATCACTCGGGATACCAATCAGCCACGCTAGCGGCGAGAACAGGTAACCGAAGATAGCTTGCAGCGTAATACCCGCAAAACCGAACGTCTCACCTAGACTTTCTAGGCCCGTGTTCACCATCGCAATCACACTCACGAATGCAATCAACATAGTACCGACAGCCACTGCGACTTTCATACCGTTCATCGCGCCGCTTGCCAATGCATCAATCACATTGCTTTGGTCAGCTTTATCTAGCTCAATGTGTTCGTAATCGCTTGGTGTGCTGCGCTCAGGAACAATGATCTTCGCCATCAATAGGCTACCTGGAGCCGCCATGAAACTTGCTGCAATAAGGTATTTAAGTTCAACACCTAATCCTGCATAGCCACCAAGTACACTACCCGCAACAGACGCCATACCACCCGCCATTACAGCAAACAGCTCAGAACGAGTCATAGATTTTAAAAATGGACGAATAAGAAGAGGAGACTCACCCTGAGAAAGGAAGATATTACCGGTTGCAACCAAAGATTCAGCTTTACTTGTACCCAGCAGTTTTTGCACCGCTCCGCCTAAGATTTGAATCACTTTCTGCATGATGCCTAAGTAATAAAGCGCAGAGATCAAAGCACTGAAGAAGATGATAATTGGAAGTACGCGAACTGCGAAAATGAAGCCTTCAGTAGCAAGGTCACCGAAAAGGAAAGCAATACCAGCGTCTGCAAAACCAAGCAGGCTAGAAACGCCATTACTTAGGCTTGTTAACGCCAACTGTCCCCATGGGAAATACAATACTAGAGCAGCAAAGCCAATCTGAAGTAATAGAGCACGAGAGACCGTTTTCCAGTTAATCGAAGAACGACTTTCAGATAACAGGTACGCGCAAGCAATCAGTGCAATAACACCGACAAAACCAAATAGAATATTCATAATGTGTCCTAGTAATCCTTATAGAGTGAACATGAGCCAAGCAAATGACATCAAAGGAACAGGACAAAGAACCGCAAGCAACACGCTACGCGATGAAGGAGCTAACAGAGTTAGCGAATGTAACAACGAGTTGTTCATGTAAGAATCACCTTATACAAGCAGTGGAACGTAGCTGGTCCGGTCCGTGGGGTCATTCACATATCCATGTGACGGCTTGTATTGGCTAAGCACCGGCTTAAAACCGGAAGAGAAGTATAAACAGTTAAGTGAGACTTGCATCACATTTTTTAACGCAAACGTTCGCGCGGTTAAGAATTGTGCAAAACGGGATGCTTATCGGAGAGATCTACTGGGACAGTTAAAAATAAGTTAACTAGATCTATGATTTAGCTAAAAAGCCACAGCACGTGGCTTTTCTAGAATAGGAGCACCAGTAACTAGTTTAGCAAAGCACTTTTTACTTCAACATCTTGGAAGATTTCTTCAAAACGCTGTTTGTAGATAAGCTGCATCTCATTGATAATCGCGCCGCCATCCGGAACATCATTCTCACCTTGGAAGTTTTTACTCAGTAACTTCTTACCGGCTTCATCATAAATAATCACATTGACGTTATACCAAGAGTTGTCTGTGAACGCGTGGAAATCATACTTCCATTCATTCAAAACGAACATCATAGATTTATTGTCGAACGCTTTCATCTGCTCAACGACTTTAGTTATGTCTTCGTTTGGTGTCGTCTCGACTGAGTCCACCGTCACTTGCTGATTCTTTAAGCCTGCAACGAGCCTATCCGTCAAAAACTGCGACATTGGTTGCTGAGTCGCCGTATTGTATGAATAAGGTATCCCCAATGAACTGCGAATGATTCCCTCAAACTTTGGTTCTTTATCTTGTTCTAAAACGTATGGACGCTTATCAATAACAGCAATAGTCAGCGCTTTTTCTTGTGGAACCACACTCAATTGCGGCGCACTTTGTTCCGCAGTTAATACGGTTGCACAGCCGGAAAGCCCAAGCGATACTGCAACGAGCAGCAAACTGACGAGTTTTTTCATGATATTTACCTATCTTATTTTTTGAAGGTGGTGTTCTAACAAAAACCAACGTAACCAGTAAACATTCATTAAATCAATAATTTATAAAACTCCTATCAATGTCGATTTCATCACATATTTACCTACACTTATTGATAAAGCACCCAATAAAAACCACCTAAGAGTCACTTGTAAATAAGGTTTATGAAATGAGCGCGATATGTTTAACCCTTGTAGCAAGCAGATTAATTGTGCAGTTAATTTTGTGTAATTATTCCCCCCTTTTCTGTGTTGTGCCTCATTTACCGCCACTTCAAGATTCATCTTAAGTTTAGATGCGTATATACTTTGTATTATCTTACCCATTCATTATCTATAAAAATTAGAGCTGATTAGATATAACGGCCATCAAAACAAAGAGAGGAAACACGTGAAGAAAATGGAAGCTCCGCACGACATGAACAATGGAGCTAGGTTCAAAACAAATAGACACGGCTATGTGACAGTCGTTGAATATTATAATACCTACACTGTTATTGTCGCGTTTGAAAACACCGGAAATATCCGCGCTATTAGTGCGGCGAAGTTACGTACAGGCCAACTTACCGATCGCTCTGTTGCACCTGAGTCAATTATGATTGGTGAACAAGTTGAATCTGTAAAACACGGTATTCTTACTATCACCCAAGTCGAATCTGAAAATATTGTTGTACTGACGAATGCTAATAATGAAGAAATTAGAATGCTATTGCCCGCAGTACAAAAAATGAAAGATAAGACTGAAGACGTCGACAGTGAAAATGTTGCATCGCCAAAACCGACTTCGCTTAGCCAGCTGACAAAAAGAAATAAAAAGACCAAAGACGTTAATAGCATGCTTAAGAAAATGCTTACCGATTACGGTCGATACGATTAATTACTCATTTTCTGAAATTAAACCTCTAAATATTTATATCCTAGCGTCAAAATTAATTAAGCCTTCCTTTCTCAATAAAATACGTTGCATATTCGAGTGAAAAGTTAAATTTGATCAAAGTCTCACTCTGGATCTTTACCGCAAATTAACGAGATCTCCATCACAATATCATTTTAGCTTTGTGATGGAGATCTTATTGAAATCTGAATATTTCCATTACTATGCTCTCACACAATAAGAGAACGAAGTTTCTCAACCCCTAAAATCCAATTGAGACAAATATTATGAAAAAGATTCTTGTAGTTTGCGGTAACGGCCTAGGTACTTCTCTAATGATGGAAATGGCAGTAAAAGAAGTGGCTAAGAAAATTGGTTTTGAAGCAGAAGTTGATCACGAAGATCTATCATCTTCTGCATCAAGCAATGCCGACATTTGGGTAGCAGCAACAGACGTTGCAAACCAACTAAAAGACGCTGGTAAAGAGAACATCATCAGCCTTAAAAATATTTTTGACAAAGCATCAATCGAAGAACAACTAAAAACTTTCATGTAAGGTCAAAATTATGCAAAACTTTTTCGAGTTCATGCTCGGCTTATTAAAAGAGCCAGCGATCATGGTAGGTTTAATTGCTTTCATTGGCCTAGTTGCTCAGAAAGCCGATATTTCTACCATTCTTAAAGGTACCATTAAAACCGTAATGGGTTTCCTAATTTTAGGTTTTGGTGCAGGCGCTCTTGTTGGCGCACTAAATAACTTTTCGGTTGTATTTACTGAAGCTTTCGGCGTAAGTGGTGTTATTCCAAATAACGAAGCAATTGTTGCACTAGCACAAGAAGCATTCGGTTACGAAATGGCTCTAATTATGTTCTTCGCATTCGTTGTGAATATTTTATTGGCTCGTATTACTCCTTTAAAATATATTTTCTTAACGGGTCACCACACAATGTTCATGTCTATGCTAGTAGCCGTAATTTTGTCTACAGCAAATATTGAAGGCACTGCTCTAGTAGCAATCGGCTCGCTCATTGTGGGCACACTGATGGTTGTGATGCCAGCACTAGGCCAAAAGTACACAGAGAAAGTGATGGGTACGGATCAACTGGCTATTGGTCACTTCTCTACCCTTTCTTACATCGTATCGGGTTTCATTGGCAGTAAGTTCGGCGACACATCGAAAACAACGGAAGACATCCAAGTTCCAAAAAGCCTGATGTTCTTACGTGATACGCCAGTTGCAGTAGCAACAACAATGGCTATCTTCTTCATGCTTGCATCAATTATTGCTGGCGGTGAGTTTGTAGAAACAATATCAAACGGTCAAAACTGGGTAGTATTCACCTTCATGCAGTCTCTTGTGTTTGCCGGTGGTGTTTACATCGTACTGCAAGGTGTGAAGATGCTGATTGCTGAAATCGTTCCTGCATTCAAAGGGATTTCTGACAAACTCGTACCGGGCGCAAAACCTGCTCTTGATTGCCCTATGGTATTCCCTGTAGCGCCAAACGCGGTACTTATCGGTTTCCTTTGTTCTTTCGCTGCTGGTCTACTAGCAATGGCAGTTCAAGGCGCGCTTGGTTGGACAATCATTGTAGCGGGCGTTGTTCCTCACTTCTTCGTCGGTGGCGCTGCTGGTGTTTACGGTAACGCAACAGGTGGTCTACGTGGTGCAATTCTAGGTTCATTCACGCAAGGTCTGTGTATCTCTTTCCTACCTATGCTACTGCTTCCTGTACTGGGTGGCCTTGGTCTTGAAGCAACAACGTTTGCTGACTTCGACTTCGGTGTTGTTGGTCTTATCCTAGGGTGGATTGTTTCATGAGCCTATTCGATTTAATTGGTAACCAAGGCGTTATCATCAACTCTGAAGAGAACCTAACGGTTGATGCAGCAATTGATGTAACATGTTCAACATTGCTAGCAAGCAACAAAATCGAAGCTAGCTATGTTGAAGCTATCAAGCAAAAGCACAAAGATATTGGCGCGTATTATGTTCTAGCGCCAAAGATTGCAATGCCTCATGCTCGTCCTGAAGATGGTGTGAACGAAGCATCACTGCAAGTGACGGTATTTAAACACGGTGTTGATTTAGAGTCAGAAGACAACGGAGACGTTTACCTTTCAATTACTCTGGCGGCAATGGATTCAGACAGCCATATCCAGACTATAATGGCACTATCAGAGTTGTTCCAAAATGATGATGACATAGATGCCATTATCGCCGCGGAAACAGCGCAAGCGATCATCGAGATCTTAAAACGATACTAACCTTGCTCTAACGATCCTGATATTGATCTGATAGACCCCCATTAAAAAAGCGATAGTCTCGGCTATCGCTTTCTGTTTCTGATGAGTCATTTTCATCTAAATTGGTTTAAGGCATCACACCCCAAAAGTACTCGCTAACGCTAAAACGCGTACATTCTTTTATCTGTTGATAATTCAAAGCAGTATTCCGAGTGTTTTTTTAGGCACTCAAACACTTCTCGATCCAACTTATGATTTTCAACAAGGTCAGCCAACATGTTTAAAGACTCTTCTAATGTCATGCCCTGTCGGTAAGGACGAGACTGAGTTAGCGCTTGGAACACATCCACTACCGCAATAATCCGACTGGGTTGATCCAATTGTTCAGCTGTTTTTCCCATCGGATAACCAGAACCATCCAATCTTTCATGATGGTTTGATGCCCACTGACAGATCTGGGGCGAGCTAAATAATTCCTGTAACGCAAATCGAGTGTCCGTTGCATGTCGCTTAATACAGCAATACTCTTCGTCTGTCAGCAAATCATATTTATGAAGAATCTCATTTGGTGTTTGCAGCTTACCTATATCGTGAACCAAACCTGCCAGATAAAGTTTTCGCTGAGTTGTGTGTGAGTAACCCAGTTGTTTTGCTAAATACTCAGAAAGCTGTCCGACTTTCAAAGAGTGCCTAAAGGTAAATGAACTCTTTGTATCAACGACATTGGCAATAAACTCAGCAAAGGCAACCGTCTCATTCAATGACATTTTTTGGGAGAAAAATGGCACAGGCTCAAAGTTATCTCTCATGTTTTCAATGTAAGGGAGCTCCATCGAAAACCAGAAATCATCCAGATCGACCAACTCACACATGTGTTGTACAAGGTTGGTCTCGAACATCTCATTAGCTTGCTCGGTCAAACGCTCAATGATGATTGCCTTACCATCTGGGGTTAGGTTCCCATAACGATCAGAAGAGGTGATGCCGTAAAGGTAGTCCACCCTATCGGCCAGCATCACGATAGCGGCCAATTCCTTTTCTAACTCACTGATCGGCATCGCCTTAAGCTCAACCCAAGGAGTATGATGATAAAGCACCGGCTTAGCGAATATAGAAAGAACTGGGCACTCTTTTAGAATTTGATAACCCTTTTGGCAATGGTGGTAACTTGAGTCTGGCACGAAACCAGAGGTCAAACTGAGGTGTTCATCAATTTGCGATACGCCGCAGTCGTGAATTAACCCCAACGAGAATGCTAGTTGCGCCTGCTCCTCTTCCCACCCGACACTCAGAGCGCATCGATACGCTATGTAACCAACTCTTTGTCCATGATTTTTGCTTTCAAAACCGACGTTATCAAGCGCCTTAGCAATACCAAATAGAGCCTTCCTTAAGTCTACGGTTACGTCCTGGCAATGTTGATTCATTAATTAAGCCTAGAATTTTTATAGTTTTTATATATTTAATCTGCCAATACTAATGCATAGTTAATGATTATATACACAACTATTGTAAGGTTTAATGAGTTTCGTGATAGATTTAACGTATAACGAAAAATTCGTGCCACAATATGTTGCATATTAAAAATCATGCAGCACTATATCCTACCGACCAAGGTTGACAGAAATCAGCAATCATAAGAAAAGGAAAGACATGTTTAAAGCAGTTATCGATAACGAACTATCCATTGCATTGGTTGAAGAGAGCTTCGCTTCTCATTACGCGGACATCTCACAAAACCAGAATGAGTACCTGAGCCAATGGCTTGCGTGGCCGCCACATTGTAAAACCGAGCAAGATTTTAGGATCTTCATCCAACGTTCGCTGCACGATTACGCAGAAGGCCAAAGCATGACCTGTGCGATTGTGTATAAAGATAATATCGTCGGTAACTGTAGCTTCAACACCATTGATCACAACAAGCAGAAAGTCACGATAGGCTATTGGCTGTCTGAACCGTACCAAGGAAAAGGGATTGTTACCCGTGTGGTCGAGAAGTTGATTGATATTGCTTTTAATAAGTTAGATATGGAAAAGGTCGAGATATCAGCGGCAACAGGTAACCAAAGCAGCCGTAAGGTTTGTGAGCGCTTACATTTCACATTAGAAGGCATCATCACTCGTGACGAAAACTTGAATGGTCGCATCGTTGACCACGCTATTTATGGCCTTCATCGTTCCAGGCGGTCATAACACTTAAGTTTAATTTATCCCTAATAACCCAAACGTCAACGAATAACGGGATACACATACTAGCGTTTTTAAATTCACCAATAATTAATATCCACAGCATTAATTTATTAGATAAGCTGACAATATTAATATACCTAAAACGATACCGCTCGTTTAGCAATCAACTCAATTATTAACTTTCCTATTTAATTAATAATTAGGAAACAAAGTCTAAAGTAACTAAAAATCACTTTAGGCGACAACTAGTATACAACGTCAACAATCATCCAATAGATTTAATTACCAAAAAACCATGACCTAAATC